>CAJFOZ010000076.1 GCA_904397895.1 uncultured Clostridia bacterium
AGCAGCACCGGTGATCATGTTCTTAACATAGTCGGCATGGCCGGGGCAGTCAACGTGAGCATAGTGACGATTCTCAGTCTCATACTCAACGTGGGCGGTGTTGATGGTGATGCCGCGCTCTCTCTCTTCGGGAGCCTTATCGATCATGTCGTAATCGACGAATGCAGCTTCACCTCTCAGGCCCAAAACCTTGGTGATAGCAGCGGTCAGAGTGGTCTTACCATGGTCAACGTGACCGATGGTACCGATGTTTACGTGGGGCTTCGTTCTTTCGAATTTTGCCTTTGCCATTGGAATTTCCTCCTTTATCTTACACGTAATTGGAATCTATGATGGCAACCAGTGTTTGGATACCATTCTACCAATTTAGCGCTAAAATTTCAAGCACTTTTTGGCTTTTTCACAGGATTAGTCCTGCTTCTTGGTGCGCTCCGAAATAACCTTTTCGGCAACCGACTTCGGGATCTCAGCATAATGGCTGGGTTCCATGGAGTACTGGCCACGGCCCTGGGTCTTGGAACGCAGGTCGGTGGCGTAACCGAACATCTCGGAAAGCGGGACCATTGCATTGATCTGCTGGCCGCCGGGAATGGCGTCCATACCCTGGATCTGGCCGCGGCGAGAGTTGACGTCGCCGATAACATCGCCCATGTATTCCTCCGGAACGATGACGACCACCTTCATGATGGGTTCCAACAGAACGGGGTCAGCCTTAGCCATACCCTCTTTGAAAGCCATAGAACCGGCGATCTTAAAGGCCATTTCCGAGGAGTCGACCTCATGGTAAGAACCGTCGAATAACGTGACCTTAACGTCTACAACATTGTAGCCTGCCAAAGTACCGGACAGCATAGCGCCCTGGACGCCTTGGTCAACAGCCGGGATGTATTCCTTGGGGATAACACCGCCCACAATGGCGTTGACAAATTCATAGCCCTTGCCCATTTCGTTGGGCTCCAGACGCAGCTTAACGTGACCGTACTGGCCGCGGCCGCCGGACTGGCGGGCATACTTATGATCGACTTCCACAGTTTTGCGGATGGTCTCTTTATAAGCAACCTGGGGACGTCCCACGTTTGCCTCTACGCGGAATTCGCGCAGCAGACGGTCGACGATGATCTCCAGATGAAGCTCACCCATGCCGGCGATGATGGTCTGACCGGTTTCCTCGTCAGTGTAGGCGCGGAAAGTGGGATCCTCCTCAGCCAGCTTTGCCAGAGCGATGCCCATCTTCTCCTGACCGGCCTTGGTCTTGGGTTCGATGGCAACGCGGATAACAGGCTCCGGGAACTCCATGGATTCCAGGATGATGGGGTGCTTCTCATCGCACAGGGTGTTACCGGTGGTAGTATTCTTGAGGCCCACGGCAGCGGCGATATCGCCGGCGTATACAGTCTCAATATCCTTACGATGGTTACTATGCATCTGTAGGATACGGCCCACACGCTCGGTTGTCCCCTTGCTGGAATTGTAGACCGGGGATCCTGCATTAATGGTACCGGAATAGACGCGGAAGAAGCAAAGCTTACCCACATAAGGGTCGGTCATGATCTTAAAGGCCAAAGCCGAGAACGGCTCGGTATCGGAAGAATGACGTTCTTCCTCTTCTTCTGTGTCCGGATTAACGCCCTTGATGGCTGGAACGTCGGTAGGAGCCGGCATATAATCAATGATGGCATCCAGCAATTTCTGAACGCCGCGGTTGCGGTAAGAGGTACCGCACACCACTGGAACCATGGTGTTGTCGATGGTGGACTTGCGGATGACCCTCTTGATCTCGTCAATGGTCAGATCCTCGCCGCCCAGGTATTTTTCCATCAATTCGTCGTCCATCTCGGCCACATGATCAAGCAGTTCAGTATGATACTTGTCCGCCAGTTCTTTCATGTCGTCCGGAATGTCGGTCACTTCGATGTTGGTACCCAGGTCGTTTGTGTAGATGTAAGCCTTCATCTCCACCAGGTCGATGATGCCGGTGAAGGTCTCCTCCGAGCCGATGGGCAGCTGGATCGGAACAGCGTTGCATTTCAAACGGTCCTTCATCATCTGGACAACGCGATAGAAATCGGCGCCCATGATGTCCATCTTATTGACATAGGCCATACGCGGGACCTTATACTTGTCCGCCTGGCGCCAAACAGTCTCCGACTGGGGCTCAACGCCGCCCTTGGCGCAAAATACGGTGACAGAACCGTCCAGCACGCGCAGAGAACGCTCTACTTCAACGGTGAAGTCAACGTGACCAGGGGTGTCGATGATGTTAAGGCGATGGCCTTTCCAGAAGCAAGTGGTAGCGGCTGAAGTAATGGTAATGCCGCGCTCCTGCTCCTGCTCCATCCAGTCCATCGTAGCCGCGCCATCGTGCGTTTCACCGATCTTATGGTTTACACCAGTGTAGAACAGGATACGCTCGGTGGTGGTGGTCTTACCGGCGTCGATATGAGCCATTATGCCAATATTGCGAGTCATTTCAAGCGATACTTGTCTTGGCATATTGTCCTCCTTTTCCTTGTCGGTTCAGCCCAACCCTTACCCTTGAAACTTGCAAGCGCTCCGGCTTACGAGGCTGAACGGTGGCTAAAAAGCCAAAAGATATAGATTTTGCAAAACTTGGATTTACCATCTGTAATGGGCAAAGGCTTTGTTGGCCTCGGCCATTTTATGGGTATCGTCGCGCTTCTTAGCGGCACCGCCGGTACCGTTGAGCGCGTCGAGAATTTCGCCGGCCAGACGCTCGCGCATGGTCTTTTCCGAACGAGTGCGGGCGTAGGTGGTCAGCCAACGCAGACCCAGGGTCTGACGCCGGTCGGGACGAACCTCGATCGGCACCTGATAAGTGGCGCCGCCGACACGGCGAGCCTTGACCTCCAACAGCGGCATGATGTTCTCCATCGAGGCTTCAAAAACCTCCAGGGGCTCTTTGCCGGTCTTGGTCTGAATGATTTCAAATGCGCCGTACACGATCTTCTGGGCAACGCCCTTCTTACCGTCGTACATGACGTTGTTGATCAGGCGTGTCACAATTTTGGAGTGATACACCGGATCAGGCAATACATCTCTTTTGGCGATGGAACCTCTTCTCGGCACTTCGCTTCCCTCCTTCACATTAAAATGAATTCATTGGTACTCGAAAGTGACAAACTCCCGTGGGCCGACACAACAGGCATTCCATAATGATACATCTATCTATAATGAACGCCGCTGCATCGATCACTTCACATGATTGCAGCCAGTACGGTATTCGTCAATTAAGATTAGGCCCGATTATTTACCGGCCTTCGGGCGCTTGGCGCCATACTTGGAGCGAGCCTGCATCCTCTTTGCAACACCCTGAGTATCCAGAGTACCGCGGATGACGTGGTAACGCACACCGGGGAGATCCTTGACACGGCCGCCGCGGATCAGCACTACGCTATGCTCCTGCAGGTTATGGCCAACGCCGGGAATGTAGCCCCAGACTTCGATCATGTTTGTCAGACGGACCCTGGCAACCTTACGAAGCGCGGAGTTAGGCTTCTTAGGAGTCATGGTTTTAACGGCTGTACAAACACCACGTTTTTGGGGAGAAGCCTGATCGATCATCATGCGCTTTTTGGAGTTCAGACCCTTCAGCAGCGCAGGAGATTTGGATTTCTTCTCCATGGTTTCTCTGCCCTTACGGACCAGCTGGTTAAAAGTAGGCAATGTTACACCTCCCTAAATAAAAATTTTTATATTGTGACGGCACCAAAGGCGCGTCCCCTAAAAAATAGGAGGCTGCGCCTTTTGTCCGATTCACAAACAATTGGGAAAATGACCGGATTTCTTCCTCAAAGCAAGCGTTCTTTTTGCAGAATCACGGCCTTTTCAGGGGATTTCTTCCCTACACTCACAATCGTTGATTATATCATATTGCTGGCTCTTCTGTCAACCCTTCTCCGATCGGGATAGCCTCCACATCGGTGTAGCATTTCATGCCGGTACCGGCGGGGATGAGCTTGCCGATGATGACGTTTTCCTTCAAGCCGACCAGCGGATCCACCTTGCCTTTGATGGCGGCTTCGGTAAGGACGCGGGTGGTTTCCTGGAAGGACGCGGCCGACAGGAAGGATTCGGTTGCAAGGGACGCCTTGGTGATACCCAGCAAGGTGGGAATACAGGTAGCTTTCTCCAGACCCTCTTCCCCATTCTGGATGCGGCGTTCAATCTCTTCGTTGACGGCGATAAATTCGCTCTTATCCACCATAGAACCAGGCAGCAGGGTGGTGCTGCCGGCCTTGTCAATTTTAACCTTGCGCATCATCTGGCGGACGATAACCTCAATGTGTTTATCGTTGATATCAACGCCCTGGAGGCGGTAGACCTTCTGGACTTCCTGGATAATATAGTTGTGAACGGCGTCGGTACCCTGGATGGCCAACACGTCGTGGGGATTGACCGAGCCTTCAGTCAGCATGTCGCCGGCACGGAGGATGTCGCCCTCCTTGACCTTGAGGCGGGATCCGAAGGGGATGAGGTAGGATCTTTCGTCCTTGGTTTCCGGATCGGTAACCACCACGTGGCGGTTCTTCTTGATCTCCTCGAAGCGGACAACGCCGGGGATCTCGGAGATAATGGCCAAATGCTTGGGCTTGCGGCCTTCAAACAATTCCTCGACGCGGGGAAGACCTTGGGTGATATCTTCCGCCGATGCGATACCGCCGGTGTGGAAGGTCCGCATGGTCAGCTGGGTACCGGGTTCACCAATGGACTGGGCGGCGATGATGCCGACGGCTTCGCCCACAGTGACCGGCTGGCCGGTGGCCAGGTTGGAACCGTAGCACTTGACGCAAACGCCATGCTTAGCTTCACAGGTGAGCAGCGAACGGATGCGGACGCTCTTGACGCCGGAGTTTACAATGATGGCGGCGTCTTTGTCATCCATCAATTTATCGCGGGAAACCAGCACTTCACCGGTCTCTTTGTCCACAAAGGGTTCGGCCAGATAACGGCCTACCAGACGGGCGGCCATAGGTTCGATGATCTGGTTGCCTTCCCGGATATCGAATACTTCGATACCATTGTGAGTGTGGCAATCCTGCTCCCGGATGATGACGTCCTGAGAAACGTCTACCAGACGGCGGGTCAGGTAACCCGAGTCAGCGGTACGCAGAGCGGTATCGGCCAGACCTTTACGGGCGCCGCGGGAGGCGATAAAGTACTCCTGAACGTTAAGGCCTTCGCGGTAGTTGGAACGGATCGGGACTTCGATAACCTTACCGGAGGTGTTGGCGATCAGGCCGCGCATGCCGGCCAGCTGACGGATCTGGCTGATGGAACCACGGGCGCCGGAGTCGGCCATCATGGCGATGGGGTTATTGACGGTGTCCAGATGCTGTTCCAGAGCGGCCGTAACCTGGGCGGTGGCGTCGTTCCAGGCAGCGGTAACCTGGCGGGAACGCTCCTCATTGGAGAGGAGGCCTCGGCGGAATTTCTTCGCCACTTTGTCGATCTTCGCCTCGGTAGCGGCCAGGATTTCCTTCTTCTCCTCAGGGATGGTGGCGTCCACCACGGCCACCGTCAAAGCGCCGCGGGTGGAGTATTTAAAGCCTTGGGCCTTGATGTCGTCCAGCACTTCCGAAGTGCGGGATACGCCATGCACCTTAATGCAGTGGTCGATGATCTGGCCCAGCTGTTTTTTCTTGACCAGGAAGGAAATTTCCAACTGAAGGTAATCCTCCGGCTTATTGCGTTCCACAAAGCCCAGATCCTGCGGGATGGGGCCGTTAAAGATGATGCGGCCCACAGTGGTATCGATCAAACCGGTGACCGGCTTGCCGTCCACCTCCACCGTGCGGCGGACCTTGATAGCGGCATGCAGACCCACAACGCCGGTATCGTACGCCATACGGGCTTCATTGAAGTCACGGAAGACCTTGCCCTCACCCTTTTCACCGGGCTTTACCAGGGTCAGATAATAGGAACCAAGCACCATATCCTGGGTGGGCACACACACCGGACGGCCGTCCGAAGGTTTCAACAGGTTGTTGGCAGCCAGCATCAGGAAGCGGGCTTCGGCCTGAGCTTCGGCCGACAGCGGCACGTGAATAGCCATCTGGTCGCCGTCGAAGTCGGCGTTGTATGCGGTACAAACCAGGGGATGCAGTTTAATAGCACGGCCTTCCACCAGCACCGGTTCAAAAGCCTGGATGCCAAGACGGTGCAAGGTAGGCGCACGGTTTAAGAGCACCGGGTGCTCCTTGATGACGGTTTCCAGCGCATCCCACACTTCGCCGCGGGCACGCTCCACCATCTTACGGGCCGACTTGATGTTGCCGGCGGCGCCGGTCTCTACCAGCCTCTTCATGACGAAGGGTTTGAACAGCTCAATAGCCATCTCCTTGGGCAGGCCGCACTGGAACATCTTCAATTCCGGGCCGACGACGATAACCGAACGGCCGGAGTAGTCCACGCGTTTACCCAGCAGGTTCTGACGGAAACGGCCCTGTTTGCCCTTGAGCATGTCGGACAGGGACTTGAGCGGACGGTTGTTGGGGCCGGTCACCGGACGGCCGCGGCGGCCGTTGTCGATGAGGGCGTCCACCGCCTCTTGCAGCATACGTTTTTCGTTGCGCACGATGATGTCCGGCGCGCCCAACTCAAGCAACCTTTTAAGACGGTTGTTGCGATTGATGACGCGGCGATAGAGATCATTTAAGTCGGAGGTGGCAAAACGGCCGCCGTCCAACTGCACCATAGGACGGATATCCGGCGGGATGACCGGGACAGCCTCCAAAATCATCCATTCCGGACGGTTATGGGACTGGCGGAAAGCCTCCACGACCTCCAGACGCTTGAGAATACGGACGCGCTTTTGGCCGGATGCATTTTCCAATTCTTCCTTGAGCTCTACCGACAGCTGATCCAAATTGATCTCACTGAGTAGATCCCGGATGGCCTCAGCTCCCATACCGGCTTTGAAATCGTCCTCATAACGCTCCCGCATATCCCGATACTCTTTTTCATTGAGGAGCTGCATCTTCTCCAAAGGAGTGGTGCCCGGATCGGTGACGATATAGGATGCAAAATACAGCACCTTCTCCAATAGACGGGGGGATAGATCCAGAATCAAACCCATGCGGGAAGGAATGCCTTTGAAATACCAAATGTGCGATACCGGAGCGGCCAATTCAATGTGGCCCATACGTTCGCGGCGGACCTTGGCTTTGGTGACCTCGACGCCGCAGCGGTCGCAGATCTTCCCTTTAAAACGGATACGCTTATATTTACCGCAATGGCACTCCCAATCCTTAGTCGGGCCAAAAATACGCTCACAGAACAGGCCGTCCCGTTCCGGCTTGAGTGTGCGGTAGTTAATGGTTTCCGGCTTTTTAACCTCGCCGTAGGACCAGCTTCTGATCTTATCGGGAGAGGCCAAGCCTATTTTAATCGATTCAAATACATTAAATTCCATGTTAACGCCCCTTATCCCTTACAGATTACTCTTCACCTAGCGTGTCGTCGTCATCGCCAAACAGATCTCCGCCGGCCAGGGAGGCAAACAGATCCTCCGCGTCGCTGCCGTCGGCTAAATCTTCCGCATCCTCTACGCTGTAACCTTCCATCTCGCTCTCATCCTTGACCTCGCTGAAGGCGTCGTCATCCACTGAGTGC
Source organism: uncultured Clostridia bacterium (assembly GCA_904397895.1). Lineage (GTDB taxonomy): Bacteria > Bacillota > Clostridia > Oscillospirales > Acutalibacteraceae > Solibaculum. The sequence goes on from CAJFOZ010000076.1 coordinate 7,633, forward strand.
AGCCCCACATCATCCTCATCATCAAAGGTCTGGCGCAGGTCGATCTCTTCGTTGTTCTTATCCAGAACCATGACGTCCAATCCCAAGGACTGCAATTCCTTAAGCAATACCTTGAAGGATTCCGGAACGCCTGGCTTGGGCACGTTCTGGCCCTTGACAATGGCCTCGTAGGTCTTGACACGGCCGACGATATCGTCCGACTTGACGGTGAGGATTTCCTGAAGGGTGTAAGCAGCGCCGTAAGCCTCCAGCGCCCACACTTCCATCTCACCAAAGCGCTGGCCGCCAAATTGGGCTTTGCCGCCCAAAGGCTGCTGGGTGACCAAAGAGTACGGACCGGTGGAACGGGCGTGAATTTTATCGTCAACCAAATGGTGGAGTTTTAAGAAGTACATATAGCCGACGGTAACCGGGTTCTCAAAGGGCTCGCCGGTACGGCCGTCGTACAAAACGGTTTTACCGCTGCGGTCCTTGCCGGCCATCTCCAGAAGTTCCTGGATATCGCCTTCGTGGGCGCCGTCAAAGACCGGGGTCATAACCTTCCAGCCCAGCGCCATGGCGGCGTAACCCAGATGCACTTCCAACACCTGACCGATGTTCATACGGGACGGGACGCCCAAGGGGTTCAAAACGATATCCAACGGACGGCCGTCGGGCAGGAAGGGCATATCCTCTTCCGGTAAGATGCGGGATACAACGCCCTTATTGCCGTGGCGTCCGGCCATCTTGTCGCCCACTGAAATCTTACGTTTCTGGGCAATGTAGCATTTAACTACCATATTGACGCCGGGGCTCATTTCGTCGTCGTTTTCACGGGTAAACACCTTGACGTCCACCACAATGCCGTATTCACCGTGAGGCACACGCAGGGAGGTATCCCTCACCTCGCGGGCCTTCTCGCCAAAGATGGCTCGAAGCAGACGTTCTTCCGCCGTCAGTTCGGTTTCGCCCTTGGGAGTCACCTTGCCCACCAGGATGTCGCCGGCACGGACCTCGGCGCCGATGTGGATAATGCCCCGCTCATCCAGATCCTTGAGGGCGTCTTCGCCCACATTGGGGATGTCGCGGGTGATTTCTTCCGCGCCCAACTTGGTATCGCGGGCTTCGATTTCATATTTTTCAATGTGAATGGAGGTAAAGACATCGTCCCGCACAACCTTCTCGTTGATGAGGACGGCGTCTTCGTAGTTGTAACCTTCCCATGTCATGAAGCCGATGAGGGCGTTTTTACCGAGGCTGATCTCGCCGTTGTCGGTGGCAGGACCGTCGGCGATGACCTCGCCCTTGATGACCCGTTGGCCGCGGTTGACCACCGGGCGCTGGTTGATGCAGGTGCCCTGGTTGGAACGCAGGAACTTGGTAACATGGTAAATATCCAGATCGCCTTCGTCGTTACGGATCTGGATCTCGTTGGCGCACACCTTTTCCACAACACCCGGCTTCTTGGCGAGCACCACGACGCCGGAGTCCACCGCTGCTTTATATTCCATACCGGTGCCCACCACAGGGGAACAGGGCTTGAGAAGTGGCACGGCCTGCCGCTGCATGTTGGAACCCATCAATGCGCGGTTAGCGTCGTCGTTTTCCAGGAAGGGAATCATGGCCGTAGCTACAGACACAACCATCTTCGGGGAGACGTCCATGAAATCGACGCGGGTAGGTTCAATTTCCAAGAACTCGTCGCGGTGACGGGCGTTGACCTTAGGACGCATAAAACGTCCATCCTCATCCAGCGGTTCGTTCGCCTGGGCGACGATGTATTCGTCTTCCACGTCGGCAGTCATGTAAACCACTTCGTCGGTGACGATACCGGTTTCTTTGTCCACGCGGCGGAAGGGGGCTTCCACAAAGCCGTATTCATTGATCTTGGCGTAGGTTGCCAGGTAAGAGATCAAGCCGATGTTGGGACCTTCCGGGGTCTCGATAGGGCACATGCGGCCGTAGTGGCTGTAGTGGACGTCGCGCACCTCGAATCCAGCGCGGTCACGGCTCAAACCGCCGGGGCCCAATGCCGACAGGCGGCGCTTATGGGTCAATTCCGCCAAGGGGTTGGTCTGATCCATGAACTGGGACAAGGGCGACGAACCAAAAAATTCCTTGATAGCCGCCACTACAGGACGGATGTTAATCAAATTCTGCGGGGTGATGACGTCCAGATCCTGGGCCTGGAGGGTCATCTTCTCCTTGATGACGCGCTCCATACGGCTGAAGCCGATACGGAACTGGTTTTGCAGCAATTCGCCTACCGAACGGATGCGGCGGTTACCCAGATGGTCGATGTCGTCGGTAGTTCCCACGTCGTTACCCAAGCAATTGAGATAGTTGATGGAGGCCAAAATATCATCCAAAATAATATGTTTCGGGATGAGCTCATCTTGACGGGCGCGGATGGCCTCCTTGATGTCCTCTTCCTCCTCGTGTTCTTCCAGGATCTCCTGAAGAATGGAGAAACGGACCTTCTCTTTGATCTGAAGGTCAGAGATATCAAAGTCGATAAAGTCTTCCAAACGGACCATACCGTTGGACATGACCTTAACTTCCTTTTCATCCACCGTCACAAAGGCGCAGCTGACGCCGGCGGCTTCGATTTCCTGAGCCCGTTCCCTGGTCAGGGTCTCCCCCGCCTCGGCCATGAGTTCGCCGGTCATGGGATTGACCACCGGCTGGGACAACGTCTGGCCGGTGAGACGGGTGGCAATAGCCAGCTTCTTATTGTACTTATAACGTCCCACGTGGGAGAGGTCGTAACGTCTTGCATCAAAGAATAGGCCGTCGATGTGGGTCTGGGCGCTTTCCACTGTAGGAGGCTCGCCAGGACGCAGTTTCTTATAGACTTCGATAAGAGCCTTTTCCTTATCGGTGGCCACATCTTTTTTCAAGGTCTCGATCATGCGGACATCGTCCCCAAAGAAATCCAGGATCTCCTGATCGGTCCCCAGACCCAAAGCACGGATAAAGGTAGTCACCGGCAGTTTACGGTTTTTATCAATGCGGACATAAAAGACGTCGTTTGCATCGGTTTCGTACTCCAGCCATGCGCCGCGGTTGGGGATGACGGTGGCCGAGAACAGCTTCTTACCGGTTTTATCGTAATTCATTTTGTAGTATACGCCGGGGGAACGCACCAACTGGGACACAATAACGCGCTCGGCGCCGTTGATGATAAAGGTGCCGCTGTCGGTCATCTTGGGGAAATCGCCCATGTAGACTTCCGACTCTTTGATCTCGCCGGTCTCTTTGTTGACCAGGCGGGCGCGCACATGCAGGGGTGCTGCATAGGTGACGTCACGCTCTTTGCATTCCTCCACGGAATATTTAGGCTGATCGTCGAGATAATAATCAATAAAGTCCAGCACAAGGTTGCCGGTGTAATCGGTGATGGCCGATACATCCCGGAAAACCTCTTGGAGTCCCTCATCCAGGAACCACTGATAGGAATTCTTCTGCACTTCAATCAGGTTGGGCATGTCCAGCACTTCATTGATGTGAGAAAAACTCATCCGCTCGTTGTTCCCCAGCTTGACTGGTTTCACATTCACCATAGACGCACACCACTCCATTCCATTCTATCCTTTGGATGATATCCCTCCCCTCCCGGAACACCCGGCGCAGGAGCAAAAATATCATCGCATTTTTGTTGCATTCGGCTGCCAATTGTGGTATAGTTTTGATAGAGAAAACATTCCTTAAAAGATAAGGATTCAGTATAATATTGTATTATAGTTTGGAGTGGTTGTCAAGCCCTCCTGTTTTTTTGTCCAAAAAAGCGCAACCTGCCCTGTGCATTATGGCACAGGGCAGGTTTTTTTGTTGGTCTTGTATGACTTTTCTTCCAGCATCTTCCCGTAAGGGCTGGAATTCATTACACATCGTTGCGGCACAGATCCTCGTAGGATTCCCGGCGGATGACCTCACGGCTCGTACCGCCGCTGACAAACACCACAGCCGGACGGGGGATGCGGTTATAATTGGACGCCATGGAGTAGTTATAAGCGCCGGTGGCCTGCACAGCCAGGATGTCACCGGGCCGCGGCTTCTGGATAGGGGCGTTCTCTTGGATGAGATCCCCGCTTTCGCAGCACTTGCCGGCGATGGTGGCGGTGTAATCCTTGGGTTCACCCGCCCGATTTGCCACCAGGATATCGTAACTGGACTGGTACAAAGCGTACCGGGGGTTGTCGGTCATGCCGCCGTCGATGGAGACGTAGTTGCGGATATCCTTGATCTCCTTGACAGCCCCAACGGTATACAGGGTGATGCCAGCGGTAGCGATGATGGAACGGCCCGGTTCCAGCAGGATAAAGGGCACCGGCAAGCCGTACTCCTTGGCCTTTGCCTTGACGGCTGTAGACACCCGCTCCATATAATCCTCATAGGGGATGGGATGGTCCTCGTCGGTGTACTTGACGCCGAAGCCGCCGCCCAGGTTTAATTCCTGCATGACGTGGCCGGTCTGCTCCTTGACCTGGTGGAGGAAACCCATCATGACTTCCCCTGCCAGTTCAAAGGGGGCGATGTCGTGGATCTGGGAACCGATGTGGCAGTGCATGCCGCAAAGGTTGATGTTCTGACAAGCCAGGGCCTGCTTGACCCCTTCCATTGCCTCGCCGTTTTCCAGAGCCAGGCCGAACTTGGAATCGATCTGCCCGGTGCGGATAAACTGATGGGTGTGGGCGTCGATGCCCGGTTTGATGCGGAACAGGATATCGGCCTTTTTACCCTTCTCCCCGGCCAGCTTGTCCAGATTCTGAAGCTCGGTCAGGTTGTCCACCACAATGCGGCCCACGCCGTTGTCCAATGCCATCTCCAATTCCTGACGGGTCTTGTTGTTGCCGTGGAAGTAGATGCGGCCGGCCGGGAATCCGGCCTGCAACGCGGTGTACAGCTCCCCGCCGGATACCACGTCCACCCCCAGCCCCTCTTCCTTGGCCAGACGGTAGATGGCCTTGCAGCTGAAGGCCTTGCTTGCGTAAAGCACCAGGCCGTTGCCATCGTAGCAGCGGTCGATGGACCGGCGGAACGCCCTGCAATGGGCGCGGATGGTATCCTCATCCATGGCCATCAAAGGCGTGCCGTACTGCCCGGCCAGTTCCACGGTATCGCATCCACCGATGGCCAGATGTCCTTTCTCGTTGACGGTCAAACAATCTGAAACAAACATACTAAGTCCCCCAAATCTATTTCGACTTGCAGCCGCCTTTTATTGGACGTCCTGCGATTCCCATAAACTGTTTTCCTCTTCCACCGCTTTGCCGATCCAGTCCCGGATCTCCTCCACCCCTTCTCCGTTTAACGACGAAAATGGGACATAGGCCACGCCTTCAATCATGGAGAGCTCCTGCTGGATCTCCTCCATCCGCTTTTTGCGCTGCATTGGTTTTAATTTATCGCTCTTAGTTAAGGCGACAATAAACCGGAAATCGGAATGGGCCAAGTATTCCAGCATCCCCAGGTCGTCGGCCGTGGGCGAATGACGCATATCGATGAGCTGGATGACCAAGGCGATGCGGCGGCCCGATTCAAAGTATCCTTCGATGAGATTAGCCCACCGCCGTTTTTCCCCCTGGGACACTTTGGCGTATCCATAACCCGGCAGGTCCACCAGATGGGCGCCGGTCAATTTATAAAAATTAATGGTGGCCGTCTTCCCCGGGGTATTGCTGACCCGGGCCAAGGCCTTTCGATTGCAGAGTTTATTGATGAGAGAGGATTTTCCCACATTGGACCGGCCGGAAAATACAATCTCTGCATCCGAGGAGGGCGGCAGTTGAGGCAGCGTAGCCGCCGCCAACTCAAACTGGGCCAAATCAAACCTCAACATGGCGACTCCATCCTTCCCCCTAGAGATGCCCCCTGCCCTGCCGGGATGGTGGCGATCTCCTTTTTCTCCTTGGGTTTGATGGGCTGAGGCCGCATCGTAAGCGCCGTCTCCAATACGGTCTCCAATCGATCGGCGGGCACAAAGTGGAGGTTCTCCCGCACATTGTCGGACAGTTCGGCTAAATCAGGCTGATTGTCCATGGGGATAATCACCGTTTTTATACCCGATCGCAAGGCCGCCATGGTCTTTTCCTTCAGCCCGCCGATGGGGATGACCCGGCCCCGCAACGTGATTTCACCCGTCATGGCCACATCCCCCTTGACTGGGATACCGGTCAAAGCCGACACCAAGGCGGTGGTGATGGTGACGCCGGCCGACGGGCCGTCCTTAGGCACGGCTCCTTCCGGCACGTGGATGTGAATATCCTTGGTTTTATAGAAATCCTTCTCCACACCCAAAGCGTCGGCATGGGCGCGGATGTAACTGACGGCCGCTCTGGCCGACTCCTTCATCACATTCCCCAAAGAACCGGTCAGTTCTATTTTGCCGGTGCCGTCCATGACGGCTACTTCCACCGGCATGGTTTCGCCGCCTACCGACGTCCAGGCAAGGCCGGTCACTACGCCCACCTCGTCTTTGCGGCTTTCATTCTCCCGGCGGAACCGTTTGGGCCCTAGAAGCTCCTCCAAGTTGGACCCTGTGACCGACACCGATTTTGCCTCTTCCCCAGCGATAATCTTGGCCGCCTTGCGGCACAAGGAAGCGATTTCACGGTTGAGGCCGCGGACGCCGGCCTCTTTGGTATAGCCGTCGATTAGATCATGGATGGCGTCGTCGGTGAATTTCAAGGTATGGCCATTGAGGCCATGACGCTTGCGTTCCTGGGGAATCAGATGTTCTTTGGCAATGTGGAATTTTTCCTCATGGGTATAGCTTCCCAGGCGGATGATTTCCATCCTATCATAAAGAGGCCCGGGAATGGCTCCCACGTCATTGGCCGTAGTCAAAAAGAGCACGTGGCTCAGGTCGAAGGGCACCTCTATGTAATGATCCCGGAATGTATTGTTTTGTTCGCTGTCCAGCACCTCCAGCAACGCTGCCGATGGATCCCCTCGGAAATCATTGGCCAGCTTGTCCACTTCATCCAACAGGATAAGCGGATTGTTGACGCCGGCGGTATTGATGGCGCTGATGATACGTCCCGGCATGGCGCCGATGTAAGTCTTGCGATGGCCGCGGATATCGGCCTCGTCCTTGACCCCGCCCAGGGAGAGGCGGACGTATTTACGCCCCAATGCCTTGGCCACCGATTTGGCGATGGATGTCTTACCCACGCCGGGAGGTCCCGCCAGGCAGATAATTTGGCCTTTTACATCCGGAGCCAGTTTGCGCACTGCCAAAAGCTCTAGGATGCGTTCTTTGACCTTATCCATGCCGTAATGGTCCCGATCCAAGATACGACGGGCTGCCGCCAAGTCGATGTGGTCCTTGGTGGATTTGTTCCAGGGAAGATCCAAGCAGGTATCTAAGTAAGACCGGATGACCGACGCTTCATGGGATCCGCTGGGCATCTTAAAGAGACGGCCCGCCTCTTTGATCAATTTATCGGCTGTCTCCTCGGGCAAGTTCAGTGCCTGGATGCGGTCGCGATATACTTCGGCTTCCTCTTGGGGATTGTCCCCATCCCCCAGCTCCTGGGCGATGACTTTAAGCTGTTCTCTTAGATAGTATTCCCGCTGGTTTTGATCCATCTGGCTCTGTACCCGTTCTTGGATCTGGTGCTCCAGCTCCAGCACGTCGTTCTCCCGACGGAGCAGGGATATGAGGGATTCCAGCCGATGGAATGGAATGAGATCCGACAAAAGCATCTGCTTCTCTTCGGTTTTCAACATGATGTTGAAAGCGATGTAGTCGGCCAGATAGCCCGGTTGTTCAGCCGCCATCACCTCCATCACAACATCGGGTGCCGTCTTGCCCGAAAGCTCGGCGTATTCGCTAAAGCCCTCCTGGGCCTCCCGGATAAGGGCCATGCCGTATTCCATATTCATGGACCGATGTTCCCTACACAAGCGAAGATCAGCCACAAAATAAGGCTCTCGTTGCACCAGCTTTTCAATCCTAGCGCGGTGGACGCCCTCCACCACAATGCGGATGTTGTCCCCCGGCATGCGCAGCACTTGCTTAATTTTGGCGATGACGCCGATTTCGTATAAATCTTGGGGCGTCGGATCGTCTATCCGTACATCCCGTTGCGCCACCAAAAAAATCTCCTGCAAATCCCCCATGGCCGCATTGAGCGCCAATATGGATTTTTTCCTTCCCACGTCGAAGTGCAGTGTCATACCAGGAAACAGCACCAGCCCCCGAAGGGCCAACAAGGGAAGACGGTGGTCAGCCGGACTGTTGGAATTGTTTATCATTCTGTTCCTCCTAGGGAAAAATTCATCTTGAAACCATGAGCCTTATGGGGGCAACTGATTTCAATCACACCATGATTCTAAAATAGGGCGGCAATGATTGCCGCCCTAAATGAATTTTTATCGTTTTTAGAAAGACTTCATCCAGCAGAAAACCCGTTACGAAGCCGAATCCTTACGCGGGCGGTTTTTCGGAGGCATAGGGATTTGTGCCGGCTTCCGGTTGGGATTGAGGATCTTTTTGGGCTCCTCCCCATCGGTTACGCAGCCCGGAGTGATAATAACCTTTTCCACGCTCCGGTCCGACGGGATCTGGAACATGAGATCGGTTAACAGCTCCTCCATAATGGAGCGGAGTCCACGGGCTCCTGTTTTCCGCTCGATGGTCTTTTGCGCGATGGCTTCCAGCGCGGCCGGTTCAAACTCAATCGCCACGCCGTCCAGCTCGAAAAGGCGAGTGTACTGCTTAATGATGGAGTTGCGCGGCTCGTTGAGCACTTTGACCAGCGCTTTGACGTCCAGATCCTGTAGGGTGGTGATGACCGGGATGCGGCCGACCAGCTCCGGGATCAGGCCGAAACGGACCAAATCCTGGGGAATGACGTCTTTGTAAATGGCTGGGCCTTCCATCTCCGACTTGCTGCGGATTTCAGCTCCAAATCCCAGATGGGAAGTGCCCAAACGTTTCTGGATGATTTTATCCAGGCCGTCAAAAGCGCCGCCGCAGATAAACAGGATATTACTGGTATCGATCTGGATAAATTCCTGCTGGGGATGCTTGCGGCCTCCCTGGGGCGGGACGTTGGAAACCGTCCCCTCCAAAATCTTCAACAGAGCCTGCTGAACGCCTTCACCACTGACATCTCGCGTGATGGAGGGATTCTCCGACTTGCGGGCGATTTTATCGATTTCATCGATATAGATGATGCCTCGTTCTGCCCGCTCGATGTCGTAATCCGCCGCCTGGATGAGGCGAAGCAGGATGTTTTCCACATCCTCGCCCACATATCCGGCTTCAGTCAAGGTGGTGGCGTCGGCAATGGCAAAGGGTACGTCTAAGATGCGGGCCAATGTCTGGGCCAGCAATGTTTTGCCCACGCCGGTGGGGCCCAGCAAAAGGACATTGCTCTTTTGCAGCTCTATATCCGACGATCCGCCCAGATAAATGCGTTTGTAGTGATTGTAAACCGCCACCGACAAAGCAATCTTTGCCTCATTCTGATCCACCACATATTCATCCAGCAGCTCTTTGATCTCAAGTGGTTTTGGCAACGTGATGGAACCGTCCGGCGGCACATGGCGGCGATGGGCCACACCCTCGTCCTCCAAGATGCTCTGGCACAAATCCACACATTCGTTGCAGATATTCACGCCCGGGCCGGCAATCAAACGCTTGACCTGCTCCTGGCTTTTTCCGCAAAAAGAGCATCTCATAATGCGCTCCCTGGTCTCGTCATTTCTTGCCATATAGTAACCATCCTATCGTTTGGTAATGACTTTATCCACCAGGCCGTACTGCATGGCCTGTTCGGCAGTCATAAAGTTATCGCGTTCGGTGTCCTTCTGGATGACTTCCAGCGGTTGGCCGGTCATCTCCGAGAGCATCTTATTCATGCGCTGCTTGATGCGGACAATATGCTCTGCATGGATCTGGACGTCGGTGGCCTGGCCCTGGGCGCCGCCCAAAGGCTGGTGAATCATAACCTCGCTGTTGGGCAAAGCCAGACGCTTGCCTTTTGCCCCGGCGGCCAACAGGAATGCTCCCATGCTGGCGGCCATACCCATGCAAATGGTGGAAACGTCGCATTTGATATACTGCATGGTATCGTAAATAGCCATGCCGGCGGTGATGGAACCTCCGGGACTGTTGATATACAGGCTGATGTCCTTCTCCTGATCCTGGCCCTCCAGGTACAAAAGCTGGGCCACCACAAGGCTGGACGTCACATCATTGACCTCGTCGCACAGCATAATGATGCGATCGTTTAACAAACGGGAATAAATATCGTACGACCGCTCGCCGCGGCTGGTCTGCTCGACCACATAAGGCACTAAGCTACTCAAATGCATACACCTCCAAAAAGTTCCTATGTAGTATTGACCTTATAAGGGGAAAATATCAATCAACGCTCCTAAAAGCCTTCCCAAACAAGGCATTTATTATTCCGCTTTGGGAGCTTCCTCTTTGGGTTCTTCCTTGGCTTCTTTTGCCTTAGAGGTTGTTTTCTTAGCGGCAGGTTTTCTGGTTCTCTTCTTGGGAGCGGGTTTCTCTTCGGCAGGCTTTTCCTCAGCCGCTTCCTCTTTGGCCGCAGGCTCCTCGGCAGTCTTCTCTTCCGATTCAGACGCAACGGGAGCTTCCTTGGCTTCTTCAGCGGGCTTTTCCGCTTCCTGCTTTTTCTTCAGCTCTTCCGGGGTGAGATCGGTGATGACAGCCAGGCTCTTAACCAAATCCAAAGCCTGCTGGACGGCGATATCCCCTCTGAGATCGTCTGCGTTCACCAGGTTCTTGACTCTCTCAACGGGCATGTTGTAAGCGTCGGCCATTTTCTGGAATTCTTCCTCCAGACGCTCGTCTGTGACGGCGACGCCTTCCTTCTCCACGATTTTCTCAAGGCACAAGCGCAGCTTTACCTGACGCTCCGACTGCTCCCGCATGCTCTCGCGCAGGGCGGAGATGTGCATGCCGGTATACTGCAGATAGGTGTTGACATCCATACCCTGGCTGCGGAGACGGGCTTCAAAGTTGCGGATGTTATCGTCAATGCGGCGTTCGTACATGGCACCCGGGATCTCAGCCTGAAGGGCGTCGATCAGCTGGTTGACCACCTGGTCTTCTACCATGTTATCGCCTTCGCGGACAGCTTCCTCCGACAGTTTCTGTTTGATATCGGCACGTAACTCATCCAAGGTATCAAATTCGCTGACGTCTTTGACAAATTCATCGTCAATTTCAGGCAGTTCACGTGTCTTGATCTCGTGGAGCTTTACCTTAAAGAGGGCCTCTTTACCAGCGAGATGTTCAGCATGGTATTTCTCCGGGAAGGTGACTTCTACGTCAAACTCATCGCCGGCATTGTGGCCGATGATCTGATCCTCAAAGCCGGGGATAAATTGGCCCGAACCAAGGGTCACAGGCTGATCCTCTGCCTTGCCGCCTTCAAACGCCTCGCCGTCGATAAAGCCTTCAAAGTCGATGACCACATTATCGCCCTCAGCGGCGGGACGACCCTCCACCTCAACGATGCGGCCATTGCGCTCCTGAAGCTTCTTGATTTCGTTATCGACCATCTCTTCCGTGACCGGCACGACCACACGGTCGGCCTTGAGGCCTTTATATTCTCCCACTTCCACTTCAGGTTTGGTGGTGACGGTGGCTTTAAAGATCAGGGCGTCTTTATCGGCCTGCACCAATTCAAAATCGATTTGATCCTGGATCAGCTCAAGCTTGGACTCCTCAACAGCCTGCTCCATAGCGTCGGGATACAGGGAATTGATAGCATCCTCATAAAAAACATCATGGCCGTAGAGCTTTTCCACGAAAGCGCGTGGAGCTTTGCCCTTGCGGAAACCAGGCACGTTAAAGCGGCTGATATTGCGGCGGTAAGCCTTTTCCAGCGCCTCTTCAAACACAGAACCCGGGATTTCTACTTCCAGCTGATAGCGGTTTGTTTCAACCTTATTGACTGATTTTAAACTCATGGATGTTCCTCCTACACACCTTTTGCAAAATCTTTTTTGCAGCATTTCAGTTTATTATACCATACTCTATGGCGAATAGCTACGGTTTTTCCTTGGATATTTTGATTAAGATTCGATGAACACAGGGGTAAATCCGGTAAAATCACACGAAATCAGACGCATATCGATGCCGTCGTAATTCCCAACGACGGCCCGGCGCACCCCTTCCCCGTGGATGTGGCCATAGCACACCCGCTTGATCCCCCTGGCTTTCAGGGCAGCCAGCATCTCCTCGCACACCATATCGGCATACACCGGCGGATAGTGCAAAAAGGCAATCGGCTCAAGCCCGGTTTTCTCCGCTGCGTCTACCGACAGGTTAAGTCGGCCGATTTCTCGATTGAGCACTTTCTTGTCCTCATCCTTCTCAGCGTCGTAAAACCAGCCTCTCGTCCCGCATACCGCCACGTTGCCCACTGCGTATGCATCGTTAAATAGGATGCGCAAGGTCGTAAACCCATTTTCCTCTAAAAACGCATCCATCTTGCGGCGAGTGGCCCACCAATAGTCGTGGTTCCCCTTGCCGATGAGTTTTGTCCCCGGCAAGGAATCTAGAAAAGCCAAATCCGGCTTTGCCTCCTCCAACGTCATGCCCCAGGAGATGTCCCCCGGCAGCACCACCGTATCCTCCGGCCCCACCAGCTTGCGCCAATTCTCTTCCAGACGCCTGACATAATCCTGCCAGCCCCGGAAAATATCCATAGGCTTATCGCATCCCAGAGAAAGATGCGGATCGGAGATGGCAAACAGCGACATGACTTCATCCTTTCTATCGGTCATAAAAACAACAAAAATTTTCTAAACTAGGCGCTTTGTCCCATCCAGAAACTGCTAGCGTTCAAAGTGAATACATCATCCCCAATCACACACAATAAGCACGGGAAGGGGGTAAAAGAAAATGCATGAAACTCAAAAACAAGATAGCAATTGCATTCAAGGCATTCATTGCGAAGTAAAGAACTGCGTATATCATCAGAAGGACGATAAATGCGAGGCCGGCAAAATCACCGTTGGCCCGACCTTTGCCGTCAGCTCTGCCGACACCATCTGCTCCACTTTCAAAGCAAAATAAGCGCCTTAAACCTCAATCAAACCAATCTATAACGGTAGTCTATCCTACTCTCCTCAAAAAGAAAATCTTTTCCAATTCGGAACATGGCCCTGGCGTCTATTGGGTATTCTAATTCGGATTCAAGAACCCCGTCGCAAAGGGATCATCCGCATAACCTATGCGGATGATCCCTCTCACCGGCGGGGTTTCCCATGTCCTTTTTGAGGGCGTTACCGCCCTTGGATCCCCAGCATGGTAAGTACCACATCTTCCATGGTGGCGCTGGTGCAGGTACCGGAGAACCGGATCTCTTTGTGGGCCAAACCGGTCAAGGGAGCCGGGGCCGGGACGTGGGTCTTCTCCTGCAAGGCCGACACTTTTTGGAACTCGTCCATCTGATCCACGCCCTGTTCCTTTAACGCCTCCAGCACGCTGGTGGAGAACTTGAAGGGGTTGGCGGTGGAGGCGATGACGGTGGGGGTATCGTCGCCGGTATCCTTTTGGTACTGGCGGTAGACACACAGCCCCACAGCGGTATGGGTGTCGCACAGATAGCCTTCGTCCTCAAACAGCTCCCGGATCGTATCCTTGGTGGCGTCGTCATCACAGTAACCGGCATAGAAATGGATGTGGAGCTTCTCCAGCACATCGCTGCCCACTTCATAGCGTCCGCTGGATTTGAGATCCTCCATCCAGCCCCGGATGGTCGCGTCATTCTCGCCGCACAGGTCAAAGAGGAGACGTTCCAGGTTGCTGGAGATGAGGATGTCCATGGACGGGGAAATGGTGGTGTGGAACGGCCGGTTGCGGTCATATACACCAGTGCGGATAAAGTCGGTTAGCACGTTGTTGCAGTTGGAAGCACAAATCAATTTATGGACCGGCAGGCCCATCTTCTTGGCGTAATAGGCAGCCAGGATGTTGCCGAAATTGCCGGTGGGAACCACAATGTTGATGCCCTGGCCGTTTTCAATGCGGCCTTCTTTCAGAAGATCGCAGTAGGCCGAGATGTAATACACGATCTGAGGCGCCAAACGTCCCCAGTTGATGGAGTTGGCGCTGGAAAACATCATATTGTTTTGGGCTAGCAGCTCGGCAATTTTCTCGTCGGTAAAGATGGTCTTGACGCCGGTCTGGGCGTCGTCAAAATTCCCCTGGATGGCGCATACCGATACGTTTCCGCCCTCCTGGGTCACCATCTGCAATTTTTGCATGGGGCTGACGCCCTGCTCGGGATAGAACACCAGGATCTTGGTGCCTGGCACATCCTTAAACCCTTCCAAAGCGGCCTTGCCGGTATCCCCCGACGTGGCCACCAGGATGACCATGGTCTTGCCTCCCGCCGTCTTGGATGCGGCAACGCTCAACAGATGGGGAAGCAGCTGCAATGCCATATCCTTAAAGGCACAGGTGGGACCGTGCCACAGTTCTAACATATAGGTCCCCTGGCCCAGATCAGCCAGCGGGGCTATCGCTTCGTTGTCAAACTTGCCGGTACCATAGGCCCCGGTCACACATTGGTTTAGTTCCTCCTGGGAGAAGTCGGTCAAAAACCGGCCCAGGATGTCCTTTGCCCTTTCCATATAATCAAGCTGCGCAAGCCTGGGCCAATCGGCGCCGGTCAGCTGGGGCAGCCCATCGGGTACAAACAATCCGCCGTCAGCCGAGATGCCGCGGGCGATTGCCTGGGCTGACGACACGCGGACGCTTGCGTCACGGGTACTTTTATAGTCCACTGCGCTCACTCCAAATTTGTAAGATAGGTATCATTTTAATCTATTATAACGCACCTGTCAAAGCGTTCTGGAAAAAATTCCATCCGTTTTGGAAAAACACCTTGTCGAGCAGCCGCTTGGAGTATCCTTTGTCCTCCAAAAAGAGATAAAGCCTTTCCAAATCCTCGATGCCGTGAATATCCTGAGGCATAGGCGCACCGTCAAAATCAGTGCCGAGGCACACCACGTCCTCGCCGCCTAGTGCCAGGAAATGGGCTAAATGATGTTCAATATCCTCCATAGTGGCAGTGCCTTGGCCGTCCACTGCATCTTCCCCGTTCCGCAGGAAGGCGGGACAGAAGTTGAGTCCCACCAATCCCCCTCGGTTGCGAATGGCTTCAAACTGCCGGTCGGTCAGGTTGCGCACATGGCCGCACACGGGCTTGGCGTTGGAATGGGACGCCACATAAGGCAGACGCATGCATTGTTCCACGTCCCAAAACCCCTTCTCCGCCAGATGGGAGACGTCCACCACAATGCCAAGCTGCTGGCACAGTTCCACCGCCTCGTATCCGAACGGGGTCAGACCACCTGCATCCGGCACCAACACGCCGTCGGCAATTTCATCCCGGCCGTTCCAAGTCAGGGTAAGCAGACGCACATCCCGGTCGTAGAGATAGCGCAGGCGTTCCAGTTTACCGCCTACTGCGGCCCCTCCTTCCACCGACAGGATGGCTGCGCATTGGCCGGCCTTGGCCGCCTCCTCCATGTCCTCCGCCGTGCGGCATAGGCGCATCAGCGAACGGCACTGCCCCATCTGTTCCTCCAGGTAATCCCGGCAGCGGTCAAAGTGTTTGAGGGCCTCGTCCCCATGGAGTTGGTCCGGGATAAAGATGGCGAACACCTGGCACCAAGGCGCATAGGCAAGGCCTCGTTCCAAAGAAATATGGAGGATGCCGTCCAGCAACGGGATGTTCTTCAGGCACCCTTCGTATAGAGTGTCACAATGGGCGTCAAACAGTTTCATACCGTTCCCCTTTCTCAGGTGCGCCCAAAGGCGTCGCCTGCATCAAATGCATTCTCTATATGCCGCGCCAGCGGTTTCCCCTCCGTGAGGATGACCTCTACCACGTCAAACCGGGGCTGGAGATCCGACGGATGTTCCATACAGTAGAGGGAGGCTGTTTTAATCATACGTCCCTGTTTTGTCCCGTCCACCCATTCCCTTGGCGCTGCTATGGCCGACGGCGACCGGGTTTTGACCTCCACAAACACAAGATACATCCCCTTCCGGGCGATGATGTCGATTTCTCCCCAGCGGGTACGGTACCGGCGCGCAAGGATAGCATACCCCTTTTTCTGCAAGAGAACGGTCGCAATCTGTTCGCCCTGTACCCCTTTTTCAGCGGGAGTCACGTCCGGTTCCCCAACAGCTTGGTCAAAAAGGTTTTGCGATGGACCGGCGATGGACCGTACTTCAAAATCAGTTCCCGATGCAGTTTTGTGCCGTATCCTTTATGCTTGGCGAATTGGTATTGGGGATACTGCTTGTCCATCTCGATGAGCAGACGGTCCCGGCTGACCTTGGCCAAAATAGATGCTGCGGCGATGTTGGCCGAATGGGCGTCCCCTTTGACCACCGCCTCGGCAGGGGCGGGGAGATGGGGAGGTAGGCGGTTGCCGTCCACCAAGATGTAATGGGGCGGGATGTTCAGGCCTGTTACTGCCCGTTCCATGGCCAGATAGGTGGCGTTCAGGATATTGACCTGGTCGATTTCCTCCACCGACGCGCTGGCCACGCTCCAGCTGAGGGCCGTCCCGGTGATGACGTCGTAGAGGGCTTCCCGCTTTTTTGCCGTCAGCTTTTTGGAATCGTTGACCCCGTCGATGACGCACCCTTCCGGCAGAATGACCGCCGCGGCGTACACCGGTCCGGCCAAGGGGCCCCGTCCGGCTTCGTCCACGCCGCACACCAAATGGTATCCCTGTTCTGCCGCTTTCTTTTCATATTCCAGCCAATCCATGGATCATCCCTCCATTTTCTCCGGCGTTTCCAGGCTGATGCGGCCTAACTTGCCTCCCCGGAATTCATCCAGCACGGCGATGGAGGCCCGTTCGGTGTCGGCTTCCCCGCCTGAGATAAGCATCCCCCGTTTTCGGGCGATTCTTCCCAGCAGTTCGTAGGATTCCACATCCAGGCTCTCCAAGCCATAGCGCTCCTTGAGCCGGTCAGGATACTCCTTGCTGAGAAGCTCGATAAGACGGCAGGCCAGATGCTCGGTATCTACCACCTGGTCTTTGACGGCGCCGGTGAAGGCCAGATGCTCCCCCACCATGGGATCGTCAAACTTGGGCCACAACACGCCCGGGGTATCCAGAAGTTCGCCGCCCTTCCCAAAGGAGAACCACTGGTTCCCTCGTGTGACGCCCGGTTTGTCGGCCACCTTGGCCTTGGCGCCCCGGGACAGCCGATTGATGAGCGACGATTTTCCCACGTTGGGAATACCCACCACCATGACCCGGATAGGCTGTTTGCCCATGCCTTTTTTCTCCCAGGCGGCGATGCGGTCCTTCAGCACCTCCCGGCACAAAGGCAGCACCTGGTTGATGCCTTTCCCCTTATTGCACTCCACCGCCAAAGCCGGGATGTTTTTCCCTTCAAACCACTTGATCCATCGGGACGTCACGGCTGGATCAGCGGCGTCGCTTTTGTTTAAAAGCACGATGCGGGGTTTGCCTCCCAAAATGGACTTGAGATCCGGGTTCTGGCTGCTGTAAGGGATACGCGCATCCAAAATCTCGGCTACCATATGGGTGAGAGGCAATGCCTTTTGCATCTGACGTTTGGTTTTGGTCATGTGCCCAGGGAACCACTGGACGTCGGTATATCCACTCATTGTCAGACCTCCATATAAAACAAATGTGCATGGACTGGAAAACCCGTCCCTGCACATTTTAATTTTTTCTTTTTTACTTAACTCCGCCAAAATCAGAAAATGGCAGGAATCGGAACAGCGCCTTTCCCACAATGTGATCCACCTTGGCAAATCCGAAATAACGGCTGTCCGACGAGTTGTTGCGGTTGTCCCCCAGGACAAAGATACACCCTTCCGGCACCGTCACCGGGTACTCAAAGGGATAAATGCCCTGATCCCGGATGGGTCCGCTGACGTAAGGTTCATAAAGCTCTTTCCCGTCTACATAAACCTTGTGGTTTTCAAAGTCGATGTTGACCGTTTGCCCCTCGGTGGCGATGACCCTCTTGATTAAAGGATGGTCATACCCCGGCTGGCGTACCACAACGATATCACCGTCTTCCGGCGTATAGAACATGCTGGATACAAGGAGGCGATCCTTATCATGGAGCGTCGGCTGCATGGATCGGCCCTGCACCTGTACTGTGTGGAACACAAAGCCAAATAGGATGACCACCACCGCCAATGCGGCACATATGGTCTTCATCCAATCCTCCATATCCAAAAAACGGCGCAGAGAAAAGGTATCCACCAAGCCGTCCACTTTGCTGGGAAGGTCCTTCTCTTTTTTTTGGGCCATCTGATTTTACACCTCCATCGCCCCAAATGTCAAAATCAATCCAAGGCGCCAATATCGGTAAAGGGGAAAATCCGGAAAATAGCTTCCCCTAAAATCTGGTCTTCCGGAATAAAGCCGAGATCCCGGCTGTCGGAAGAATCGTTGCGGTTGTCCCCCATGACAAATACACAGTCCTCCGGTACCGTCACCGGGTACTCAAATCCATAAATCCCTTTGAGATGGGTCAGTTCCATAATGTACGGCTCCGAAAGGACCTGGCCATCCACCTGGACTGTTCCCGATTCAAAGTCAATGTTGATGGTCTGCCCTTCGGTGGCGATGACCCTCTTAATCAGCGGTTTCTTATGGATAGTATTCTTGGTGATAACCACAATGTCCCCCTGCTGAGGCTCATAAAACAGGTGGGAGACGATGACTCGGTCATTCGTGTGCAGCGTGGGAAGCATGGAGTCGCCGTCCACCATGACGATTTTAAATATAAAGCCAAAAAGAATAACCACAGCGGCCAACGCAAAGGCGATGGCTTCTACCCACTCATTGATGTTAAAAAATCCTCGTCCGCCTTTTGTCGGGGCCAGCGGGACAGCCACGCCGCTTTGCTCCGGAGCCGCATAGTTTTGGGAGGGCCGATCCAACCCATCCACCTCCTTTTTGGACTCTAGAAAGCAAAAAAGGGACAATACTGTCCCTTTTCCCAAAAAGCCGCTTAGCGAATTTTCTCTTTCACCTTGGCAGCCTTGCCCACACGATCACGCAAATAGTAAAGCTTGCTTCTGCGGACACGGCCCATACGGATGATATCCACGCCCTGTACGTTGGGGGAATGGATGGGGAAAACCCTCTCTACGCCGACGCCATAGGATACGCGGCGGACAGTGAAAGTCTCAGCAATGCCGCTGCCTTTGCGGGCGATAACAGTGCCCTCAAAGTCCTGAATTCTCTCGCGGTTGCCCTCGCGGATGTTCACGTGAACACGGACAGTGTCACCGATCTCGAACTGGGGGGGAGCCGCTTTCAAGCTGGGGGCTGCGATGTGTTTTAATGCGTCCATTTCAAAAATCCTCCTTAGCAATCCAGGCATTCATACCCTTTCTTCTCTAGAAAGGCAGAGGACTACCCGCTTTCATGTCACGGTATTACCGGGCATCAAACCCCGATCGGCTGAGAGCCGACGGAACCAGCGCCGATGCGCTGACGCTCACCTATGCTCCGCTAAAAGCGGACTCAAAGACCTTGCCGGTACAAACCTCATTGCAAAGCTGCATCACACATCTTTGACACAGGCGATAACGCAATGCGAATATTTTACCACATTCCTCCCTCTGATGCAAGGGATTTTATCAATTCTTTTTCCCCATATGTCCTCTCCTTCCCGCTTTGATGCATGCTTGGCCCCTTTCCCTCATATGCATTGGTGAACCAAACTCCAATATCTTAAGCCAAATAACAGTCCTGCGGCTGTGACCCGAGGTGATCTTATGATGAATCCCGACTTCCCTCAACTTCCTGATATCCCTGAACCCCCAGAACCATCCCAACCTATCCAGCGCCCCTATCGCTCCCAGCGCCCTTACCGTCCGGAGAACCGCCGGCGCACCCGTCCAAACCGTGAGCGATCCCGCCCCTCCTACGATAACGATAAGCTGGATCCCCCTTCCCGATCCGCCCTTCCCGCTCAGATGCTGGTGTGCGCCATCGCAGTGGGCGCCGCCTTTATCTTAAGGGCCGTCGGCGGGCCGGTCTACGACGACATGCGTCAGGAGTACACCGATGCTATGTCCCATAGCATTTCCTTCAACCAGGCCATCGACGAATTGGATGCCTTGGCAGTGGAACATCCCTTTTTAAGTGGTATTGTAGGGCCTATTAAGTCGGTGCAGTCCTTTTTCCAATTTTCCAAAGACGATGCCTCTACTTCCTCCTCTTCTCCGGAATCCAGTGGATCTTCCTCCTCTGCACCGGCGGAATCCTCTCAGAGCTCTGACAGCACTTCTAGTCAATCGTCCAGCCAAGCCCCGGCAGAATCTCCCACCTCCGCCGACGGCACCTCCCAGCTCACTGGCGCAGGCGGAGAGGATCTACCCGTCAGTTCGGCTTTATCAGCCCAAGCTTCGGCAAAAGCAGCTCCCGAAGGCGCTTCCTTTGCCCCTTACTTTTTGACCGGTCCCTTTTATTCCCCTCTCGCCAGCGGCATCATTACCTCAGACTTTGGATACCGCAATCACCCCAAATCCGGCCAGGCCGGTTTCCACAAGGGATTGGACATCGCTGCCGATGAAGGGACGCCTATCGCCTGTGTTATGCCGGGCACCATCTCCCAGATGGGGGAAGACGAGACGGCCGGTAAATTTGTGCTGGTAGATCATCCCGGCGGGGTGCAGACCTTTTACGGCCACTGTAGCGAATTTGTCGCCCAGGACGGCGCTTCTGTCCGCGCCGGTGAAACCTTGGCTCTGGTAGGCAGTACCGGCGATTCCACCGGTCCACACGTCCATCTGGAGATCCGCATCAACGGCGTAGCCCATGATCCCGCCCGTATACTGGAAAGTGTTTATAAACACATGTGACTCATATCCCCATCGCGAATTTTATCATTAAGGTGAGGTGACGCTTTGGAATGTAAGTTTCTAGGATGCCGCATCCATATCAGCGTTGCTTTTGTCACTCTTGTGGCCGTGACCATTATCTTAGATCGATCGGGTATGGCGGCTTGGACCATTGAATCGGCCTTTCTCCATGAATCAGGCCACTTTATCGCCTTCTATTTCTTGGGATGCCCTCCTGCCAGAGTGGAGCTGCTTCCCTTCGGCATGCGTATGGAGACTTCCAAAGAAGCCCCTCTGGGATATGCCAAAGAGGCCGTCGCCTGCCTTTCAGGACCATTGGTAAATTTGGCACTTTTTCTCCTGTTCAGTATGCTCGGCCGGACGTTTGGACTCCAATGGATGGCCGTTCCAGCCGCCGTCAATTTAGTGCTGGGCACTTTTAATCTATTGCCTATTGTCCCTTTGGACGGCGGGCAGGCTCTCTTTTGTGTCCTCTGCCTCTTCTTGGAAGAGAAATGGGCCAATCGCATCAGCTGTGTGTTGTCGGTCGCTGTGCTGCTCCCGGTAGCCATCCTAGCTTTCTACATCATGCTGCGCAGCGGGTTTAACATCACGCTTCTTGTCACAGTATCCTATCTTGTTCTTCTGTTCGCCAAAGGTCAATGGCGCGTCCATCGGATTCATGGTTGAATTTAGGTGTCTTTTCAGGTATTATGGAAGGAGCTTTTTAAAATAGGACGTGAATTGATAGTATGAGTAGATCCCCGCTCTCCCCTTTGACGGAAAAGAAATCCGGCATCCGCACCAAGCATTTCTTGATTTTTCTCGGCATTGTCTTTGTGCTGTGGATTATCTTTGCCTTCCTCTTCCTGGCCAGCAGCACCTACGCCAAGGATAAATTGGAGGATGGTGCCAGGGCTTATCTGGCCGAAGCATCGGGTCAGGATCCCGCCTACGAAGACGCCTCCCTAGTGGACAGCCAGGATGACGGCAATTACACCTATGTCATCATGGAGCTGACCGACGGCCGTCACGCTTTCGTATGCTTTGAGACCAATTGGAGCTCCTTTGGCCGTTACCAGCCCATCGCCGGACGCATCCCCTTGGTCAACGATCAACAGTCGTCGGCCGACGTCCACACCTTTGTGTACAAAAAGGACGATATGCTGATCTACTCCATCTTTGGCCCCAATACGACCAATTTGGAGGCGCTTAATATGTATGTCTACTCCTCCACCAACGGGCAGCTTCTGGATAGCAAACAATACGATACGGCCGGGGACCCTTATCTCTTGTGTACCTATCGTGTCCGTGTCCACGACGAAACCGGCATCCAGATCAAGACCAACATCGATGATTTAATCGGTTGAATATCCAAATGATCCCGCTCAAAGGGACGCTGCATCGTACCCGAAAAAGACCTTTTCTAGGGCGCAGCTGATGGATGAATTCTGGGGGATTGAAAGCAACACCAGCTTGCGGGCAGTGGACGTTTATGTGACGAAACTGCGGGATAAGTTTTCCGCCTGCCATGGGTTTAAGATTGTAACGGTTCGGGGGCTTGGCTACAAGGCGGTGCTGGAATAATGGGTTCTGCATACAAAACAAAGCCTGGAGTGCGGCAGTCTCATTTTCCGGGCATTCTGTGCGTTGTGTACTTTTTGGCTTTGCTTCTCATGTCGGGAATCCATATGGGGTTAATCACACTCATTGATTCCAGAGGATGGAACGATATCGTTGCAATCGTAATACCAACCGTTTATTGGGCGCTGGTTGCGGTAGGACTGACCTTATATGCCCGCTGGCAGATCAAGAGAGCCTACGAAGAACCGATGCACCGCCTGGCACAAGCTACCGCTAAAGTCGCGCAGGGAGACTTTTCCGTTTATGTTCCGCCCCTGCATACTGTAGACAAGCTGGATTATCTGGATGTCATGCTCTTGGATTTCAACACCATGGTGGAGGAATTGGGAAGCATCGAAACATTAAAAACCGACTTCTTCTCCAACGTTTCCCACGAGATGAAGGCGCCGCTGGCTGTGATTCAGAACTGCGCCCAGCTTCTGCAAAAGGAAGAACTCACAGAGGAAAAGCGACGGGAATATACAGACTCCATTTTACAGTCAACCAGGAAGCTGTCCAACTTGATAACAAATATCCTGAAGCTGAACAAACTGGAAAAACAGACGATTCGACCTATTCCTGAGTGCTATGACCTGTGCCAGCAGCTCTGTGATTGTGCATTGCAGTTTGAGGATGCTTGGGAAAACAAAGAGCTTGAATTTGTTGCAGACATGGAAGACCGCGTGATGGTTGAAGCCGATCCGGGGCTTTTGGAGCTGGTTTGGACGAACCTGCTCTCCAACGCCGTTAAATTTACACCTGTGGGCGGCACCATAACATTGACGCAGACTTCCGATGAAAAGGAGGTTACGGTTTCTGTTTCGGATACCGGCTGTGGGATTGACGAAGAGACCATGCGCCATATTTACGATAAATTTTACCAGGGCGATACCTCTCATTCCACCGAGGGAAATGGATTGGGGCTTGCACTGGTTCAACGAATTTTACAGCTTTCCGACGGTACTATTACCGTGAAAAGCCGTGTCGGGCAAGGTAGTACTTTTACTGTCCGGCTACCCATGTCAATTCACAGGGAGGAAATGAATCAATGAACGAACAGAAAGACTTTGTGGGCTATGAGTACAAGGAGATCACTGCACCTACCGACCGGATCTCCCTATACATAGACTGCTATGAAAACTTTGGATGGCAACCGGATGAGAATATGCCTGCTGTCAACGGAATGCACCACACGACGCTCCTTATGAAGAGAGATCGGAAGATTGTCAACAAAATGGAGTTGACACGGCTCCAGCATCATTTTGAAGCCTGCGCCAAAGAGATTGAAACATTGGAAAAATCAAAAACCTCGGTTGCATCCATCTGGGCCTTAATTGTCGGTATTATCGGTACTGCTTTTATGGCGGGTTCAACCTTTGCCGTGACGCATGAACCGCCATTGATTCTTCTTTGCATCCTGCTGGCGGTTCCGGGACTCATCGGATGGGCACTGCCTTACTTTCTGTATCGACATCTTGTAGTAAAACAGACAAAGAAAATCCAGCCGATGATCGAAGCCAAGCAGGACGAAATTTACGATATATGTGAAAAGGGGCATTCTTTGCTATAACAGATGATTATTCTCTGCCGGTATCCGGGATTCGGATACCGGCTTTTTATATTATCCGGTTACAACGGTCGGTAATTCCAGGACTTTCAGAAAAAATCCTGATTAATTTAATTCAAACAATTCTGAACGATATCACAAACAATTCCCCGGTACAATATAGACGTAGGATGGGAAATTTGATACCAAATTTAGAAACGGAGGTCTTACCCATGAAGAAGCAAAACTTTATTTTCCTGGCTGTACTTGTCGGCGTGCTACTGATTTCCTTTGCCGGCTGTTCCGTTGCTCCGGCAGGAAATGCAGACACCAACACCTCGAGCGAGACAGCAGACACATCTGCAAGCGGGGCGTCGGAAAGCATTCTTAATGTTGTCAAGATGCCGGAACAGTACAGTATCACCTATGAGATCGAATCGTCGGAAGGTGTTATTTACACCATTCAAAAAACAAAGGATGCAGACGGAAACATCTACTTTCGATCCAGCGAGGAGGAATTGCTTTTCCTTACCGACGGAAATAACTACATCCTCTATCAGTCAGATGGAAGCGGAAACTTTTCGGCCGATGACCGGGACGCTCTTTATAATACCACCTATGTAGATACCGTGACAGAAAAGTTCATGGAATATGCGGAAAAATCTAAAAAGCAGTTTATCCCCGGTATGGGAAGTACAGAAGAGCAGATTGTATCAGGCCGAAAGTGTGCTGTTTATACAGTAGAGACCGGCGCGGCAAACTTTGTGGATAAAGAAACCGGGATCTGCCTTGGCTGGGAGGAAGTAAAGGCAATCAGCGGCCATGAGCTGGAAACAGACGATGAAGTATTTCGCTGCACGGAATTTCTGACCGAAAATATTCCTTTCCTCACCACACTTCTCTAAAGGTTGAGAAAGACTTTCCATTAATATTACATAAACACTTTTGAATCAATCCGCAAATAATCAGGCGGTATAATACAAGCATCAAAAGAAGCCGAAAGGTTCAAAAAATAAATTAAAGGAGAATCCATTATGAGTAACTATCAGGCAAACAAAAGAGACCAAAGAAAAGCGGAAAACATCCGCCGTCAGTATGTTTCCCATGAGGAAAACAAAATGGAACAGCTTCAGAAGTTGGACAGCAAGGTGAAGCTGCCGGGAAAAATTATCGGCAGTATTCTGGGCGTCCTTGGAGCCCTGGTTATGGGTGCCGGCATGTCGCTGGTAATGGTCTGGGACAATATGACTATGGGACTTGCTCTCAGCATTCCCGGATTAGCCGTTCTTTTGCTGGGATTCCTTGTCTACTATCTGATTACCAGCAGCCGCAAGAAAAAGTATGCTGATGAGATTATGCGGCTGAGCGATGATGTGGTGAGGAAAAAGGAGGAAGCTCAAAATGGGCAATAAGTCTTTTGTCGGATACGAATATCAGCAGGTCGCTGTGAAAAGCGACATGTCCTCTGTTTACGCGGATGGATATGAGAATTTCGGATGGAAGCTGGAAAATTCTGATTTTGCTTCCGGAAAACCGAATTCTGTGGTAATGAGATTCAAGCGTGACCGCAAAATTCGGAACAAACCCGAGTTGACCCGGCTACAGCGTCAGTTTGATTCAATCGTCTCTGATATCGTTTCTTTGGAATCCTCAAAACGGGTAAAAGCCTCCATTGTCGCTTATATCGTAGGAATCGTCGGTACGGTATTTATGGCCGGTTCGGTTTTTTCCGTGACTGCCGGACTGATTCTCCCCTGCATCATCCTTGCCATCCCTGCATTCATCGGATGGATCCTGCCCTGCTTCCTGTACCGTTCCATTGAGAAGAAAAGGATCGTGGCGGTGACCCCACTGATCGATTCCAAATACGACGAGCTCTATACTGTCTGCGAAAAGGCCAATGGCCTGCTGGACCAAGCGGGATGAAATGCAAGAAAATTCAACACTCGAAACAACAAAAGCCTGCCCGCGGCATGTCCCACGGGCGGGCTTTAGACTTGATTCCTCTTCCAAAACACCCGAAAAACACTTGCCGCCTTGAAATCAACAAAAGTCAAGAAGGGGCTGCACAAAGAAACGATTAATAATTTTCAAGCAAAACTGAAGCATTGCATAAACAAAATAGTTCTATGATATCCACATAAAATATGAAGCTGAGAAAAAACGGAGCAAAGCATAAATTTTAAATGAGATGATCTGACCGTGGGAAGCATTAATCTGATTTCATTAAAAAGGTCAAGAGATAACAAGGGAAGGAGATATAAAAATGAACGCGATTGAAATCCGAAATCTGTCAAAGAGCTTTCGCGGGCTGTATGCGCTGGACCATCTAAATATGACAGTCCCCGTGGGAGTCATCTATGGCTTCATCGGCGAAAACGGAAGCGGAAAATCCACAACCGAAAAGCTGATCTGCGGCCACCTTGTCCCGGACGAAGGAAACATCAAGCTGTTTGGCCGGGACTACAAGGACGCCGGTGTAAGGGTACGAGTCGGCGCCCTGGTTGAAAACGCAGGCTGCTTCCCGAATTCCAGCGTATGGAACAATCTGATGATGCAGGCTATCAATCTGAATATTCCAAATCCCCAGGAAGAAATCAACCGGGTGCTGAAGATTGTCCGGATGGAGGATTCAGCCCGAATCAAATTCAAAAGCTGCTCGCTGGGCATGAAGCAGCGCATCGGCATTGCGATGGCACTGCTCGGCGACCCTGCCCTGTTGATTCTGGACGAACCGATCAACGGCTTGGATACCGACGGCATGCGGATCATGCGGGAAATCCTGGTGGACATTACAAAGAGTTATCAGTGTACCGTTGTCATATCCTCCCACATTCTGGGCGAGCTTGAAAAGATCGCAACCCACTACGGAATTGTCCGAGGCGGGAAAATGCTCAAAGAGATGGCCGCCGAGGAACTGGATGCAGGGTGCCGCACGTATGTCGCCCTTCGGACAAAGGATATGGGCAGGACAAAAGCGCTGCTTGCCTGCAAATATTCCCGTGTGGAAGAGGATGAGAGTGATTATCTTCGTGTGTATGACGCGAAAGCTCCGGAAGACATCGTCACCTATCTGTATGAAGGTGGAATTTTAGTCAACGAAATCAAAACCGCCAAGATCGGCTTGGAAGAATACTATATCGATCTGATGAATGAAAAGGAGGTCCGATAACATGGAAAAGACGGGTACAATCAAATTTGAACATATCAGTTTTGGTAAAAAAACTGAAGAGTATGTTATCTGTGGACTTCCGGAGAATGTTCACAACCCCGCTGTTTTATATCATGGTGGGGATCGCCGTTGTAATTCCCATATTGGTACTGGTGATGACGACCACCGTGGGAGGATCTACATCCGTCGATCCGGTGAGCGGTATAGAAACCGTGGTGGAAATGGAACCCATGACAAACACCTGGCAGGTGGTGGAATCCATCAGCGGAGCATGCATGATTTTGGCATACTTTATCGGCGCTGTCATCGGCGGATCTATTGCAGGCTTGTCCTTTGACGCGGGGCTGCAGGCGTCAGCGGAATTGTGATGCGCCTGCTGTCCAAAATACTCTTAATGGCGGTATTTGTCTCCATTTTTGTACTTATGAGTACAGTGGGCAAACAGAAACTGTGGCTTTCGATGGTAGGATCTCTTGCTGTAGGCTTGCTGCTGTTTATGATGGTTTCTTCCTTGACTCCGCTGAATTCCACCATTATGAATGCGGTTCTTTGCTTGGCAGGCGGCGCCTTGTTTAGCGTAGGACTCGGTGCAGTCAGCAACATCGTATTAAAGAAAACTAGCTTGGTATAATGCAAAAAGTTTGGATGTGAAGTCATGAGAGCGGCAATTTATAACGGGCAGAAAAATATTCTGCTGACAGAACTGGAAACCCCACAAGCTGGGGATAACGATATTGTGGTGCGCAACCTGTATGCTAGCATCTGCGGGACGGGTGTGGCAGTTTATCTCCACGGGCCAAACACCGGTCATCGAGTGACCATCGGCGGAGAATTTGGGCATGAAATGGTTTCCAAAGTCGTTCAGGTCGGCAAAAATGTGAAGGATATCCGGGTGGGAGATCGCGTGTACCCCTACCCGCGCCTTGCAAAAGGAGATCACAAGCGTGCAGGGACCATAGGTGGCTTTTCCGAGTATGTACGAATTTCCAATGCGGAACTGGGAAAACAGGTCTATGCGGTCCCGGACGCCATCTCTTCCAAGGAAGCCTGCCTGATTGAACCCTTTACAGTGGGATGCCGGGCGGCACGGCGTTCTTTTCCTCGCAAGGGAGAAAACGCCATCGTGTTTGGCGCGGGTACCATTGGAATCGCTGCCGCCATCGCCCTGCGCTATTTCGGCTGTAAAAAGGTGATGGCCTGCGACCATTCAGATTTCCGGCTGGAAAAGGCGAAGAGCTTGGGCTTTGCGGTGTGCAACAACGGCAAGGAGGATCTGCGGCAGGCCACGTTGCGAGAGTTTGGGGAAGCATTTTCCGCACCCGGTACAACGGCGGACGTGGATGTTTATATCGATGCAGCGGGGGCCGATGGCCTCATTGAGCTATATCAGAGCATGGGAAAGGTGGATTCCCGCATGGTCGTGGTCGCAGTCAAAGCCGGGTTGCGACCCATTGATGTGTTGGCTATGACCTATGGGCAGCACGCTTTGATTGGCTCCGGCGGCTACTTTCCGAAGGATGTTCAGGATGTGATGAATATTATGGAGAGCAAAAAGTGGGATATTGAGTCCATCGTCACCCATGAATACCCC
This sequence comes from uncultured Clostridia bacterium, assembly GCA_904397895.1. Classification (GTDB taxonomy): domain Bacteria; phylum Bacillota; class Clostridia; order Oscillospirales; family Acutalibacteraceae; genus Solibaculum. The sequence goes on from CAJFOZ010000076.1 coordinate 36,408, forward strand.
TGGGAGCAGCTTCCGCAGGCCATTGGAATGGCTTCTCGAGTGGATGAGGCGCTGAACGTAGTGATCAGATATTAAAATATTTAAAGATCCGCTTTCAGTTTTCCGTAAAAATATTGTTGATCAGTATATGAAGGAAATGTTCGAAATAGTAGGAGGTGGCGGTAATATGGGAAATTAGTCGTACTGGACTTGGGAGAATCCGGCAGGCAAATTGGAGAAAAACTGTTTGCCCTGCTTTCC
>CAJFOZ010000077.1 GCA_904397895.1 uncultured Clostridia bacterium
ATTGAAATAATCTTGCGGCACAATATTTCGTGCTGCAAGTCCAGTCGCACCTCACACGAGGTGCGTGGATTGAAATCTATCATCCTGGCAAAATCCTTTGCCGATATGTTTTTGTCGCACCTCACACGAGGTGCGTGGATTGAAATATGAGACATGGAGAAAGGTGAGAGAAAGAATGAGTGTCGCACCTCACACGAGGTGCGTGGATTGAAATTCAAAAAAATACGCCCAGCCATAAAGACTGAGCGTGTCGCACCTCACACGAGGTGCGTGGATTGAAATAGTGTTCTGGATGTACCCGTACCGCCGACTACGCGGTCGCACCTCACACGAGGTGCGTGGATTGAAATATGCTGTTGCCGCCCAGATACCTGCAGTCGTACACCCGTCGCACCTCACACAAGGTGCGTGGATTGAAATTGGGAGAACTCGGAACGCATACTCTACACGGCGCTCATGTCTCACCTCACACGAGGTGCGTGGATTGAAATACTTGGGATGAGATAGATACAATAGCTCAGATCCTGTCGCACCTCACACGAGGTGTAACCTGCAAAATAAATACTCTTGACAATATACGATATCGTTCTATAATTGATATGTCAATTATTGATATATCATGCAGGCGGTGATATCTTGGAAAACACATTCCATATGCTTCTTTATCGGGCATTCCATGCCCAACGCAATTATCTTCGTCCCTTTCTGGACGAAATGGGGCTTGGTTCTGGGCAGCCAAAACTCATTACTTATCTCGCAAAACACGGCCCTTGCCACCAGCGTCAGCTAGCCGACTATTTTGAAGTCGATCCGGCTGCTATCTGTCGGATGCTCGATTCCCTGGAAAAAGGCGGTTTTATTATCCGTCAAGTGGATCAAAATAACCGTCGTGCCGGTTTGGTTCAACTGACCGATAAGGGGAAAGAGGTCAATGAAGCGTGGCAGAGCCATTGCAGGGATATGGAGGACGTGCTTTTGGATCATTTTTCCCCTTCTGAAAGGGAACAATTTGCTCAGTACCTTTCCCGTGCTTACCATAATTTTCGTCGGCATAGGCAATCATAATCAGGAGGAGGCGATACAATGAACGATCTCAAACGGCTGCTCAGTTACTTAGGCCCTTACCGCAAAGACATGATCTTAGGCGCTCTTCTGGTATTGGCCGAGACGGCTTTTGAACTGGTGATCCCTATTCTTATGGCCGATATCATCGATATCGGCGTGGCAAACCACGACATCCCTTTTATTCTGCAAAAGGGCGTCCAGATGGGGATTTGCGCCATCCTCTCCCTGCTGACAGGCCTACTGTACGCCCGTTATGCCGCCCGCGCCTCCTACGGCCTTGGATCCCGTATCCGAGAATCCCAGTACGAAAAATTGCAGCATTACTCTTTCACCAATCTGGATCATTTTGAAACCTCCTCCTTGGTGACCCGTATGACTACTGACGTCACGGTGTTGCAAAATGCCATCAACGGCGGCTTCCGTCCCATGGCCCGTGGACCCGTTATGCTGGTTCTGGGAGTAGGATTGTCCTTCTGGATGAACGCCAAATTAGCGGTAGTTTTCTTGGTATGTACCCCTATCTTGGCTCTGACCTTGTATTTTATCGTCCGGAAGGTAGCCCCTATGTATCACCGGCTCCAAAAAGCCATGGACCGCCTTAATGACGTCGTCCAAGAGGGATTGACGGCCATACGGGCTGTCAAGGCTTTTGTCCGCGGCGAGTATGAGGAAGAAAAATTCAAAACGGTCAACGAGGATCTGGCACAGACCAGCAAACGTACCTTTCATTATGCCGTTTTAAATCTGCCGGCCTTTCAGTTTACCATGTACGCCGCCGCCGTACTGATCATGTGGTTTGGCGGCAATATGATCCTGCAAAGCCAATTGCAGGTGGGGGATCTCACCGGATTTTTAAGTTATGTGTTGCAGGTTATGAACGCGTTGATGATGATTTCCAGCGTGTTTTTACTTCTCACCCGATCCCTTGCCAGCGCCAAACGAATTGTGGAAGTGTTGGACGAGCAGCCTACCCTTTCCTCTCCTCAAAATGCTTTATCCCATGTTTCGGACGGAAGCGTTCAATTTGATCATGTGTCCTTCCGCTACTCTAAAGAAGCCCAGGAGGATGCATTGTCAGACATCAGCCTGACCATCTCTCCCGGGCAGACGGTGGGCATCTTAGGGGTGACAGGTTCCTCCAAAACCACCTTGGTGCAGCTGATCCCACGTCTTTACGATGCAACAGAGGGACGTGTCCTGGTAGGTGGACACGACGTGCGGGAATACGACCTGGAAATGCTCCGGGACGCCGTAGGCATTGTACTGCAAAAAAATGTATTGTTTTCCGGTACGGTGCGGGAAAATCTCCTTTGGGGCAATAAGGACGCCGACGACGACACCCTTTGGGAAGCCTGCCGCGCCGCCTGTGCCGACGAATTCCTAAAGCGCATGCCCAAGGGGTTGGACACCGATTTAGGTCAAGGCGGCGTCAATGTATCCGGCGGGCAAAAACAGCGTTTGTGCATCGCAAGGACCCTTCTGAAGCATCCTAAGATCCTCATCTTCGACGATTCCACCAGCGCTGTGGACACCGCTACCGAAGGCCGCATTCGCGCCTCCTTGGCTCAGATGAAGGACATGACCAAAATCATCATCGCCCAGCGCATCACCTCGGTGATGGAAACCGATCAGATCGTCATTTTGGAGGACGGCAGGATCCACGCTGTAGGTACCCATCACGATCTTCTCAAGCACGATCCCATTTATCAGGAGATCTATGCGTCCCAGATGAAAGGAGGCGATTTGGATGGCTCAGAATAATGCAAAACGTCCTAAGGACCTGGGGTCCACCGTCGGTTCCCTGCTCTCCTACATGGGACGTCACAAAGTACTCCTTTTGGTTGTGGCCATCCTGGTGACCATCAGCGCCTTGGCCAATCTCTTGGGCACCTATATGATCCGTCCGGTGGTCAACAACCTGGCCGATGGAAGCATTCAGACACTGGCAGCTGGCGTCTTGGTCACCGCCGCCATCTATGGACTGGGTGTCTTGGCCGCCTACGGTTACACCCAAACCATGGTGAAGGCCGCACAAAAAGTGTTGTTTGACATCCGCAGGGACCTCTTTTCCCATCTCCAGACCCTTCCCCTCCGCTTTTTTGACACCCAGCGTCACGGCGACATCATGAGTTATTTTACCAATGATGTGGATACCATCTCCGAAGCGCTCAACAACAGCTTTACCATGGTCATCCAGAGTTTTATCCAGATTGTAGGCACCTTTATCCTTTTGTTTGTTCTCAACTGGCAGCTCTCCTTGGTGGCGGTGGTATGCTACGGCGCTATGTTCCTTTACATCCGATACAGCGGCAAACGCAGCAAACAGTATTTTACCCGCCAGCAAATCATCCTAGGGGACTTGGATGGATACGTAGAGGAGATGATCGGCGGACAAAAGGTTGTCAAGGTCTTTAACCATGAGGAGGAAAACCTCAAAGCCTTCCGGGAGAAAAATGAAGCATTGCGCAAGGCCGGTACCAGCGCTCAAAGCTATGCCGCCACCATGATCCCCGCCATCGTCAGCATCTCCTACATCAACTACGCCATTGTAGCGGTGCTGGGAGGCATCATGGCCATGAACGGTCAGACCGATGTGGGAAGCCTGGCCAGTTATCTGGTGTTTGTCCGCCAGGCCGCGATGCCGCTCAACCAGTTCACCCAGCAAAGCAATTTCCTGCTGGCCGCTTTGGCAGGCGCTGAACGTATCTTCGACGCCATGAAACAGAAGCCGGAAGTGGACGAGGGAACCATTGATCTGGTCAACGTCCGGGAACAAGACGGCAAACTGACTGCCTGTGGGGAAAAAACCGGCCGTTGGGCGTGGTCGGAATCGGGCAAACAGCTGGTCCCTCTGAAAGGCGACGTCCGATTTGAACACGTCACCTTTGGCTACGATGGGAAACATGCCATTCTGAAGGATATCAGCCTTTACGCCAAGCCTGGACAAAAAATCGCTTTTGTGGGTTCTACCGGCGCAGGCAAAACCACCATCACCAACCTCATCAACCGGTTTTACGATGTACAGGAGGGCCGCCTCCTTTACGACGGCATCGACGTGCGCACCATCCGCAAGGACGCTTTGCGCCGCTCTCTGGGGATGGTCCTCCAGGACACCCATCTATTTACCGGCACCATTGCCGATAACATCCGGTTTGGCAAACTGGATGCCACACAGGATGAAATTGTCCATGCGGCTAAGATCGCCAACGCCCATTCCTTTATCCGCCGTCTTCCACAAGGGTACGATACCGTCCTGACCTCCGACGGCGCCAACCTCTCCCAGGGCCAACGTCAACTTTTGGCCATTGCCCGTGCCGCTGTGGCCGATCCCCCGGTCCTTATTTTGGACGAAGCCACCTCCAGCATCGACACCCGGACCGAGGCCCTCATCGAAAAGGGCATGGACCGCCTCATGGAAGGGCGCACGGTATTTGTCATCGCACACAGGTTGTCCACCGTCCGCAATGCCGACGCCATCCTTGTACTAGAGCACGGCCAGATTGTGGAACGGGGATGCCATGAGGAACTATTGGCTCAAAAAGGCGAATATTACCAGCTTTATAACGGCATGTTCGAGTTGTCATAGTAGGATATTTTAAAACGCAACGATAGTATATTTTTTCTTTTTTATGAAAATTTAACGACAAAAAGCGATGTTTTTCTTCTCACAAGAAAGAAGTTAAAACATCGCTTTTATTCTTATGCTTTTATGCATTTTTATTACAATACCGTCTTTTTAGGATTGGTAAATAATAAATGTTTTATCATTTAAATTTGAAATAAAATTATATATTTTATTCGCTTGATAAAGTATTTCCCGTAAAATCTAAAAAAAATACAGTTTGAAAATGCTAATTTTTGTAGTAAAATGAAACTGTCGTCGGTGGAAAAAGCAACTAATAATCGTTCAAGAAGAATAGCTGGTTTATAAAGAATAAACAACTAATCTTTGACTTTTTCTGCCTATTCCGTTGACTTCATGTGGATAAGGAGGAAGATGCTTATCGATTTCTAGAACAAAACCGTCTATTTTCAAGAAAAGCAATTGTTGGAAGGATGTCAAAATTCACTGAATTTTTATTATCTTTTTAGGAAGGAGAATCTCTCTTGAAGAAGGCACGCAAAGTTCTTGCTTTCATCATGGCTGCTGCAATGTGCTTCGGCTCTATGGCTCCCGCTGTTTCCGCCAACGAAGCCGACGCTGCTCCAGCCGATCAAGGATCATCTTCCCCTTATGCTGGGGAGGACAGAATGTACGCCATCGCTACTTCCCATCTGGACACCGTCTGGGTCTGGGATCTGGAAACTACCATCGGTAAGTACATCCCTGATACATTAGAGGATAACTTCTCTCTCTTTGAGCGTTACCCGGATTACGTCTTCAACTTTGAAGGCGCCTATCGCTACCAGCTCATGGAGGAATATTATCCGGAAGAATTCGAGACTCTGAAGAAGTATATGGCCTCTGGAAACTGGAATTTCTCCGGTTCCGGCCTTGAAAACGGCGATGTCAATACCCCTTCTCCAGAAGCCCTTTTCCGTAACTTTCTCTACGGCAACAACTACATTGAAGAAAAATTTGGCGCTGAACAGCGTTCCCGGGACATCTATCTGCCCGACTGTTTCGGATTCGGCTATGCCCTTCCGTCCATCGCCGCCCACTCCAATCTTTTGGGTTTTACCACCCAGAAACTCTCTTGGGGTAACTCTTTTGAAAACGGCGCTTTGCCCTTCGATATCGGCACCTGGACCGGCGTAGACGGCTCTACCATCATCGCCAATATCAATCCCGGCAACTACGTCTCTACCGCTTCCACCATCCGCAATGACGGTGGTATGATCAGCAAACTCAACAAGAGCAAATTCTACGGCTACAGCGCCTCCGCCCGTCTCTTTGGTATGGGCGACATGGGCGGCGGTTCCAGTGCCAGCACAGTCGAGACTGTTCTGGGCGAACAAGCCATGAACGACAGTGAAACCATTAAGGTCATCAACGCCACTACCGACCAGCTCTTCCTGGAGATGACCGAGGAAGAAAAGGCCAGCCTTCCTAACTACAACGGCGAAATGGTCATGCAGGAACACGGTACCGGTACTTATACTTCCCGCGTGATCTCCAAACGTTGGAACCGCCAGAATGAATTGATGGCCGACAATGCCGAGCGTGCCCTGGTTGCTTCCACTTGGCTGGGCGCTACTGAGTATCCGTTGGAAAAACTGACCAAGGCTTGGACCAATGTCATCGCCCATCAGTTCCATGACGACATCACCGGCACCAGCATCGACACCGCTTATACCCGTTCCTGGAACGAGTACATGGTGGATCTGAAGCAATTCGCCGCCGAGTATGAAAACGGCGTGGACGGCGTGGCCTCCCAGATGGACACCACGGTGGAATCGGGTGTGCCGCTGGTGGTCAACAAC
>CAJFOZ010000078.1 GCA_904397895.1 uncultured Clostridia bacterium
GCCCGCGCAGACAGTGTCTGCCGCCACGACGCGCCCGCCGTTTTGTGAAAGCCCAAGCTATAGTTGCCCGCGAAGAAGGATGGGGGGATACGCCTATGGCGTCACGGTACCGTGCCCAACGTTTGCTTATCCGCAATTCCCCTAGGCCGACGTGGCTGCGGATTCTATCCGCCGGGTACTACCCGTGGGTTATAAAATATGGTATAATAGCTGTAATACTGGACATGTATGCCCTTTTGCCTCTTTTTATAGGATAAAAGAATGGTAGGCGCAACTGTGCCAATGAGGTGATAAAAATTGCAAATTCCCAGGGACCATATTCGAAATTTCTGTATCGTGGCCCACATTGACCACGGAAAATCCACCCTAGCCGACCGTATGCTGGAAAACACCAATACGGTGGCGCTGCGGGATATGGAGGATCAGATCCTGGACAACATGGATCTGGAACGGGAACGGGGTATTACCATCAAAGCCCATGCCGTTACCCTCAACTATACCGCCAAAGACGGTGGAACCTATTTGTTTAATCTGATCGATACTCCCGGCCACGTGGACTTTAACTATGAGGTATCCCGATCCTTGGCCGCCTGTGAAGGGGCCATTCTGGTGGTGGATGCCTCCCAAGGCATCGAGGCCCAGACGTTGGCCAATACCTATCTAGCCGTGGATCACGGTTTAGAGATTGTTCCGGTGATTAATAAGGTGGATTTGCCTGCCGCCGATCCCGACCGGGTGATCCATGAGGTGGAGAATATCATCGGCATCCCTGCCCAGGACGCCCCACGCATCTCGGCCAAGACAGGGCTTAATGTGGATCAAGTGTTGGAGCAGGTGGTCACTCATATCCCACCTCCTGAGGGAGACGATCAGAAACCTTTGCGCGCCTTGATTTTTGACTCGATTTATGACAGTTACAAAGGCGTCATCGTATACATCCGCGTTATGGACGGTACTGTAAAGCCCGGTGACACCATCCGTATGATGGCCACCGGCGCGGAGTTCAACGTGGTGGAATGCGGCGTCATGCGCCCTACCTTCCTGGAGCCTACCGACGGTTTATACGCCGGCGACGTGGGATACATTGCCGCTTCTATTAAGACCATCAGCGACGCCCGAGTAGGCGATACCGTGACGTTGGCAACCCGTCCGGCCGACGAACCTTTGCCCGGCTACCGTAAGGTCAATCCCATGGTGTTCTGCGGTATCTATCCGGCTGACGGCGCCAAGTATCCGGACTTGAGGGAGGCGCTTGAGAAGCTCCAATTAAACGATGCCTCCCTTTCCTTTGAACCGGAGACGTCGGTGGCCTTAGGATTCGGCTTCCGATGCGGGTTTTTAGGGCTCCTGCATATGGAGATCATTCAGGAACGCCTGGAACGGGAATACAATCTGGATCTCATTACCACCGCACCGTCGGTGATCTACCGCATCACTATGAACGACGGCAGTGTGGTATATATCGATAACCCCACCAACTATCCCGACCCCGGCCAGATTACTATGGCGGAGGAACCGGTGGCGGAAGCGCATATCTATAGTCCCAACGAATACGTGGGCAATATTATGGAGCTTTGTCAGGAACGCCGCGGCGTTTTTAAGGACATGCAGTATATCGATACCGATCGCGTGGATATCCATTATATTCTGCCACTCAATGAAATTGTGTATGATTTCTTTGATTCCTTAAAATCCCGCACCAAGGGGTATGCGTCTTTTGACTACGAACTGGCGGGGTATGAGAAATCCCAGCTGGTGAAACTGGATATCCTCCTAAACGGGGAAGTGGTGGATGCATTGTCCTTCATCGTCCATGCCGACAAGGCTTATACCAGGGCGCGGCGCATTGCGGAGAAACTCAAGGAACACATCCCACGTCAATTGTTTGAAGTGCCGATCCAGGCGGCCATCGGCGGCAAGATTATCGCAAGAGAGACGGTCAAGGCGTTGCGTAAAGACGTACTTGCCAAATGTTATGGCGGCGATATTACCCGAAAGAAGAAGCTGCTTGAGAAGCAGAAGGAAGGTAAAAAGCGCATGAGGCAGTTGGGATCGGTGGAGGTGCCGCAGGAGGCCTTCATGGCCGTCCTCAAACTGGACGACTAGCGGGCGGGCAGTGCCCGCTCCCAAGCCGCGCACAAAACTTAGTGTAAGCTTAGGCTGTGGTTGCCCGCGGAAGGAGGCGGAGGGACAACCGATACAGGTTTCGATACCGTGCGCGAACCCTGCCGGATCCGCTAAACCCTAGGGCGATGCGGCTGCGGGCCGCCTGCACCGGCGTTTTTCCCGCATTGCCCTGATCGCGGGTGGCGATGGGCCCGGATAACACAAAGCCATGTGCGCATCGTGGCGGCGGGCACTGCCCGCCCTGCGTGGAAAGGAGAAAGGTATGGATCCCATTGGCCTTTATCTTCATATTCCTTTTTGCCTCCGTAAATGCCCCTACTGTGACTTTTATTCCCTCCCCGCCAAGCAAAATGTGATGGACAACTATGTAGCTGTGTTAAGGGATTCCATTCTGGAATGGGGACATCGCCTGAAGCGCCGGGCCGATACCTGTTACTTTGGAGGCGGGACACCGTCCTTGCTGGGGGCAGAGCGTATTGCCGTGCTTCTTAACGCAGCGAAGGAAGCCTTTGGACTAGAAAATGCTGAGGTGACGGTGGAGGTCAATCCCGCTACAGTGCAGGAAAAGGATCTCACGGACTTGCGCCAGTGCGGGATCAACCGGTTGTCCATCGGGCTACAATCCGGGATAGAGGAAGAATTGAACGGATTAGGCCGGCTTCATTCGGCCGAACAGGCATCCAAGACGGTGCAATGGGCGAGACAGGCTGGATTTGAGAATTTGTCCCTGGATCTGATGCTTGCCACCCCAAATCAGACGATAGTCTCGCTTACCCGTTCCGTCAGCTTCTGTGTATCCCTGAATCCGGAACACATTTCGGCCTATATGCTCAAGCTCGAGCCGGATACGGCCTTCGGGAAACATCCCCCAGCCGGCCTTCCCGACGAGGAATTGGAACGGGAACTTTATCTCACCGCTTGCAGACAACTAGAGCAAAAAGGGCTTTTGCAATACGAGATCTCCAATTTTGCCCGTCCGGGGAAGGAGTCCCGGCACAATCTCAAGTATTGGAACGGGCAGGAGTATCTTGGATTAGGGCCGTCGGCTCATTCCTTTCTGGACGGCCGCCGCTTTTATTTTCCCAGAGACTTAGCAGCTTTTTTGGATGGGAATCCCCCAAAGGAAGATGGGCTGGGAGGCGACTTCGAGGAATACGCCATGCTTCGCCTGCGCCTTACCGACGGTTTGAGGGAGACGGCTGTCCGCAAAAAATTTGGCCACGGCATTCCCGATGGCATGAAATCCACTGCAAAGAGGCTTGCGGCGGGAGGATTGATTTATTTTCTGCCCGACGGCTTTGCCCTCACACGGGAGGGAATGTTGGTTTCCAATGCCGTCATTGCCGCTCTGCTGGGATAAGGTTTACGATTTGGCCGTCTTCGGAAAACTTTAGGATCCTTGTAGCGGTGTTTTGGACAAAGGCGGCGTCGTGCTCCACAAACAGCATGCTGGCGCCGCTCTCGCAGACCAATTCTTCGATTTGCAGGCGGGAAAGGATATCGATATAGTTAAGGGGCTCATCCCAGATAGTGACATGCGCTGGAGTGGCCAGACTGGCTGCCAACAGCGCTTTTTTCTTTTGTCCGGAACTGAATTGCTCTAGGCGTCTTTCAAACTGGGCTCGTTCAAGCCCCATCTTTCGCAGGAGGGTAAAAAAGAAGGTGACGTCCAAGCCCTGCTTTTGGGCGAAGGTACGGATATCGCCCGTCAATGATTCGGCATCCTGCTGCACCAGCGATAAAACGAGCCCTGTCCCCACCTGGATTTGGCCGTGTGATAGGGTGGGACAGTTGGGTTGTGAATATCCGGCTGCCTCACAAAGCGCCTTCAATAAGGAGGATTTGCCGCATCCATTGGGGCCTATAAGGGCCACTCGTTCCCCGGGGGATAAAGAAAAGTCCACCGGCCCGCACACCGGTCTCCCACAGTAGGACAACGAAACGTGGTCCATGTGGAAGAAGGGTCCGGATTTGCGCCATGGCAGTGGGGAGAAACGCAAGGGTTCCGATGTTTCGATATCCCGCAAAAGCCCTCGTTTTTCCTGGGCAGCTTTTTGGAGCCTTGCCTCAGTGGATTTGGATCGTTTCATCATTTTAGCGGCTTTGTGCCCAAGGAATCCTCGGTCGACAGATCCTTGTTGACCAGATTTGGAAACAAATTTTTCCCTTTCGGCCCTGGTACTCCACTGGGCTGTCCGTTTGGCGGCGGCATCCAGCCGTGAGATCTCTTTCTGTAATTGGGCGTTTCGGGCGGCTTCCCGCTGATCCCGACGCCTCTTTTCCTCCGCCCAAGTGGTGTACCCGCCTCGCAGGACCTCCAATTTCTGGCGGCCTAGGACCAACATATGATCCACAGCAGAATCCAAAAATGCCCGGTCGTGAGAGATGAGGATAAACCCATCTTTTGAGGCCAGATATTGAGCAACGGCCTGACGCCCCATGGTGTCCAGATGATTGGTGGGTTCGTCGATGAGAGGCCAGGCGGCGTCCGAGGAGAAAAGGCATGCTAGCTGTAATTTTGTCTGTTCTCCGCCGCTAAGGGTGTCATAGGGCCGGTCCAGTAGATCCTCCGGCAGGGAAAGTTGGGAAAGTTCACATAAAATCCGCCATGATTCCACTTCCGGCGCCCACTGTGTCAGAAGCTGTTTGACCGGCAGGGTGGCGTCAAAATCTGTAAAGGGGAAACACACCGGACGGATCCCACCCAGAGAAATAGCGCCGCCGGCGTCCAAGGATCCGGACAGCAGACGGAGCAAGGTGGTTTTGCCCCGGCCGTTGCGTCCGGTACAGCCCAGCCGCCAGGAGGTATCCAACCGGAAAGAAACATCGGTAAATACGTCCTCGGCCGAACCGTCGTAACAAAAGGTTAAGTGAGAGATTTGGACGATGCTCATAAAACGTCCCCTCCTTCATATGTCAAAATACCATGGGGGACGGCATGGATGCCGTCTTTGAATACCGCACACTTGTTTTTGCAATAAAAACAGGTGTGGCACAGATCGTCCTGGATACAATCAAACCACAGGACAGAAAAAAGAGAGCTGCGGGCGCAGGACGGCGCGTACACAGCTCTCTTTTTCCTCAAAGACGCAAAAAGAGCTGGGAAAAATTCGCCCATAACCCGCAAAGGCACAAAAACCAAGGCAATACACATGTACCGCCCTTTTCCACGGTTTTGTTGCCATTTGTGGATTATTTGAGCATTTTCCCAACTCCAATTCTTTTGATTCTTTCTGTTATGTTACTGCCCAAAGCATGGTTTGTCAAGCCCTAAATATGGGGGATAACGTCAGGCTTTATAGTCGCCGCGGCTGAAATCCGGCTGGTATCCTGCCGCCAGAATGCGTTGCGTTAAAGCCTTCAGGCCTTCGGCCGCCTCTTCACCGGTGGAGAGCTTTCCGTCGTAGAGGGTGTAGAGCTGGCGGACATCGGTAGGGGATAAATTGGGCATGACTACGTTTGCCCCGGCATCCATTCCCTTTTCCCGTCCCATGGGATCCAAGGTCCCCAGAGCGGTGGTGGCCGGCAGCAACACATGGGGAAGTAGGATGCGCGTCAAGGCCAGCATTAGGATGGTTTGCGGGATGCTGCCGGCCGGCTCGTCCCGAAAGGGGGTATCCTTGTGGGGGATAAAGGGGCCGATTCCCACCATATGAGGCTCCAGCTCCTTGAGGAACAACAGATCCTGGGCCAGCTCCTTTGCCGTCTGCCCCGGAGATCCAACCATGACGCCGGCCCCTACCTGAAACCCCAGGCGTTTGAGGGCCCATAGGCACTGCTTGCGATGGTCGATGGACATCTCCGCAGGATGTAGATGACGGTAATGGGCAGGGGTTGCCGTCTCGTGGCGCAGAAGATACCGGTCAGCGCCGGCCTCGCGGTAGGCCCGGTATTCGTCTTCCTCCTTTTCCCCCAGGGACAGGGTGACGGCGCAATCCGGGAACTCCTTTTTGATGGCCGAGACGACATCCGCCACACGTTTAGCAGTAAACCAGGGGTCTTCCCCCCCTTGCAGGACAAAGGTGTGAAAACCTAGGGAATGCCCTACCTGACAGCAGTGTAAAATCTGCTCCTTGGTTAGGCGGTAACGGGACACCTGACGGTTGTCCCGACGGATGCCGCAATAATAGCAGTTGTTTTTGCAGTAATTGCTGATCTCTATGAGGCCGCGAAAATAGACCTTGCGGCCGTATACGTCGTCCCGGATGGAACGGGCGGCCTTCAGCAGTTCCAGATCGGGGGAGATGCTCTGCTCCTCAATGAGCTGGGCCAGCTGCTGTTGATCCATCCCACGCAAAATTTGGGTGGTTATGTTCACGCCTGATCCTCCCTCTCGCGAAAGATGGCCGATGCACGAGGAAGAATGCCTGTGAGATAGGCCAGGATGACGCCGTAGTTTGTGATGGGGAGAGAGGCGTCTTTGGCATGGCCGATGCGGGATAAAACAGCCCGCCTTGTCAGCATGCATCCTCCACACTGGATGACCATGGCGTAGGGAGACAAATCCTCAGGAAAATCGTTGCCGGCCACGTGATCAAACCGGAAGGTTTTCCCTGTTTTTTTCTGCAAGAGGCGGGGGATTTTTACCCGGCCGATGTCCTCATGGTTGTGGTTGTGGGTGCAGCCCTCAGCTATTAGGATGCGGGCGCCGTCAGGCAGCTGGGCCACGGCATCGGCCCCCTCCAGCATAGCCGGAAGATCCCCCTTCTGATTGGCCAGCAACATGGAGAAGGAGGTCAGGGGGATATGTTTTGGGACGATGGAATCCACCACCTGAAAGGCCTGGGAATCGGTGACAACCAAATCCACCTGTTTGGAATTTTGCAGTGTGGCGGCCAACTCGGTTTCACGGCAGACGTGGCAGGAGATGCCGTGGTCGAGACAATCCCGGATGAGCTGCACCTGAGGCAAAATAAGACGGCCTTTTGGCGCCTCGGAATCCACTGGGATGACCAACACCACTGTGGACCCGCTGGGCACAAGGCGGCCGATGAGGCTGTCTTCTTGATCGCCCAGTTTTTGGAGCTCCTCCACCATCCGGGCTTTGAGCGCCTGAATGGTGGAAAGGTCTTTGTCCGACACCAAAACCGCTCCCGGATACTGTTTTGACATGTCTTGACAGAGATTTTCTCCCGCGAGATCGCATTTGGTAAAAACCAGAAGATGAGGAATGCTTCGTTTTTTCCAAGCTTTTGTGGTGCGGGCGTAATCGTCCCCGTTAAAATGGGAGATGTCGGCAGCATAGAGGGCCAAATCGGTGCGGTCCAGCATGGCTTTGGTCTTGTGGACGCGCAAATCCCCCACTGAACCCGAATCTCCTAGTCCGGCCGTATCCACCAATGCGATGGGGCCGAAAGGGATGAGCTCCATGCCCTTGACCACAGGATCGGTGGTAGTACCGGCGGTAGAGGAGACAATGGCTAAATCCTGCTCTAGAATACGATTAAATAAACTGGATTTTCCGGCGTTCATATTGCCATAGATGACCACATGCCGTCGGGATGCCAAAGGGGTATTTTGCATCAGGACCCGCTCCTTCCGATTTTTTACATAAAAAGGCGCCTTTCCCGCTAGGGAAAAGCGCTGGAAACAAGACAAATTTACAGTATCCCCAAAGGGGCAATGCCTATTTTCCAACACCTTCTCAAGCAGGGGAACACCTTTTTGATGAGGTCTTGTGGAAAATCAACTCCGCACAGCCTAGGATCATCCTTGGGCCTGCGGGATACAATTTCATTTGTTAATTATTGTACCAACCGATAACCTGTTTGTCAATCAAAGGATGCCAAAAGCCCCCAGACTCTTTACGACTCTGGGGGCCTTATCGATCGAATTATCTTCTAACCGTACCACTACGGACAAGAAAACTATTTCTAGCAGTATACCAATTAAGCATTTAACCCGCTTTTGTGAACTCTTTGGATCCTTTTATCCAAATGATCTTGCAAGCTTTTTGAGGCTAAACTTCAACCCATACCACTTTCTTTCGCAAACTCCAACACAGTTAACACCTGTTTTTCTGTTTCGGAATAGGAAATGAATGCTATATCGGATTTTGCTTTTCGGCCTGCTACCGTCCCGATTACGACGGATATTCACTTGTATCTTTACGGGGATTCCGCTGGCACGCAACGGGCTTCCAGCCTACGCTGCACAATCAACAGCTTCCTCACCTCTTGAAACGCAATCTTTTATCAGCCTTGATCCAAGGCATTCAAGACTAAGATCTGTTTCACCGCAATCTCCAGAACAAGGAACTTCTCGCCCTTATGATAATGAGAAAATGGATCGCGTCCTGCGCAGCCAGTGTGCTCTGCACATTGATCCCGTTAAGCGTCCGTCACCCGGATGCCTGCTATTTTAACGGAAAAAACTGCCGAACAATGATCCACGCCATGTTATCCATTTAGGCTCATGAATATAATTTGTACTGGATTAGACGGTATAGGTGGCGCCAGCCCCCCTTAGCTGGCACGGTTCAATATTTGGTTCACAGCCCATGGGACTCGCCTCCTCCTTAGTCAATTCCAAAGAATTCCTTCCCCTGCATAACGCCTCACCTTTTTGACTCAAAGGTTTCTTCCTAATATCTGCTTATAAAAAGCCATCAGGACGCGTTGCTTTTTAGGAAGGGGAACTAATTTACCATCCCACTTTCCCGTTGGTTTTTGCCAACCAAATGTCCTTTTGGATTTGTTAGCATCCAGGACATCTTTCTACTCGTGGGATCTCTTTTGCTCCACCTCTTTGGTTCATCTATACTATACCATGGGATGCATCTGTTGTCAATACTTTTCTTTCAAATTTTAAAAAATATTTAGTAAAAATATTTAGGAGGGATTTGGGTGTTGACTTCGCCAGATTTGGCATGTAAAATGAAACCTACAGGTTGAAATCAGGAAGGAGTTGACACAATGGCAGAGGAATTTAACAGTGAATTGGTCACCGTAGTGGATGAGGAAGGCGTCCAGCATCAGTTTGAACTCATCGACGCCATCGAAACCGACGACGGCCGCTATGTCGCTTTGCTGCCCGTTTACGACGAGGCTCAGGATATTGTGGACGACGACGGCGAACTTATCATCCTTGAGGTTACCGAGGAGGATGGGGAAGAGGTTCTCGGCCCCATTGAAAACGACCAGTTGTTTGACAACATCGCTGCCATTTTTGAGGATCGTTTGGCCGACTTGTTTGAGATCGAAGAAGCCGACGAACAATAAAATGAAAAATTCTCCACATGGGGATAGCTTTCTGAGAAATTTTGTGCTATAATGAACCAGAGCTCAGGTGAGGAGATGGATTGCTCTTACCCTGAGTGTTAGGAAGGATTTTTCCCTGCCTTTCTCGTGGACAGCGGTTTTTTTAACCCTACAACCCATTCTTCGGGAGCTTGTCTCCGCCGGTGGATTGCAGACCTCCCGGCCCCTCGGGGCTGGAAGAAGGGAGCATGAATCCGGAGGGCGGGCACCCACCTGTCTTCTTTCGTAGGCAGGTTAATACAAACCGCATTACGGCTGGGCGGGGCTTTTGCCAATCAAAAGGCGCAGAGCGAAACGGTAGTTTCGTTTTGCGCCCTTTTTGTTTGCAGAGAGAAAACGGTGGTTTTCGATTATTTTCTAGTCAAAACAACAAATTTAACGGCGATCTAGTGCAATTGAGGCGGGTTTGTATTATCATTAGGAACGGATAATTTGATTTATAAAAAAGGCGTGTTTTTTAAAAGGGAACCGCCTGATTCTAGACGTTAAAGGAGTTGTGACCAGATGAGCATTCGCATTGGTATTATGGGCTACGGAAATTTAGGACGAGGGGTAGAGTGCGCCGTTCGCAACAGCGAGGACGCAAAGCTTGTGGCGGTATTCACCCGCCGCGATCCCAAAACCGTCAGCATCCTTACCCCGGACGTACCGGTTTATTCCATGGAAGAAGCCATTTCCAAGAAGGATGACATCGATGTATTGATCCTGTGCGGCGGCAGCGCTACTGATCTGCCGGTGCAAACTCCCAAGTTTGCTGAATATTTTAACGTGGTGGACAGCTTTGATACCCATGCCAAAATCCCCGAGCATTTTGCAAAGGTGGATGCAGCTGCCAAAAAGGGCGGCAAAGTAGGCGTCATCTCAGTGGGATGGGATCCCGGTATGTTCTCCCTCAACCGCCTGTATGCCAATGCGGTCCTACCCAAGGGTCAGGACTACACCTTCTGGGGCAAAGGCGTCAGCCAGGGCCATTCCGACGCCATCCGTCGCATCGATGGAGTCAAGGATGCCCGTCAGTACACCATCCCCGTAGAGAGCGCCCTGGAAGCTGTGCGCAGCGGCCAGACTCCGGAATTGACCACCCGCCAGAAACACACCCGTGAGTGTTTTGTGGTGGCTGAGGAAGGGGCTGATCTCAGCCGCATCGAGCAGGAGATCAAGACCATGCCCAATTATTTTGCCGATTATGATACCACCGTTCACTTTATCACCGAGGAGGAGATGAAGCGGGATCACAGCGCCTTGCCCCACGGTGGATTTGTTATCCGCAGCGGCAAGACCGGTTGGGATCTGGAACACACCCATATTATTGAATACAGCCTCAAATTGGATTCCAACCCGGAATTTACCTCTTCTGTAATTTTGGCTTATGCCCGTGCGGCCTATCGCCTCAACCAGGAGGGGCAGAGCGGCTGTAAGACTGCATTTGACATTGCGCCGGCTTATTTAAGCGCCCAGAGCGGCGAGGAATTGCGGGCCCACCTCCTGTAAGGGCGGATAGTATCCGCGGCCGAGACGCACCCCGGGTTTTGAGTAGACCAAAGCGGTAGAGGCCCGCGAATGGGGCGAGGGAATCGAACGGCTGGTTTAAGGTACCGTGCCAA
>CAJFOZ010000079.1 GCA_904397895.1 uncultured Clostridia bacterium
AATTCACTTTTACCTTCCATCCAGGTGCCAGTGAAAATGTGGATGGTGGAAGACTGGTCAGAGGGATTACACAAAACGCCATCGGGATACACCATAATGCCTGTATCCAACAATTGTTGTTGGTTGTTAACCTTGCAGTGATATTTCTTCACTAAAATATCCGATATAATTTTTGTGTTGACATTTGCCATTTGATCTTTGACATCAAATTTAAAGTCAATATCATCGTAATAATCTAGTAGATCCTTCATAAGCGGATGTCCTTTTTCAGTTCCAAACACAGCTAAAAAAAGATACTCCGGATTTTCAAAACCCACAAAAGCCTTGTTGTCTAAAAAAGACGACAGATCGTCCATTACAATGACATCTGTATCCAGATAGATACCTCCATAATGATACATGGCGTAAACACGGATATAGTCGCTGACATATGCCCATTTTTTTTGTTCATATGCCTGGCGGACAAAGCGATTGGATTGAATATCAAAATTGTTTTCATTCCACTCCATAATTTTATAATCGCCCAAATGCTTCTTCCAAGTTTTCATGCAGAGCTGCATATCCTTAGGTTTTTCTTGTCCTCCTACCCACACATAGTGAATCATCTTAGGAATTGCCATTGTCATCTCCCTTTCCGCCTGCTTTTTTGCCGATCTTGAGAACCGTTTCGTTGTCCTTAAAAGACATCAGCGCCCAGAAAATACAAGCTGCAATCTGGACCTCAAAGATATTGTAAAAGAAGCCAAACCATCCGAAGGCACTGATCTTAAGATGGTCGTTACATCAATGATATAAAACAATTCAACATACAGGAAGTTTATCCTTGGTCGTTCTCCCGATACAAAACCCTATTTCCCAGCAAAAACTTCCATCCCAAAAAATACTGTTTTCCATTATAAACCACTGCGGCACATTTTTCAACCAGACAATGCCTCTCCATTCCTTTTCCTAGTATTGGTTGTATTTTCCGCCCTATTCTTTTAATCCATTGCAAGACAAAACCTGCCTTACCAAACATCGAAACATTTGGTAAGACAGGTTTTCATTCCTCTAAGCCAATCACTGATATACCGATACTCGGAAGCGATACACCATCTCTTCCCCTGGCGCTATAAACTTAAGAGAACCATTTTGTCTAGCGTCAGCGCGGCCGTCAATGGTAGCGTTGCATGGCTCCAGTCCAATGGCATATTCCCCTTTTCCCAACATCTTCCATTGAACAAAATGATCCAGCACCTTTTTGTCATAGGTGATTTCCACTCCCAGATGCTGCTGTGCATTGCGCAGTCCCACTGTAGCCAAGCCTTGGTCGTCGGCTTGGATGTCGTGATAATAGCACATCTCTTCAAAGGGAGCGGACGGCGGCGTAATACTCTGATACTGTTCTACAAAATCAGCAGCATGCTTTGTCCGAGGCATTACGCGATTGGTAGGGAGAATCAGCTGGGCTGTTTCATCCAGCAAAGGGTATCCCATATTAAAGTGGTACAAAAGCATCAAAGGACGAGTGGAAAATCCTACATTTGTAATGCGATCTGTAAACTCAAAGGCATTGATACCATGGCGCAACGTCACCGTACGGGTCATGTGAAGATCCCCTAGGAACAAAGTGGCATCCCGCATCATACCGCTGATATGAACGGTCGGTACGCCCTCTTCCTGAGTCGTACGGACACTGACCTGTTCCGCTGGGGTGTTGGAGAGAGAACCATGCATCCGGAGGCTTTCCCCTTGATCTTCTCCCCCTACACCAATATTGTCCAAACCACAAGTGGTTAAAAACCCGCCTCCAAAGGAGGACAACCATCCATCCACTGCTTTCCCGCAATAGGATGGGGCCACGATACCGGTGGGAGACATAAAGTTAAGCCCTCGTCCGTTCAGCTTCAACTGGTAGAAATCCATGCAGCGGTCGGGCAAGATGGTTAACTCCATACCTGCTCCAGTAGATACATCGATGGCATGAACGCCTTCCTGCCGTCCCCCCTGCAATACATATTGCTTGACGGCAAACACTTGATCCAGTTTTCCGATGTATTCTCGAATTTGACGAAAATCCACGCCCGTTTCCTCCTTTTAGTCAAAAAGCAGCTCCCCATCAAAAACATGGCTGGCTGCCAAACAGGCTGCGCCGATAAACTGAACATGGTTGCCATAATGCGGACGAAGAAATGGAATATAACTATACTCCCGGCCAATCCGGCATTGATTAACCGTATTTTCTAAGCGGTCAATATATTTCTGGGGCAGGGATAACAAGGCATGTCCCACAATGACGGCCTGAGGATTCAGCAGGTTTACTCCACTGACCAATGCACAACCCAGTTTATCCATCATGTCGCAGAAGATAGCATCTACAATAGGGTTGTCCGACATGGTGTAAAACTGGCTCATGGGCAGATCCATACCGGTGGCGCGGCACAGGCGCTGGTGAATGACCGGGATCCGAACATAAGATTCTACACATCCCTTGTTTCCACAGTCACATGGTTTCCCATTGTAATCAATGCTGACATGGCCCAACTCGCCGGCAAAACCATACTTGTTGTGCTGAAGCTTCCCACCGGAGATGATCCCCAATCCTACCCCGTTTAATACACTGACAAACAGAAAATCGGAATAGTCCCGGCCGTTGCCGTAGAGGCTTTCAGTCAAAGCGACGCAGTTGTTTTCATTGTCCATAAATACCGGTAGATGATACCTTTCCTTCAAAAGCGGAGCAATGGGAAGGTGAGAGATATGATAAAAATTGGGAGGCGTCAGCATGGTCCCAGTTCGGGGATTTAAAGGGCCCAATGCCGAAACTCCAATGCCCAAGATGGATTCTTCCCCTTGCAGCATTTGGTCGATTTGATGATAAAATAGATTCATCAAATCGTCCCCTGTTCCACCGTGGATAGGAAGGGTATTGCTTTTTAAAATATTCATTTTGAGATCGCATAGCACAGCTGTACATGAGTTCCGATCGAATTGCAGGCCAACGCATTTGGGCGCCTTAGGTGAAATGACCAGGCCAATTGGATTGCGTCCCACCCCAGAGGTCCGATCCAAAGAACTCTCCACCACCAAACCTTTTTCAATAAATTCGGAAATAATGTTAGTAACTGTCATTTTTGTCAATTTAGTGGCACGAGATAATTCAATGCGGGAAGTATGTTGCTGTGTTGCAATTAATTTAAGCAGCAGACCCCGGTTTCGCTGCTTTAAAAAGGAGTTGTTTTCTCCCCTATTTTTCGGCAAGCTGTCGATCCCCTTCCATAAGTTGGTTTTTCCAAAAAAGGAATTATGCACTATGCTACCATTTTATACATATCATTATACAAGAAAGACAATAAAAATCAATACAAACTCAATTGTATCAATTATATTTTACTATATTGCATCCATTTTGAATTTATGGAGGAATCGATTATAGCGATATTCCTACATTAAGGGTAGATAATCCTCCAGTAGCCCAAAAAAATCAGCAAATTGTAAAATACCATTATTATCTTTTGGCAACAAACAAACCTCTAATTCCTTTCTTGTCTATGAAAATAACCCCCCTTTTTTCACAAAGAGGGGGGTTAATAAAAGCGGAAACGATTCTAATTTTTCTAATAAACAAGCGTTTGTTAGAAAGCACTGTCCCCCTTTATGCCTTGCCTACGCTGCCAAAAATCTTCATCTTCTCGATGGTAGCTTCTTTAATGGCTTTTACAATATCTTCCATCAGGTCGGTCATACCGCATCCCTCACGGTACCCATCGTGGGCCGCCTTGGCGGCAGCACAGTTGATGTCGGTGAAAATATTGACTTTGGCGATGCCGTCGGCAATGCACTTTCTAAAGTCGTCGTCCGACAGGCCGGAACCGCCGTGCAATACCAAAGGCTTGTCCACTTGGGAACTCAGCTGTTTTAAAAGGTCGAACTGCAGTTGCGGCTTGCTCTTATAAGCGCCATGGGCCGATCCAATGGCTACCGCCAAAGCGTCCACGCCGGTGCGTTCCACATATTCCAGAGCTTCCTCCGGCTGGGTGTAGATGCTATGGTCGGAATCGCCGGCGTTGGCGCCTACATGTCCCAATTCCGCCTCCACGGTGATGCCCTGGTCATGGGCCTCCTTAGTCATGGCGGCCACTTGCTTGCAGTTTTCCTCAAAGCTCAGGTTGGAGCAGTCGTACATGATGGAGGTGAATCCCACCTCAATGGCTTCCCGGATTTTGGGAACCGTCAAACCGTGGTCGTAATGCACCACCACCGGCACCGATGCACGCTTTGCCATGGGGATCAGCATATCGCCCAGTTCACGCAGGCTGGCGTAAGGCAGCAACACTTCCGCGCTGCCGATGATAACCGGCGAACGGGTTTCCTCCGCCGCCTGCAACACGCCTTTGGCCATCTCCAGGTTGACGGTGTTGAATAAACCTACGCCATAGTGGTTTTTCCGGGCGTCCAACAAAACATCATTTAAATTAACAAGCATGCAAAAGACCTCATTTCTTAAAAACTCAAGCAATATAGCCTATGACTTTATCCTATGTGGAAACTTCCAATCAGTCCTCGATTACCGGCATACGGTTGATACGGGGATCGGTGAAGATATCCAGTTCATCGTGGCTGGGGGTGCTGAACTCCGACACAACGGCGCCTTCCGGTCCGGCCTGGAACCAATGCTTGGTGTTGGGCACCATGGTATACTGCTCGCCGGGATGCAGAATGATCTCGTGTTTTGCGGTATAGTAGGCCTCGTCGCCTTTTGGGGGTTGAACCTTGGGATCGGGAGTGGGTTCCCCACGGTCTACATACACATACACCGTGCCGTAACGGCAGCGGAAGGTCTCCTCTTTGCCGATGTATCCCTTTTCCGGGATGGGGGCGTGGGTATGCTC
Source organism: uncultured Clostridia bacterium (assembly GCA_904397895.1). Classification (GTDB taxonomy): domain Bacteria; phylum Bacillota; class Clostridia; order Oscillospirales; family Acutalibacteraceae; genus Solibaculum. Next base: position 4,872 of record CAJFOZ010000079.1, read on the forward strand.
CGGGCAGGTCTGATGGGGCAAAAGCGCCATTTCCTTGCCGCAGCAAAGCTCGGTGTTGACGTACACGACGATCTCAATGCCGGTGCGGTAGATATCGCCCAAGCCCAGATCGGCCACTTCCAGATTGTCCTTTTCCTCCTGGGTCAGGACAATGTGGGCCTTCTCGTAAAGTGCCAATGCCTTTTCCTTAACCTCTTCGTACTGTTCGCGTTTCATTTAAAACCATCCTTTCAAATGATTGATTCCGCCTTTTGGCATGTCTGTATTTTTTATGGTGTTTACTCCACTTGGTCCTTGTTTTCCTCCATGAATTGGAGGGTCTCCTCCCAGCTCCGGATGCCGGAGGAAGCTCCCACCTCCATGACGCACAGGGTTCCCACCGCATTGGCGATTTTGCCGCTGGCGCGGTAGTCCAGGTCGTGGGCCAGTCCCGCGATAAAGCCTGCACAGAAGGAGTCCCCAGCGCCGGTGGTATCGATGGGTTTGTACTTGCCATAGGTGGGCAAGGTATATCGGTTGCCGTTTTCCTCGCAGATATAGGCACCGTCCTTACCGATTTTGATGATGACGTTTTTGGCGCCTTTGGCGAAGAAGCAATCGGCGATGCGGTCCAGGTCGGTTTCCCCAGCGATTTTGACGGCTTCGTCGTAACTGGGCATAAACAGATCCAGGTAAGGAAGCGACGGCTCGATCAGCTCCATCCAACGGCCTCTGCTGTCCCAAGCGGTATCCAAGACGGTGTATTTGCCGTGTTCCTTGGCGTAACGCAACACCTCGCTACAGGGGACGCCGTCAAAGTCGTAGAGCAGCAGAGCGCCGGCCACAAAGATGATGTCGTATTGATCGATGAGGGAGAGATCCAGATCCTCCTTTTTGTAGGCCGCAGCCGAGCCGGGATTGAAAAAGTAACTCCGTTG
>CAJFOZ010000080.1 GCA_904397895.1 uncultured Clostridia bacterium
AAGTCGCCCTGCTGATAGGGCAGGATCTTCGCCAGGGCCTTCTTACGGGCCTCGACGTCCTTGGCCACGATCATCTCACGCATGGCCTTGATGCGTTCGCCCTCAAAGAACATGTGCTCGGTACGGCACAGGCCAATGCCCTCGGCGCCGAACTGGATGGCCTGCTTGGCGTCGCGCGGAGTATCGGCGTTGGTGCGGACCTTCAGGGTGCGCTTGGCGTCGGCCCAGGCCATAAAGCGGCCGAAATTGCCCGAAATGGTGGCCTCGACGGTGGGAACGGCCTCGCCGTAGATGTTACCGGTCGAGCCGTCGATGGAGATATAGTCGCCTTCGCGGATGGTCATGCCACCCAGCTCGAAGTATTTCTCTTCTTCATGCATTTTGATCTCGCCGCAGCCGGAGACGCAGCAGGTACCCATGCCGCGGGCCACAACGGCAGCGTGGGAGGTCATACCGCCGCGGACGGTCAAGATACCTTCCGAAACGGTCATGCCTTCGATGTCCTCCGGGGAGGTCTCGAGACGGGCCAAAACAACCTTTTCACCGCGGTTTGCCCATTCCTTGGCGTCCTCAGCGGAGAACACAACGCGGCCGCAGGCAGCGCCGGGGGAAGCGGCCAAGCCTTTGCCGATGACCTTGGCGGCCTTCAGGGCTTCGGCTTCAAACTGGGGATGGAGCAGGCTATCCAGCTGCTTGGGCTCCACGCGCATGACGGCCTCTTCCTCGGAGATCATGCCCTCGTCCACCAGGTCGACGGCGATCTTCAAAGCGGCGGCGGCGGTGCGCTTGCCGTTACGGGTCTGGAGCATGTAGAGTTTGCCGTTTTCAATGGTGAACTCCATGTCCTGCATGTCGCGGTAATGTTTTTCCAGACGGTCGGCGGTGGTGGCGAACTGCTCGTACACTTCCGGCATGACGTCTTTCAATTGATCGATGGTCTGGGGGGTGCGGATACCGGCCACCACGTCTTCGCCCTGGGCGTTCATCAGGAATTCGCCGAACAGCTTGGCTTCGCCGGTGGCGGGGTTACGGGTAAAGGCAACGCCGGTACCGGAGGTGTCGCCGGTGTTACCAAACACCATCATCTGGACGTTGACGGCAGTGCCCCAGGAATAGGGGATGTCGTTGAGACGGCGGTAGACGTTGGCGCGGGGATTATCCCAGCTGCGGAACACAGCGCGGACAGCTTCCATCAGCTGCTCTTTGGGATCGGAGGGGAAGTCAACGCCCTTTTCTTGCTTATAATACTCTTTGAAGCGGACAACCATAGCCTTCATATCGTCGGCGTCCAGTTCGGTGTCCATCTTGACGCCCTTAGCTTCCTTCATCTCGTCGATGATCTTCTCGAAGTTGGACTTGGGCAGTTCCATAACCACGTCGGAGAACATCTGGATGAAACGGCGATAGGAGTCGTATGCAAAACGGGGATTGTTGGTCAGTTTGGCCAGGCCTTCCACAACGGTGTCGTTGAGGCCCAGGTTCAGGATGGTGTCCATCATGCCGGGCATGGAAGCGCGGGCGCCGGAACGGACCGACACCAGCAGAGGATTGGCAGCGTCGCCAAACTTCTTGCCGACGGTCTCTTCCATCTTGCCCAAGTATTCCAAGATCTCTTCCTGGATTTCGGGAGCGATCTGGCGGCCGTCTTCATAGTAACGGGTGCAGGCCTCGGTAGTAACGGTGAAGCCCTGAGGCACAGGCATGCCCAGGTTGGTCATCTCCGCCAGGTTGGCGCCTTTGCCGCCCAACAGTTCGCGCATGGAACCGTTGCCTTCGGAGAACAGGTACACGTACTTGTAACTCATTAAACATCTACCTCCTGATTTTAGATACAAATGAAACGCCCCGCGCGCAAAAGGCGTGGGGGTGTGTATCCAGCGTTTTCAAAATCTACACAGTGGATATTATAACAAATTTAAGCAGCCATTTCCACCATTTCATCAAAAAATTTTCCTAAAAAGAGCTAAAATAGCCAGCCTTTGAAAATGCGATAAAAAATATCGGCTGTGCTGATAGAAACAATGGTGAAAAAACTGTAAAATTCACAATTGTAGCCTGGTGTTGGGGAAGAGTTTGTGTTATAATGGGGAAAATCAATTGATGGGGATTCTTGGGCCTTCCAGCATAAGCGGAACCATTGGAACGAGGAGTGTTAATTTTTAGTATGGCATTGTTTAAAAAATCTCAGAAAAAGGGTGAACAGACCCAAGCGTCCGGCGCCGACCAGGCAAAAGACCAGGCCAAGCCGCAAAAGCAGATTGTAGTAGGCGGCGGTGAACTGGATAGCCAGGACATGATGCAGGTGGAAAATCTAGAATTTCTAATCCGGATTTATATGAAGGATCAGGAAAATATGGTCAATCTGGTACCGGTGCTTATTGCATTGGGAAAAGCCAACGTGGTGGTGCCGGTGCACGTGGATCTCAGCGAGGAAGACGAGAAAAAACTACAGGAAGGCGTCGAAAAAGGGACTTCTATCCCCCTGCCGGCGAACGCCAAAGCGAAGGTGAATATTTTGAGCGCGCCAGACGGGCGGTATTTTCTTCCGGTCTATACCCGTAAGGAGCTTATCCCCCAGAATGCGGGCCGCAAATTTATGGCTATGCAGACCCCCTTCCTCAACTGCTGCGAGATGATCCTAGAGCAGATGAAGAGCGCCAGCGGTATCGCCATTAACCCCTATACCGAGAACCTGATCCTGCCTCCCGACGTGCTCAAAGCCGTGCGTAAGAAGGCGCTGGAAGATCAGCAAAAAGAGCAGTCGGAAAAGCAGAAATAAAAAATACTGTAGACAGATCACAAGAAAAAGGCTGAGGGAACCGGATTGGTTCTCCTCAGCCTTTTTCCTGTGTTTTCGTATTTGATTTGCCATCTGATGGAGGGATGATGGGGCCTTCTGATTTTTCAAACTCTTTGATGCATTGGCGGATGAGGTACAGGATCTGGCCGTTTGCGGAACGCCCTTCGTACTTTGCAATGTAGTGCAATTTATAATGAAGCTCTGGATCCACTTCAATCCCCAGATGTTTATTATTTTTATTTCTCATAACAAATCCTTAAACAATCTTATTTTAAGTTTATTTTAAGATTATTTTGAGGTATAATAACAAAGGTATACTTGATTTAAGTAGACCAAATATAAAAGGGGATTGAAAATGAAAGTTGCTATCATTGGATCTAGAAGCTCGATTATAGACAATTTAGAATCATATCTGCCAGGGGAGATAACAGAAATTATCTCAGGTGGTGCACGCGGAATTGATACCTGTGCAAAGGAGTTTGCTATTACAAGTAAAATCAAATACACAGAATTTTTACCAGAATACAATAAATATGGCAAAGGCGCTCCATTGAGACGGAATTTACAAATTATTTAAGTATGCTGATTATGTACTTGCGTTTTAGGATGGGATATCTCATGGTACAAAATATGGAATTAACAGATGCAAACAAAAAAATAAAAAAATTATCGTTTACAAAATAGGAACTTCCGATAGATTCTAATTAACAAATAATTTATCATAGAAGATACCAGCCTCCTATTAGGATGGATAGCTTTGCAACTTTCTGGGACAACTACAGACGGGGGAACATACAATGGATAGGGTATAACACCCTAATCCAAATAGGAGGTCAATATCTTGAAGATCTATCGTCACGACAGCTGTCCGGAAGATTGTTGCCAACAAAATGACTGCTGTTGTTTTCATGCCCACCATGTTCCAGGGCCGACCGGAGCCACTGGACCAATGGGACCAATTGGTCCCATTGGTCCTATTGGTCCGACAGGGGCCCAAGGCCTAGCCGGAATCCCCGGCACAACCGGCCCACAAGGTGTGCAGGGCCCCATTGGCCCAACAGGAGCTACCGGTCCGGTTGGCGCCCAAGGCCCACAGGGCGTGCAAGGTCCCATTGGTCCCACCGGAGCGACAGGCGCACAGGGCCCCCAAGGTCCACAAGGGACTCAAGGCCCATCCGGGCCAACCGGTGCGGATGGGGCTACCGGCCCGGCCGGCCCAGCTGGTCCCGCCGGGCCCCAAGGCCCACAGGGGATCCAGGGCCCTGTTGGTCCCACTGGAGCTACAGGGGCACAAGGCCCTCAAGGCCCGCAGGGGATCCAAGGCCCCACCGGCCCGACGGGTGTAACCGGAGCCGCCGGTCCAACCGGCCCGACGGGCCCCACGGGAGCAACTGGGATCACCGGCCCGACGGGAGCTACCGGAGCCACTGGTCCAACCGGTCCAACCGGCCCGACGGGGGCTACAGGAGCAACGGGTGTCACGGGCCCGACCGGTCCAGATACCAGTGCCGTGGAATGCGCCTGTGTCCAACAGATGCAAAATGTGCTTCAGCAGATTATTCAACTCTATCCCAATGACAATATCATTGTATCGATGGAAAGTGGAAACAATGCAAGCGGCCGTGCGTCCCAATTGCTTCCAGCCCAATCCCCCGGCCTGCTTCAGCTGGCAAATGCCCAGGGCGTTCCACAGGAGGCAGTATCCATTTGTCGCATCGCCGCCGTCCGGATCGCCAGCGCCACGTATAACAATGCTATCACCTATTTACCGGCCCCCACGCCGGCACCGACAGGCTGTGCCGCACAATGTCAAGCAGCGGTACGCAGTTATTTGCCAGTTGGAACAACCGGCGCCGCCATCAATGCAGGAGGCCAAACTGTGGGGCAAGGCACCGTGCTGCGCAGTGAATTCGGGATGGTAGTGCTGGTTGGCCCTAACAACAGCGGCCCTACCTTTGTATCCACCTGTAAAGCCGAGATCCTGACAAAATAAAGGGAACCTTGCTAAAGACAAGGGCCTATGGAACGCTCCAAAGGTCCTTGCCTTTGGCTATTTACTAGAATTCATATAGGAAAAAAGGATTTTTTGTGCCGTTTCCTCTTGACAGATGAAACAGACTGTGTTATATTGTTAGCGTCGATTAACAATAGTGCCAAAAACGGCTAGCAATTGCATACAATAGGGTATCTGGATCAGAGGGGTTGACTCCTTATGGGACCGATTGATATTGTAATATTGCTCCTAGTGGTTTTATTGGTGATACTTGCGCTTTGGTCTCACAAAAAGCGTCGGCAAAACAACAAGGGATCAGGCGGATGCGCCGGAGGATGCCGGGGTTGCCCCTATTCCCGCAGGAGCGGCGGGGATGACGATCCAACGCCGCCCTGATGCCCACAGTCCCCTTATCTATATTGTGTATTACTTCCGCCGGGTGCAACCTTCCTCCCTGTGCCCGGCGGGCTTTTTTTGCAAAAAGCAGAACGGGAGTTTGTAAAATGAAAGGCCCCCTTAGGTATCCTGCCTAAGGGGGTTTCTTGCTGGCCAAGGGATACGGGGTTACTCCACTTCTACATCGTCCTTTTGGCCCACGATGCAAATCCAAGTTTTGCCTGGATTCAAAAGGAGGTCCTGGCCGGTGGAATCGGTAAGGCGAATGGGATCGGATGTTGACTCCTTGCTCCACCGGATATCCTGGCACTGTCCGAGGGAAGCATAGATCCCTTCCCCACCCTTGAGCTGGATGTCCACATGGCCTAAACTGTCTCCCGTAGGGGTGATGGAGGTGCGCAGGACCAGGACGTTGGTGACCTCCACCTGTTTGCCGGAGGCGGCATCCATCTGGCCTTTTCCAAACTGGGATTTGGCATACACGGCGTTGTCGGGATCGTAAAGAAACCGGCTGGTCACATAGGACGAGAAGGGCACTGTCAAGGACGTACAGGGCTGGCCTTGTGGAGCTTGTGCCTCGCCTTCGGGGCGGAAAGAAAACGCCGTATGGTCGGATTTTGCTTTGGTGCGGATCTCCCGTTTTTGAACGCACTGGAGAAGTTTTTCCCCGTCGGTGACACAGCTATGGACGCTTCCCATACTTTTCTTGCGCCCTGGATCCCGCCAAATGGTCACCGAATCACTGACGCCGTTGATGCTGTCTATTTTGGACGATTGAATCACGTCCAGGGCGTCCTGGCTGCCGCCCACATGGACGTAAATACAGTCGTGACTCTGGGCCAATTCCACAAAATAGGGGCGGGCGCTGCGGATGGAACCGGTCATGGAGAGATTTTTCCAATCGGAATACAGGGCGAGGATCCGGGTGATGCCGCCTTCGGCCTGCATCTCGTAGCAAATATCCGCCGAAGCGATATTGTGCTGAGGGGTAGCGTCCTGGATGTTGTTGATCATGATGCCGACAGGACGTAATCCTACCGCGTCGGCCGGCAGATTGGATTGGCCGGTTAGAGGATTGATGGATCCGGACTGGACGCTGGTATGGGTGGACGACTGAGGGTCTAGTCCACTGGAATTGGCGGCCGCAGAGGCAGATGTTCCAGAGGGATGTTCTGATGTCTTCCCACAGGCGGAGAACCCAAGGGAACTCGCTAGGATGAAGGATGCCATCACAAAGCACATCACTGTTTTTTTCATAAGAATCATCTTCCCTTCAATTTATTTGAATATAAGGTAAGAGAGGAATCCGATGATCTTGGCGGACGGACCATACGGCCCTCCAATAGCATTCTTTTAAGATAAGACAAAGAGAAAAAATGTTTTGTCGTACCAAGGGGGCTTGGAGAAAAAAGGATATCCAAGGGAAATTTTATTTTGTGGAAAGATTTCAAGATGTACCGCATAGAAATGGAAAGAATACACCTATGCGGAGGACAGGATGCCAAAGACCATTTGCGGTACAATCCAAATAAAACAGAAGGATTTTGTGAAAATTTGCCTTTTGGCCTTCGGGAAAACTTGATATTTCCTGAAAAAAATTGTATCCTATGGGTGTTCAGCAGAGATTTGCAGTTGAATCAATTGATCCGTTTTTGCATAAAAAGAGAAAATAGCGTCCTTGTGCCGGTTGTCCATCCATAGGATGGGATTGGAAATGCCGAATTTTCCGGGCCTGGAATAACCGTCCATGATCGGGGGAAAATAGGAGAGAACATGGGCACAAGGAGGAAAATTCATGATCACAACATTAAAATACCGTCCATTTGTGCCGGGGATCCGGCGTAAAGTACGCATTGTAACCTTTTCCATTGCAGGCATATTGGTTTTGTTTGGCCTGATGTGCAGCGCCTACGTCCAGTCCCACCAGTACCAGCTACAGCTGGAACACAGCTACCAGCGGGCGCTGGATGATTTGGGGGACTATATGAACAGCATCGACGTCTCTCTCAACAAAGGGATGTACGCCGGCACTGCCAGTCAATTCGACACCTTGGCTACTGAGCTTTGGATGGATTCATCCGCCGCAAAAAGCTGTTTAGGCCAACTTCCTATGGGCGGCATGGATTTGGAGAAAACCAATCGTTTTATCGCCCAGGTAGGGGATTTCTCCATGGCCCTCTCCCATAAGGTGGAGGAGGGTCAGACTATTACCCAAGAAGAACATGAGAATATGGAAAAACTGGCGGGGTACGCCAAGAAACTATCGTCGATGATTTCCTCCATCCGGCAGGAGATCAATGATGGCAACATGTCCATGGAGCAGATGCACGAGAGCCTTAGAAATTTCCAGGAACCGGAGGGAGAACCCACCGTCAATTCTGGATTCCTAGAATTTGAGGAGCAGTTTACCGATTACCCCACCTTAATTTATGACGGCCCGTTTTCCGACCACATCCAGCAAAAAGAGGCCAAATGGCTCAAAGGGAAAGAGGAAATCGACCGGGCCACCGCCCGAGGCCTTGCATCCGAGTTTACCGGACAGACCCCTATGGCTCTCAAGGATGCCGGGGAGGAAAACGGAACTATCCCATCTTATAATTTTACCACCGAAACCCTAACTGTCAACGTTACCAAACAGGGAGGCTATTGTTCCTGGCTATTAAACTCCCGGGAAATCGGTATGACTACCCTGGATTCCCAGGGCGCAATCCAAAAGGCTCAAGAATACTTGGAAAACCGGGGAATTACTTCGATGAAGGAAAGTTATTACTCCACTTCAGGCGGGATATGCACCATCAATTTTGCCTACCAGCAGGGAAGCGTCACCTGCTATACCGACCTAATTAAAGTAGGCGTCGCCCTGGACAACGGCGAAGTGGTGCTGTTTGACGCCAGAGGGTATTTGATGAACCATCAAGATCGGGCGTTGTCCTCGGCCACGTTGACCAAAGAGCAGGCCCAAGAAAAACTCAGCCCTTATTTGACCGTCCAAAGCGCCGGTGTGGCTTTGATTCCCTCTGACGCTGGATCGGAAAACCTGTGCTATGAATTTATGTGCAAAGGCAAGAACGACCAGAAGGTTTTGGTTTACGTCAATTGTCAGACCGGCGAGGAGGAACAAATTCTCATCCTTTTGGAGACCGAAGGAGGAATACTCACCATCTGACGGCGCATCCTAAGAAGGGGACCTGCCAAATACCGGTTCCCGTCCATCCTATTACAAATACAGAAGGAGCAAAAACGATGAAACGACACACCATAATTGGTCTTTTGGCTGTCATGTTGGTTCTGGCCATGGCCACCGCTATGCTGGCATCCTGTGGCAAGGACAAAGGAGATAGTTCCAGCAACGGCGGCGTGGTTTCCGAAGTGGTATCCAAAGTAGAGTCCATGCTGCCTCACTCCAGCGCCACGGAATCCTCTGCTGTAAATGGAGCTTCGGAAGGCCATAACTCCTCCATGGCCGACAACAACTCCAATCCTTCGGACCGCAACCCCACCTCTGACCCTTCCGGCGATTCCACCGACGGTCCTTCTACGGCACCGTCTCAGGGTACTGTAAGCTCTCATCCGGAAGCATCCCAGACCTCCAGCAGCGTGCCGGCCTCTCTGGCCGGCGCCGCTCCGGTGGTAACAGAAGCCCAGGAACTGATTGGGATCCCGTAT
>CAJFOZ010000081.1 GCA_904397895.1 uncultured Clostridia bacterium
GATGTGTTTCTATCGAAGAGACAAAGGAGCGTTGATACATGAAAAGACTGAAAAGAAAGATTTATGCTACAACCCATCAATTGGATATCAAGCATTCCCTGATGCCCTCAGAAGTAGTCCGTCTGCTCAACGAGATCGTACAGTTACAAGGGATGCCCATCACAGCGGAAGAATCGCCGGAAGGGATGTTACAATTTGTTGTTGGGAGCGATATCTATACCCTGCTGGACGCTGTTCCAACAAATGATATGCCGCCGGAGGGATCGTTGACTGTCCTGTAGGAAAAAACTTGCTATATGATAAAAGCCATTGAATCCGCGAAAACGGAATTCAATGGCTTTTGTGTTGGCCTAAAAAATATTAGTAAAAATAGTAAAAATGATGGATAGACTTTTATGATTTTCTATTTTTACTATTTATACTATTTTTATCATGGGGTTTACAAATATAGGTTTTCCAGGCCTTCCTATCTTACCCGTCTTTATATCAGGCATTTGGATATAATGCCTGTCGATTAACACTTGTAGAGCGGGGTCCATATTTTCTACTTTTTAAACTTATTTTTGCCCTTACACTTATCGAATAGGCTATTTTTAGAAAACTTGTACTCATTGGTTTCCTTTATCATTTCTTTGATTTTTCCCCACAAGTACTTTGCATCTCCTATGCTACTGTCTATGGACATGGTCTGGTAGGCTGCTGTCGCGTGGGCGCTGAGGCACTCTGCAATTTCAATGGCGGCAGTCATCGTTTCAGGGCTAATGGGTGTTTTGGTAGGGCTTTCTTGTGCCTCTGCGGCGTGTATCAGCGCGGCGATCCTCATAACGCTTCCTACGAGCTTGCCGCCCCAGTCGCCCATTTGATCCCATTCGTCCCCTAAACGTTTTTCAACTTTGGCGGCATAGGAAATCCGGATTTTGTGGGCCTCTTCACTCAAATAGATGATGCCGGAATCCTGATCGGAAAGGATTTGCTTGATAAATTGGTTGTATCCATCTTTTATCCCCGCTGGGATCGGATTTGCATTGACATTCCGCCTGCCGACCATCGACCGGCAAACGGCATATAAAAAACGTCCGCACAGGCCGCGCCCTTTGAATGATTTATTTTCCATCAGCCCATTTAAAACTTCGGGTTGGACGGTTAATATCATAGAAAGGCGGGGATGCTTCAAGTTGTTTTTCTTCCGGCCAATGCGTTCGACTGTAATGGGATCGCCGGAATGCCCTTTTAAATATACATCCAATGCCATGCACCTGTCATAGCGGCCAGACATCATATCGAAAATCCCACCTTCCGCACTGGCTATAGTGATACAGCCGCCTTGCTTTTCCATATTTTCAACCAATTTTTCTTGGGTTGTATCGTCTGTTAGCAGCTGGAAAGGGTATTTGTCTGGAAATGCAGATAATTCAGCCGAACATTTTTTAACATCTTCTTTGCTCCCTTTGTTTTGTGCTTTTTTCAATGCACTTTCTAAACGTTCGCGCTCAGCCTTGTTTTGTGCAACTTCCAATTTTTCCTCTTCCCGGCGCTGATCTTCATATTCATAAATAGGGCGGGTCAGTGCTGATATAACGGAGCTTTTGCGGTCTGCCGGTGGCGCGATTGCCAGTGTATATAGGCATAGCGGCTCTTTCCAATCTGAGTTGATTTCTACCATGTAACGGGATTGAAAAGCTGTCGCCAAGACCCCAAGGGAGAGGATACCGGCCATTTCCTTAGGGGTTTGCGTGCTTTCCGACAGGGCGTCAACAAAAGAGGCTAATGGGGCGGGCAAGCTATGTACCGGGAAATCGGGTACGTCAATGGTTTCAAAGGGGACAGGCGCTTCCCATCCTTCCAAATGGGACGAAGGTTGCCCGGTGTTCCCTTGATAAACGGTTTGACACTGGGCAATTGCTTCCCCAATTGTCATGTTGCCATAAGTGTCAGCGCCACGCAGTTCATCCCATTTTGGGCGCATAAGCCCCGATTGCCGGAATAACCGGTCAATCTGGTTGTGGTCACGCTGGCACCAGAAAGCAAGGATACTACACAATGCAAAATCGGCTCGGCTATGGTCATTGTCGTAGCCCGATAGATCGCCCATCCATAAATTATGGAACTTACTGCCGTTTTTAGCTTTCCCAGCCCGTTCTATGACCTCTTGATCGGATAAAAGAATGACTGTAGACGGAGTATGGGATGGGATTACAGGCGTTGGTTTATCAGATTCAGGCATATTGATATATTTTTGATGTACCATATTGATTGCGTCCTGATCCGCACGGATTTCATTGTACTCGCCAAACAGGTTGCCCGTCATGGCAAAGTACCGATTACTGCCTTCACCATACATTTCAAAAGCCCCCTTCCTGCGCCTCCCAGAGGGGAGATCCCCCTCCATAATAATGTGAAATCCACTGCCGCTCTGCGATATTTCCGTGTAGCTCTGTAGGATTTCCAATGCTTCTAAGGCGTCTTCTGCTACAGAACCGGTATCTTTGTCAATACAGCCGTCGATATCGATACCAACAAACGGAGTACCGGTAAACACGAAGCCGATCCCGCTATAGTTGCCCTTTTCTAACGCCGCGATGGCATTGGAAAAGGTTGTCCAAGTGTTAGGATCATTGACGCTCGCACGGTTATAGCCTTCACCGAAGGCACAATAGGGGATTTTGGTTGGTTTCTTGCCGCCGTTATCTTCCAGCCTCCATACGATCCAGTGTGGCATTTCTCTCATTTTGGCTGGGATGTTTTTAAATTTCATAGTATGATCCTCCTTTTTCATTTTAAAAATGTTTTTTTTTTGATATTTTTTCATTGCTGTTTTTCACCTCCTGTCGAGTTCTTGTTTTAAAAATTCTTTGAATTCTTCTTGATGGGTTTGGATGTACTCTGCGATGTCTAAATAGATGGCTTTCGCAAACTCTTTTGCTTGGTTTTGGTTGATTTGGATTGCTTTCATGTTAAATGCCTCTCTTTTTGTTGTTTTGAGGTATATAACTACTGAGATTATTTTCCTTTATTTTACAGTTCTAAAAATCATGAATAAATATGGCGTTCAGGTAATATTGGATCTTAAGAGGTAGCTACTGGCAGTACGGAGAGGATCGGTTACCTATCAAGACATAGTTTTTGGAAAATAAAAAAGCCCCACAGATGTAAAAATCTGTGGGGTTACGCTTATAGAATATCAATATGAAAAGTTTAAAAATTTGAGGAAAAATAAAAAAGGCGGTATAGCTAACAACTATACCGCCTTTTCTTGTTAGATATTATACCAACTTGTCACTGCGAAGCCACCTTCGAAGTAAAAAAAGTTTGTATAATATTGGTGTGGTGATCCATCGGAGATTCGAACTCCGGACACCCTGATTAAAAGTCAGGTGCTCTGCCAGCTGAGCTAATGGATCATATCTCTGTCATCGATTGCGACTTAACTATTATACAGGAAACAAAACCATCTGTCAACAGGTTTCGGGGAAATCTTTCAAGATTTCCCCACCTGAAAACAAATTGCTTATACACGGATACGTTGGATGGATTGACATCGTCCAGTTTTATGATCAACTTCCATGATAATACCCTCCATGTGGCAGGGCCCAGGGGCATTTTCAAAATACACCGGCAATTTGCCCTTCATCTTCTGGATAGAGATTTCCGGCTTGATCCCCAATACTGAACGGATAGGCCCGGTCATTCCCAAGTCAGTGATATACCCCGTACCGCCATCAAAAATAGTCTCATCAGCGGTGGGGATATGGGTATGTGTCCCCCATAAAGCAGATATACGGCCGTCCAGATAGTATCCCATGGCTTTTTTCTCGGCAGTGGCTTCAGCGTGCATGTCCACCAACACGATCTGAGCACCGTCGGTTTGCTCTAATAGTTTATCCATGCAGGTGAAGGGACAACCTAAACTATCCAGATACACCACCCCCATGATGTTTATGACGCACACCCGAACATAACCTTTGTCCACAATGCAAAGGCCGCGGCCCGGTGCGGAGTCGGGATAGTTGGCGGGACGGATGAGAAACGGGTTTTCATCCAACACGTTGTAGATATCGCGGCGGCGGAAGACGTGGTTGCCGGTAGTGATGACATCCACACCGCTTGCAAAGATATGATCGGCAGAGGAGGGGGAGATACCATTGCGGTCGGCGGAATTTTCTCCATTGGCAATGACAAGATCAATGCCCTGTTCCCGCTTGAAATTAGGAAGCACACGGCGCAGATGTTCACATCCCACACTACCTACGATATCCCCAATGGCTAGTATTTTCATAAGCTCCTCCTTTGCAATCATAGGACAAAACGGCGCACAGCCTTCCTAGCCATACGCCGTTTTTAAAATCACTCTTTTTATTTTGCGTACTCAATGGCGCGGCTCTCGCGGATTAAGTGCACTTTGATCTGGCCCGGATAATCCAGTTCATTCTCGATCTTCTTGACGATGTCTCGAGCAATCAATACCATACGGTCGTCCCCGATAACTTCGGGTTTGACCATAATGCGGATTTCACGGCCGGCTTGGATGGCATAGGAACGTTCCACTCCATCGAAGGAACAGGCGATTTCCTCCAGCTTCTCCAAGCGTTTGATGTAATTCTCCAAGTTCTCACGGCGGGCACCGGGACGTGCAGCCGAAATAGCGTCGGCAGCCTGAACCAGACAAGCGATAACTGTCTTAGCCTCCACATCGCCATGGTGGGCATGGATGGCGTGGATGACGGCTTCGCTTTCCTTATATCGGCGGGCCACTTCGACGCCCAATTCGATATGGGAACCTTCCATTTCGTGATCCAAAGCCTTACCGATGTCATGTAGCAGACCCGCACGGCGGGCCAATGTGGGATCCTCACCCAATTCAGAGGCCATAATGCCGGCCAAATAGGCCACTTCCAGGGAATGCTTTAGGACGTTTTGGCCGTAGCTGGTGCGGTAGCGCAGACGGCCCAATAGTTTCACAAGTTCGATATGCATGCCGTGGATGCCGGTCTCAATAACGGCCCTTTCACCCTCGGCCTTGATGGTAGCGTCGATTTCACGTTTGGCTTTCTCCACCATTTCCTCAATGCGGGCGGGATGAATGCGGCCATCGGAAATGAGGCGCTCCAGAGCAATGCGGGCGGTCTCACGGCGGATGGGATCAAAGCTAGAAAGGGTAATGGCCTCGGGCGTATCATCGATAATCAGATCCACACCGGTGAGGGTTTCCAACGTACGGATGTTGCGTCCCTCGCGGCCGATGATGCGGCCCTTCATCTCCTCATTGGGCAGGGTGACAACCGAGACGGTGGCCTCCGCCACATGGTCGGCGGCGCAACGCTGGATGGCCTGAGATACAAGCTCACGGGCCCGTTTGTCGGCCTCCTCCTTGGCTTGCTGCTCAATCTCCATGATTTTGACTGATTTTTCGTGAATCAGTTCGTCCTCCAGAGCTCTGAGCAGATATTCCTTGGCCTGTTCGGTGGTAAAACCGGAGATGCGTTCCAGCATCTCGAATTGGCTGCGTTTGATGCCCTCCACTTCGGAAAGTCTTTCCTCAGCATCGTGGATCCTTTGACCCAGGATTTCATCCTTTTTTTCCAGGTTTTCCATTTTGCGATCCAGGGACTCTTCCTTCTGATGGATGCGTCGTTCCTGGCGCTGGACTTCGCTGCGCCGGTCGCGGATTTCCTTATCCGCTTCGTTGCGCAGGCGATGGATTTCATCCTTGGCCTCCACCAAGGATTCCTTTTTCTTGGCTTCTGCATCTTTGATGGCTTCGCTTACGATTCTCTTGGCTTCCTCCTCGGCCGACCCCATAGTGGCTTCGGCAATCTTTTTTCTATGTGAAACGCCAAGCCTAAAGGCGATAGCTCCAAAAATTACAGCGCTGACAATCACAGCGACTACGATTAAAATGATTGCAGTTTGAAATGGCACGAATATCTACACCTCCTTTTTATGACTTCCTATCATACAAAGCTGCCTGTTTCCAAGAAGAGCAGAACAATGCATAATAATGAATATAATCTATTTTATCTCTTTTGTGCATGTCATGTCAAGTTATTTTGCCAAGTAGGCAGGATTCGTCGCACTTGCACCATTTTTAGGGAATATTTCTGTATTCAAGCAAAAGAATCCTAAAGTTTCCAAAAAGAAGCACAAAACACCCCGTATGGAGAAAAAGAGCAAAATTCACCTCATAGTCCCCCTTTTCAGAGAGTGGATAATTTGTTATACTGGACTTAGAAAAACTGGGATGAGGGGAGGAATATGCGGTGAAAGAGGAAATATTGAATCTGCTCAAACAGCAGCACGGATGGATTTCCGGTGAAGTCATCAGCCAACAAATGGGAATTACTCGTTCTGCAGTGTGGAAGTGCATGAAGGCCCTTAAGGAGCAGGGATATCATATTGAATCGGTGACCAACAAAGGGTATCGATTGGTGTCGTCTCCCGATGTATTGACGTGGGGGGAAATCCATCCCTTTTTGGAAACCCGGATCTTAGGGCAAAAAATCTATACCTATGACGAGGTGGATTCTACCAATTACGAAGCAAGGCGTATGGCTGAACGCGGGGCGCCAGACGGAAGCCTTTTTATAGCGGAAGCTCAAAATCAAGGCCGGGGGCGATTAGGACGGTCCTGGATAGCCGAACCAGGGGGCGGCATCTGGATGAGCCTATTGCTGCTTCCTCAAGTAAAACCGTCGGATGTATCCCAGATCACCTTGATCGCGGGACTGGCGGTGTGTTTGGCTGTGCGGCAGTACACCGGACTGCCGGCCCTGATCAAATGGCCCAATGATGTGCTGGTAAACGGCAAAAAGATTTGCGGGATCCTCACCGAGATGACGGCCGAAATTGATCGGGTTTCCTCTTTGGTGGTAGGGATCGGCATCAATGTGAACATCGATCAGTTTCCTGCAACCCTCAAGGATTCAGCCACTTCACTTTCCATCGAATCGGGAAGACACTTTGCCCGCGCCCCCCTGGTAGCTGGAGTACTCAATGCCTTTGAACGCCATTATATTACCTTTCTGGAGCAGGGGATTACCCATGATTTTCTCACCCAGTATAAGCAACTGTGCGCTACTTTAGGCCGTCAGGTTAAAATAATAAGGCCGGGATTCATTCGAGAGGGACAGGCGTCGGATATTTCCCTGGCCGGTGAATTGGTAGTGGATACCGATCAAGGGCCTTTGGTGGTCAATGCGGGAGAAGTTTCGGTCCGAGGGATGATGGGATACCAATAAGCAAAAGGGAAGAGGGAGATAGTATGACACAAAACAGTCGAACGACAAAAGTCTGTGAATATTGTGGTACGCAAATTCCAGCACAAGCGGCTGTATGTCCGTCATGCGGAGGTATCGTGGAGGCGTCTGAGGAAGAACAGCCGAGAGTTGGCGCTTATACTAATACTGTAAATCCTGATTTGAATACCAATTCCGCTACAGGGTCCTATGGACGTCCTTTTAACAAATGGGTTGCTTTCTTTTTATGCCTGTTTTTAGGATGTTTTGGAGCCCATAAATTCTACGAGGGCAAAACCGGTATGGGTGTGCTTTACCTATTTACGGCAGGACTCTTTATTATCGGTTGGTTGGTGGATTTAATAAGGATCCTGACCAAGCCGAACCCTTATTATATCGCAGGAAGATAAGTCTATCGAGTAGAATCTTAAAAAAGGTCCGTTGGATACAAGACGATGTGGAACCACCGGGCCTTTTTAGCTGGCAA
>CAJFOZ010000082.1 GCA_904397895.1 uncultured Clostridia bacterium
TACCATCGGCACCAATGACGACGGCACCTTCAGCAATACGGTCTGCTTCCCTGTGGATAACTCTTCCACTACCCGGGCGGTGATGTACATCATGTCGGCCCCTGCGGCGGTCTGGGATCCGGAAGACCCATAATAAGAATAGGAGTAATTCAGGTATTGCGCCCCACCAGGAGCCGTTCCGCCTTCTGCATAAGGCCCGACATATTCCTGATCGGTACGGGTCCCTTTGCCGTACCACATGATAACATTGCCAAAGTCGTTTTCATCGCGGTAGTAGATCTGTCCTTCATTGATGGCATTCCGAATCAGTTCGTTTGCCTGATCTTCATCGATGTTTAAGCGTTCCATCACTGAGCGTAAAAACAACAAATCATTTCCGCCTTGGTCCGGACGGAATCCGTACTGAAATTCTTTGGCGAAGTTTTCTCCTGTATGTAGCGTTCCGTTGTACATCAAGCCATTGACGTTTTTGACCTCCATGTATTGGCCCAAGGGATCCTCAAAGGTCAAATAGCCGGAGAAATCGGCCCCGCCGCTTTCTATATCGGTGGGATAGTATTGGGACTGTAAAATGATTTCCTGGACGATTTGTTCAAAAGCATTTTCCAGACCGCCGTTGTCAGCTGAAAAATATCGATCGACATACACCTTGTCGCTCTCTTGGATGCCGTCATCTGTACGGGTTACATCGGGGTAATTCCGACCATATGTATCTCGTAAGTTTTCCTCTGGATCCAGCGTCAAAAAGCTCTCCCAATAGTTGCCTACTGTAAGATTCCAGTATCCAGGCTCGGGGGTGGACACGGGATTCAGCACCCACTGGGCGATCCGTTTTTCATTTTCGTCCATGTCTTTATTATTTAGTCCCAATCCAAGAGTATAAAACAGCGGTTCCCGATCGTATTTGATGCGCATTTGTGCGCGAACATACGCCGCCGTCAACTGGGTGTAGAATCCGATCACATTGTCGGTATCGCCGCCATCTCCTCTAGTGGAATTTCCCACATTGGAATACTTGTCGGTCGCAGCGGTGGGAGCACCGTCGCCCATCAGCACCATGACCGGGATGCGTTTTACACCGTCTACCGTGGTATCCTCCACCTCGCTAAACTGCTGCCACGCCTGGTACAAGCCGTTTTGGATATAGGTTCCGCCTTCAACATTTTTTGATTTTCGATCTACAAACCCTAAAGATGAATCCTCATATTTGACACCATCTGCCACCGAAATGGCATTCTTATCTCTCCACACTCCCGGAAAGTGCCACTCTCTTGGTCTTGTTACAAACTGGCCCGAGCTATTGGGCAGGTAGCGGTTTAGATCCAGCAAAACCGTGGCGGTACTGGTAGAGGAGTCATCAAAATCCGTATTCCCTGAGAACAGGACCACACCCACACGGTTGTTGACGTTTAATTCCAGCAGCTTTTTCATGGCGCTGTTTGTAGCAGTTACCAGGCTCGAGACGGATCCGCTGTCCGCCATACTGGCGGATACGTCCAGCACCAGCATGACGTCGATGGGGATGGTATCCTGCCCCACAATGCTTTTATTGGAGCTGAGGGCCGAAAGCGATACCAAAAAGTTTTCCTCGCTGCTACGGGGTACTGTCGTCGTCTTATTACCGTCCTGATCTTGTAAGACGACGTCCCCATCGCTAACGGTCTTGTCGGTCCAGATCCGGCCGGCCGATGAGGTATCCTTCACCTCTTGCCCAAAGCTCTTCGTCCAATTGGCCATTGTGCTGGGATCGGCTGCACGCGGTACGAGGGAATTATTCTGAGCCGCCAATGCAACGAGGCTTTCGGCAAAACAACAGCCTACTAGCAAAACAAAAACCATAAAAATAGCTACTATGCGTTTTTTGTTTGAAAAGAATTGTTCTTTCTGTATCCGCATCTTACAGCCTTCTTTCGTCCCTTTGTCCTATTGGAGATTCCAATGTCATCATTCACAACATAATATAGATTATGTTGTTGCGAGACGCGATACAGTGGGTTTTATATTTTCCTTTCTTTCCCTCAATTGTAAAAAAGGCATAAAATCATAAGCCGGAAAAATTTTTTATTAATTTCCAGCTTATATTTTTATGCCTTTTTTTACTTTTAGATTGATTTAATCTAAAAAATATCTTGCAATAAATTCATTTTGTGCTATAATTGGGACAAAAGATTATATTATGTTGTTTGTTCATTACAGGGTTCTTGTATGTAATCAATATTTCTTCAACTATCATTTTTAATATTCACATTCTTTTTACCACATAATCTATATTATGTGGTAAGCAATCGCTGCACTTGTTCCAGGCGAAGAACATGTTGGCATCCGGTCTCCATGGTGTAAATGCGAGTAGTGTTGATGCTGCTGTGTCCTAGGAGGTCGGCGAGACGGACAATATCTTTTTCGATGGAATAAAACGTCCGGGCAAACAAATGACGTAGATTGTGAGGGAATACTTTTTTCGGGCATACATTGGCTTGTTGGCAAAGTGCTTTCATAGCCCTCCAGATGTTGCTCCGATCCAACGCTTTCCCATTCTTGCTTACAAACACGGTGCCGGTTCGTATACCGGCTTTTTTACTGTATTCTTTTAATAGCTTTTGCAGTGGCACGGGGATGAAAATCACCCGTGTTTTATTTTTGCAATTTACCACGGCTTTCCCGTCCTTTACCACCTCCACGGTGATGTATTGCAGTTCACTAACGCGGATACCTGTCCCACAGATGGTTTGTAGGATCAATGAAAGACGATAATTCTTTGTATCTTCTGCCGCCTTCAATAAGCTTTGATACTCCGCTTTAGTAAGTTCATGATCCTCTGCGGCAAAGATCTGTCGCTGAACCTTCAGCATTTTTATGCAACAGGCCTGTAACCCCAAAAAGCGTAAGAAGCAGTTGAGCGCCACCAGCATGGAATTGACACTTGTCACGGTATATCGTTCTATTAAATACTGCTTATAGGCAACGGCCTGTTCTTTGTTGATATCCGACCCATTGAGAAATTTGTAGAATTTCCGGACGTCCCGAAGGTATTTTTCAATGGTTAGTCGGCTCTTTTCTTCTTGCTTCAGATATCTTTCAAATTGTGCTAATGTATCTGTAATAGACTTTGGATGATTCATTTTTTCTTCCTCCGTTGTATTGGTTAGTGTAGTTCAGTCGTCTTATCATCCCCTGTTTCATCTTATTATATCCGTTTTGGATATACACAACGTCCTAAAATAATATCTCAACCTGGCCTAAACACTTGAACAGTACGAATCCCTCATACTTATTTGGGGAATAGTTTTAAAAGATCTTATTTTGGTTGGATGACATATGTGGTGCTCGGAGCGCAAAGAATGGCCGCCTGTTTGGGGGAAAACGGGCGGCTGATCAAAGTATCTACAGTTCATTTTATTGACAGAGATTCCGCCTCTGTTTTAGCCCTATTTTTGCTGGAACCTCTGGGTAAGATTTGGTACAATAAACAGAGTATTTGTAAATTGCACGGTCTGGAGGGAACCCTATATGGACAAACCTAAACGAGCAAAACCCAAAGTTATCCGATGGGCGCCGGCGGCACTCCTTATTTTGGCCCAGGTAGCATTTGTCATCTGGGTGCTATATCAACTGACCATCCGCTGGAGCTGGACCCCTTTCCTGATCTTTGAAGGGCTGGCTATTATTATGTCGGTACGTGTAGCTTACAAACAGGATAATCCCTCTTACAAAATCTCTTGGATTATTGTCCTTTTGCTGCTGCCTTTTTTAGGGTTATTGCTCTACCTTTTTATGGGGCGCAGGGGGCTTCCGTTCTGGATGAAAAAATCCATTGTCAATATCTCTTTGGGGACTCACGGCCTGCTAACCTCCTCTCCCGAAACTGAGAAACAATTGAGCGACCGCTTTCCCATGCACGAGAGGGAATCTCTGCTGCTGGCCCGGCAGGGGCGGTCTCCCGTGTACCAAGGTACTTCCACCCAGTTTTTCCCTTTGGGAGAGCTAGGGTACAAGGCCATGTTGGAGGAGCTGGAAAAGGCCCGTCGGTTTATCTTCTTAGAGTATTTTATTGTAAGCGCCGGCCAAATGTGGGACGGCGTCCATGAAATCCTCCGGCGCAAGGCCAAAGAGGGGGTGGACGTACGCCTGTTATACGACGACTTCGGCAGTATGAACTCCCATCCCAAAGGATTCCGCAGCCAACTTACAAGGGAGGGGATCCAGGTACGTCCCTTTAACCGCATCGATCCCCGCATCTCCAACTTCTATATGAATTATCGGGATCATCGCAAAATCTTGCTCATCGACGGCAATGTGGCCTTTACAGGAGGCATCAACCTGGCCGACGAATATATCAATGTTGTAGATGCACACGGCCATTGGAAGGACTGTGTGCTTATGCTCAAAGGCGAGGCTGTTTGGAGCTTCACCATGATGTTTTTGGGATCATGGCATTTCTCAGCCAAGGAAGAGCCTTACGATCCTACCCGTTATCGCTCTTTGCGTCCTACCGTCCGAGTGGAGGACGACGGTTTTGTACAGCCCTATAGCGATTCCCCTTTGGACAATGTCAACCCTGCCGAAGGGGTCTACATGCAAATGATCTACAACGCCCGCCGGTATGTCTATATCGCTACACCCTATCTCATCTTGGACAACGAGATGGTGACGGCCCTTTGTACGGCCGCCAGTTCAGGAGTGGACGTCCGCATCGTCACCCCTTTCCACGGGGACCATGGTTATGTCCATATGGCCACCCGTTCCTCTTATGGCGCCCTTTTGGAAGCCGGGGTCCGTATTTACGAGTACACCCCCGGGTTTATCCATTCCAAATTGTTTGTATCGGACGACCAGGTGGCTACAGTCGGCAGCGTCAATATGGATTTCCGTAGCTTTTATCTTCATTTTGAATGCGGGGTATGGATGGCCGGCAGCCAAGCCGTCGGCCAAGTCCGGGACGACATGCTCCATACCATGGAACAAAGCCAGGAAATCCTTTACGATGTTTGGAAGCATCGTCCATGGTATGTTAAGGTAGGGCAGATGTTCCTGCATCTTATCGCCCCCATGATGTAATGTTGTGATACCATTCCTTTAAAACGGTTGTTTTCGCCCCAATAGGCATGGTAAAATAGGGAAGATGGTATTAATATCCTGCCGGGAAGGATATCCACAATGCCATAATAAGGCATCCAAACGTCTGCCTGGTTCTTTTGGGACTTGCCCGGCACAATTCCAAAAATGGGACAAACTTCTTCATCTAAGCTTTCCTCATAAAAATCCCACAGGGGTTAGGCGTGCCAAGAGAAAGACTGGTTCTTCAATGGGACGATGTCCATCCGGCGGCTATTTGAATCGTTTTTTACCTAGGCCTTGGTGTCATCTTCGGGGAAGGGAGGGTCCACTGTGCAGCTCCATATTTCGCCCAAGGCACTTTTGCTATGGCGCGTTTACTTGACGGTGCTATTGGTGGTGATGTGCTTCCTTTCCGTAATACTCATTAAATTGATCGGGCCATTGGGTGTGTTATTCCCTCTTCTTTTACTGCCCATTATGGTGTGGGCATATCAATATTATCTCCCTGCCCTATGGCGTTCTCATCAATACATTTTTGAGGACGGCCAAATTATCGTCAAACGGGGCGTGTATCAACGTACGGTGCGCACCGTGCTTACTGAAGCGGTCCTCATGCGGGAAACGCGGCGCACGCCTTTGGAAATCGTGTTGGGAATGACCACAGTGGTCCTCCATGTAGCTGGAGGCCGTATTGTGCTCAATCAGCTTCCCTATGAAGATGCCGTCCGCCTTGTGGAACAGTGGGAATCGCAGGTGAAATCATGAGCATCCGGTTTCGCACCCATCCCGCTACCATCCTCGTGGGCCTCAAGCGGTATGTCTTTATCTTATTGATCCCGGTATTGCAACAGCTTTTGACATTGCCTTTTCACCCGTCTTCTTGGTCGGTGCTGTTTTGGGGAGAGGTCATAGCGGCGGGATTGATCGTGCTTTTGTCGGCCGTCCGATGGCTGTTGCTGCGATGCTGCCTCATCGATGGGGTTCTAACGGTATCCAGCGGGATCTTGCTTCAAAAACGGCGTGCCTTTCCTCTCAGCGCCGTGTCGTCGGCCAACTACGAACGCCCCCTATGGCTGGCCGCCATGGGTGGGGGACGGATCCGGTTGGATACCGCCGCCGGCCGCAACAAAAAAGCCGATTTAACCCTTTATCTCTCCCACCGTCGGGTTGAATGGCTGGTATCCCAGATCAAATACGACTATTCGGGCGGCAAAAGCGCCCGGGGACGGGCTGGATTGCTTCCCTTGATGCTAATGGCGGCGTCATCCTCAAACGCAGCGGCCGGTTTATTTTTCGCCGTGCCTTTGATCAACCATCTTGGCCAGGTGCTGGGCGAGGAATTCTCCCGCCGGATTTACGAAACCTTCAACCGGGTGACGGAAATCCTATCCCAGGTCATCCCGCCTTTGACGGCCGGTATCGCCGTCGTCTTAGCGGTGGGATGGCTTATCGCTTTTTTCCGCGTGCTCATCCGGTATATGCATCTGCAAGTGCGCCGGTCGGGGACGGTGCTGACCCTGACGGCCGGGCCTTTCTTCCAGCGTCATACGGTCATCCCCATCGACCACATCAACGCTGTGGATATCCGTCAAAAACTTTTGATGTATCCGTTTGGTGTGCGGTCCATCTGCCTTTTGTGCGCCGGGTTCGGAAAAGAAAAAGGGGAGAGGGAAGTCCTCCTTCCCGCCATGCGCCCCGCCCCTATGGAACAGGCTATGGAGTCCTTGTTGCCGGGTTTCCACATCCAGCCTAAAAGTTTTGTCCGCCCGCCTAAGAAAGCTTTAAGGCGTTATCTTTTTATCCCTGTCCTCCTTCTGTTGCTGCTCATCCCGGCCATCCTGCTTTTATGGGCCTATCGGCCGTCGCTCCGATTTTTAATCCCTTGGCTTGCCATCGCCCTGATGCTGCCGGCGGTGTGGTTTTTGCTTTTATCCTTTGTCTCCTATAAGGAGGCAGGCATCGATCTCAACAGCGATATATGCATTTTACGCTGCCGTAAGTACTTTATGCTGCACTGGGTGGCTATCCCGGCCACCCGTATCCGCCGTATCGATCTGACCCAGAGTATTTTCCAGCGTATGGACGGCGTATGCAACTTACGGGTTCTGATCTACGGCGAAAAAGGCACTCGTTACACCATCCGGGAACTGCCTTTGGAAGAGGTGCTACAATCAGTCAGCCAGTTTGATTATTCATAATGTCCCTTTCACAGGGAGAGACCTTCAGGGTATGAAAGGAGGAATCTTTTTGCAGGTCATTGGAAAACGAGGCCTTAGCGGCCTCCTAAAACATATTCTCACTTTTGTCATGATATTGGGGGCAGGCATTATGGTGGGGCTCCCCTGGCTGCTCAAGTGGTTCTTTGCGTATGAATACACCTTCTATTACGGGGATTTGCCAACCGGTCAGGCGGTACAATTTAATCAGACTTCGTATATTTGGACTTTGATTTTCCTGTATCTCTCAGCCGTTTTGGCGGAGGTCCTATTGTGGCAAGTCCGTAAATTATTGGTCCACGTCCAAAACGACCGGCCTTTTATCCAGGAAAACGTCCTCCTTCTACGCCGCATCGGCTTTTTGTGCCTGGCCTTTTGTGTTTTGTACATTCCGGCCCTCTTTCTCATCTGGTCGGTGTTTGCTGTGGTGGTCCTGTTTGTATTTGGCGTTGTGTCCTGCATTGCCTTTATTTTATCGGCCCTCTTCCAGAAGGCTCTTTTATACAAAGAGGAGAACGATATGACCATCTAGAAAGGGGGAAAACAGTATGCCTATCGTGGTCAATTTGGATGTGATGATGGCCCGGCGGAAAATCGGCCTGACCGAACTTTCCCAAAGAGTGGGAATCACATTGGCGAACCTCTCTGTGCTGAAAAACAACAAGGCCAGGGCCATCCGGTTTTCCACCTTGGACGCGATCTGTCGGGAACTCAAATGCCAGCCCGGTGATATCCTACAGTATGTAGAGGATCCCAATGACATTTGGGAGGACTGATCCTGCAAATGTTTTAATGCTGTTGCTGTAAGAACTAAAAAAGCCTTCGTTCCGTTTTCATTGGAACGAAGGCTTTTTTAGTTCTTTTTAATGTCGCTGCGTTTGTTTTTATCTTAAGATCTTATTGAACGGTGAAGACGCCGTTTTCCTCGGTAACAGTATGGCCCGCAGCTACATAGGCTTCAAATTGCTCCAAAGTCAGGCCGGTATTCTGGAAGGTACCGCCGCTGATGGACAGGGTGCATTTGTCGTTGACGTTGATCTTGCCGTCAAAGGAACCGTCATAGATATTAATAGTACCTTTGGCAGTGGGATAGCTATTAAGATCCAGATCGGCTTTGATTACTTCCTTGCCTGCTTTAAAGGTTCCGCCGTAAACATTGATGGTACCGCCGGAGGAGAAAATGTACAGGCCATAGTTTTCACTGGTAAAGGTGCCACTGTAAATGTTGGCAGTGCCAGTGTTTCCACTTACTGACACATTGACGCTATTATGATCATAGTACCCGGTCTGGGTAAAGGTGCTGTTATAGATGTCGACCGTACCGCCGGCGGCTGTCACACCGCCTCCCATGTTGGAAGTAGAGGTGACGTTATCCAGACGGATATAGCTGTTATCAAACGCCTTGACACTGCAATCATAGGCGGTGACGTTGCTGAGGTTTACATCGTTCAGGTAAGCCTGTCCACCAAGACCAGCCGATACAGTACAATAGGTACCCTGGGCTGCGGCAATAAAACCTCCGGAAATTGTGGCGGTTCCGCTGTTAACACGCAAAGCAATATTATTGTTTGCACCGGTGATGGTTTTGCCATTGAGATCGACAGTGACGTTTTTACCCGATGTGAAATCACCATCTGTAGTGGCATTCATGGTCAAATTCTCGTCCAAAGACAGGGCAGTATCTGTAGTAGTATTCTTGATGATATCCGAGAAATCTTCCTTTGTGGAGACAGACACTGCATAAGTCGCATCCTTATCGTATTGGTCGCTGCCAAAGCCGTCTTTTTCCTCTGTGTACTGGGTGGCCAGGATGGTGACGTCGGCCGAGAAGGTTTTGCCCTGATATTCATTGCCGGCCTCTTCGTCCATGCCGTACACCAGGATAAACTGCAACGGTTTGCCACCCTCCAAA
>CAJFOZ010000083.1 GCA_904397895.1 uncultured Clostridia bacterium
AGAGGGAGATAAGAAGATCTTCAAGATCACCATCTCTGTTGGGACTGCCGGAACCCGGATCTTTACTGTAAAGGCTAAGGATCCTGCAACCGGTTCCTATGTCGATGATTTCTGCCTCACCTTCCCCATTACTATCACTAAATAACGTTTGGATAAAAGTGAATGGGATAAATATCTCATAAAAAGGAATCCCCCAGCTGTACAATGACAGCCGGGGGATTCCTTTTTTACCAAGAGGTGGGGAAAGGGATCAATAGTTTTCAGCTTTGATCTCAAAGAAAGATTGGGCGCGCTTACAGACGGGACATATCTGAGGTGCTGAATTGCCGACGTGGATGTGGCCGCAAGCACGGCATTTCCACACGACCACATTGCCTTTTTGGAACACTTCTCCGTTACCAAGATTATCAATCAGTTTACGATAGCGTTCCTCGTGATCTTTTTCTATTTTAGCGATGAGATCCATCTTTGCAGCGATTTCAGTAAATCCTTCTTCCCGCGCCACTTGAGCGTATTCTTTATACATATCCGTCCATTCAAAATGTTCGCCATCAGCGCAGTCACCTAGGTTTTGCAAAGTAGCGGGGATGGATCCACCCTTTAAATACTGTAGCCAAATAGAGGCATGCAGAGCTTCGTTATCCGATGTCTCCTGGAAAATGGCAGCGATTTGTTCGTAACCGTCTTTTCGAGCTTGTTCGGCGTAGATTCCGTATTTAGTTCGGGCTTGGGATTCGCCGGCAAAAGCAGCCATCAAATTGGCTTCTGTTCTGCTTCCTTTGAGTTCGGGCATTCTAAATTCCTCCTCTGTAATTTGCATAGTGATATTGGTATTGGTATTAGTATGCAATTAAGTTATCCTAAAAATTCATCATCTGGAGGAAAAAAGAAAATGCTGTGCAAAAAATAACGATAGGGGGAGAAGTAAAAACAAAGGTATTCCACCAACACCTAAAGTTCATTGTACCATCTTATCAGTTGTTTGTAACAAATAAAAAATCGGCAACCGGATCCGAAAATCCGATTGCCGATTGAATATACAAAAGTGAAAAACTTATTTCACTTCGACAGTAGCGCCAGCTTCCTTCAGCTTAGCTTCCATAGCGGAGGCATCGTCCTTGGAGACGCCTTCCTTCAGAGCCTTGGGAGCGCCGTCAACCAAAGCCTTAGCTTCCTTCAGGCCCAGGCCAGTCAGTTCGCGGACAACCTTGATAACAGCGATCTTGTTAGCGCCAGCTTCCTTCAGGATGACGTCAAACTCGGTCTTCTCTTCAGCAGCAGGAGCAGCACCGGCAGCAGGAGCAGCGGCAACAGCAACAGGAGCAGCAGCGGAAACACCAAATTCCTCTTCCAGAGCCTTAACAAGCTCGGACAGTTCCAGAACGGTCAGGGATTTAACATCTTCAATAAGCTTCAAAACTTTCTCAGACATGGTAAAATACCTCCATAAATCATCATTATAAATTTAAATTTGGGACTAAAAATTGCGGAATTAAGCACCCTGCTTTTCAGCAATGGCGTTAAGAACGCGAACCAGACCGGTGAGGTTGGCATTAAGCACATAAACCAAACCAGTGATGGGGGCGTTCAAGCCGCCAAGAGTCTTGGCGATGAGCACTTCTTTGGACGGCAGCTTTGCGAGGGCTTCCACACCGGATTTATCCAGCACGTCGCCATCCACAAAACCAGCTTTCAGCTGGATGGCTTTATTCTTTTCTGCGAATTCAGCCAAAATCTTAGCAGCGGCAACATAATCCTCACTGCTCACAGCAATAGCGGTGCTGCCGGAAAGGACGCTCTCCAAACCCTCCAGGTTGGCTTTCTGAGCGGCCAGACGCAACAAGGTATTTTTCACAACCATGTATTCCACGCCGGCTTCACGCAGATTCTTACGCAACTGAGTATCATCAGCCACGTTGATGCCCTGGTAGCTTACCACAACGCCGGCAACAGCATTGTTGAGCTTATCGGCCAATTGAGCGACGAATTCTTGTTTCTGCTCCAAAATCTTCTGACTAGGCAATCGATTTCACCTCCGATGAAAAAGGGTAAGTGTGCAAAACAAAAGCCCTTCCCACCTGGCCGGCGAAAAGGGCATAACAGCAATTGAAACGGAAAAACCGCTTATATCTGATGCTCCATTCCTCGGCAGGCTGGTTATCAAACCATTAAGCATTGCGCACCTGCTGTCTTTAGAACTTAAACAGCTCTTTTACTTTATCACAGCCCATCCAAAAAGTCAAGCAAAAGGCAAAAAATGCCGAAAAATATTTTATTTCCGGATAGAAAATGCGTCCTGTACAGAAAAGTCGTTTTGCGGTACAATAAAAAATAGCCCTTGGAATTTTGCTATTACCTAGAAGGCTATATTTTTACAATCGATTGGTGAAATGAGGAGAAATCAATGATTCTTTCTCCGGCACTTACGGAACAAAAATACGATACGTTAAAACAAATATTTGGATATGACAGTTTCCGTCCCGGACAAGAGGACATTGTCAATCATCTGCTGGGACAAGGTGATGTTTTAGCCGTTATGCCTACCGGCGCAGGGAAATCCATCTGTTATCAATTGCCGGCTTTGATCTTATCCGGGGTTACTGTGGTGGTGTCACCTCTGATCAGCCTGATGAAGGATCAGGTCCAGGCTCTGATCCAGATGGGGGTAAGGGCGGCTTACATCAATTCCTCTCTTACGGAAGGCCAGTGTCGAAAAGCCCTGTATAACGCTTGCCAGGGCATGTATAAAATTATCTATGTAGCTCCAGAGAGATTGCTGACACCTGGATTCTTGCGGTTTGCCCACAGTGTGCCCATCTCGCTTCTGTGCGTGGATGAAGCCCATTGCGTTTCCCAGTGGGGGCAGGATTTCCGGCCCAGTTATCTCCAAATCCGGGAATTTATCCATAGGCTGCCCAAACGGCCGCCGGTAGGGGCTTTTACGGCTACGGCTACAGCTCACGTGCGAAAAGATATTTTGCAGATGCTGGACCTAAAAGAACCGCTGGAAATCATCACAGGATTTGACCGCCCCAATCTTTACTTTGAAGTGCAGCGCCTACAGGACCGGAATAAGATGCCCGCCCTAAAAGCCTATTTGGATACCTATCCCGATCGGTGCGGCATCGTGTATTGCTCCACGCGCAAAAAGGTGGACCAAGTATATACCCAGCTGACCGATATGGGGATCTCCGCTGCCAGGTATCACGCTGGATTGGAGGATTCTATCAGGCAGCAAAACCAAGACGATTTTTTATTTGATAAGGTGCGCGTCATGGTGGCCACCAATGCCTTTGGTATGGGGATCGATAAATCCAATGTGGGATTTGTAGTGCATTACAACATGCCTTTGGATCTGGAGAGCTATTACCAAGAGGCCGGCCGGGCCGGGCGGGACGGACAACCGGCCGACTGCATCCTGCTTTATAGTCCCTCGGATGTGCGGACAGGCAATTTCTTAATTGACAATAGTACTCCTAAACCCGGAGTGGAACGAGAGGATCTGGAAGCGTTGCGTCAACGTCAACGGGAGAGGCTAAGGCAGATGACCTTTTACTGCCACAGTAAATACTGCCTAAGAGGGGAAATGTTGCGTTATTTTGGGCAGCGGCAAAGACAACCTTGTGGGAACTGTTCGGTATGCCTTCCCGGACAAGAGAAGGCCAACGTGGCGGCCATTGAGGCGGCCAAGGAGAGGAAGAGGATCCAAGTGGAGGAAAAGGATCTGGATCCGGAGCTGTGGCAAGGTCTCAAAAAATTGCGTCTTGACCTGGCCCGCCGGGCAGGGGTACCAGCCTTTGTGGTATTTACCGATGCTACATTGCGGCAGATGTGTGCCCTCCTTCCCACAACAGAACGGCAATTTTTACAAGTGCCTGGCGTAGGCGCGCGAAAATGCCAGCAGTACAGCAAATACTTTCTGCCTCTTTTGAAGGCTTACAAAGGATGAGGGGAGACGGTATGATATGCGCGTGACCTATCCCGATTATTACCAAGCGTTTCGCTGCATTGGGCCGGCCTGTCAGGATAATTGCTGCATCGGTTGGGAAATCGACATTGATCCCATCTCTGCGGCCCGTTATCAGTCTCCTTGCGGACAGCTGGAGGCAAAGTTCAAAGACGGGATCCAGTGGGAGGATCCGCCCCACTTTAAACTGAAGGAACAGGAACGCTGTTATTTCTTAAATGAACGGAATCTTTGTGATATCCAGTGCGCTTTGGGGGAGGAAGGACTGTGCGAGATATGCAGCCAACACCCGCGATTTCACGAATGGTTTGGGGATTATAAAGAAAGCGGATTGGGGCTTTGTTGCGAAGCGGTGGGGAGACTTATCTTTGCACAGGAGCATCCCATCTCCTTTGTACAGGTTAGTACTTCCGAAATCCCCGATGACGATGGACCGGAAAAGCATCTTTTTCAAACCATATCCCACATCCGAAGCACAGCTTTTTCCATTGTACAAGATCGTAACCTGTCTTTAAGAACCCGGCTTTGTTTGTTGATCGAGTTGGCCCACACCTACCAGACTTGCCTGGATCAACAGGATGAGGACGGTTTGGAACAACTATTGGATCTATACTGCTCAAAGGAATACCGTCAAAAAATGGAGGGATGGTACCGGTCCATACCATGTTCTGCATCAGAGGAAACATGGCGGGGGATGCTGCATCTTTTAAAAGAACAAAACCCTCTGGATGAATCGTGGCCACAGGATATGGAGCGGCTAGAGGAGGAACTCCCAAACCTTTTGTCCCAAGCCCATGCCTTTTGGTGCCACATGGCGGATAGGGAATATGAGATGGAACATCTGGCGGTGTATTTTTTGTATCGCTATCTTCTTAAAGCGGCCTACGACGGGGACGTTTTGTCCAAAATAGGTTTTGCTGTGGTGGGTTGCCTTGCAATAAGGCTAATGGGACTAAAGCGTTGGCAGGACACCAGACAGTTTTCCATCATAGATCAAATTGAACTGGCCAAAAATTATTCCAAACAGGTGGAATATGATGCCGATAATGTAATAGAATTAATGGAGGCAATATGGGCGGAAGATTGGGCGGATCCTAGACATCTGATGTCTATGGTAGCCGGTTTGTTTCCAGCAGAAAGGAAAAAGGATGCCGGGAGGTAATCCCCCGGCATCCTTTTTATTCTTTGTCATTTGTTTGGGCTTTGGTGTCCTCGGACTGCCTTTTCCTGGCAACAGGCCTGAACAGACCATTTTCCCCCCGGCGGAACGCCATTCCGTAAGGAGCCTGCAAAAGGGGGATAATCTCAGGATCATAGTTGCAGATGGTGTTAAGATGATAGATCCCGGAATTTTTTGTATTGCTCATATAGTCTTCATCTTCATCCCCGGCCGTAAACCGCCAACCGCTGTCCCAATTGACGTCGGCCGGATTGGGCTTTTCCCGATAGCAATACCCGACTTTTTCCCCATCCACTAAAATGCGGTCGGTGGCGAGACAACCCTCCACTCCCTGCCAATTGGTCAGAAGGGGACGGATATCCTCCTGCTTGATGCGAAAAGCCTTGGCGTCCTCGAGGCATACGTTGGGACGGTCGAGACGTATCGGGGTCAAATCGCTGGACTGAAGGGTATCCTGGAAGCGCTGCAAGAGATGGTTTGGACTGGTGCGCAGTTTATAATCCATCTCTTCTCGATAAAGGGGGATCAACTGGTAGAAGCGAATTTTATCGCCGTCAGGCAGGGTACAGCAGGCCGCTTCTTTGGGGAACCCACCGGGGGACAAAAGCATCATGCCGCACAATTTGGTATTTTCTGCAAACGGGACTTCACCGGGATTGGCGACGCTATGGCCCCATCCCAGCCAGGAATTCTCTTTGCCCGGCAGACGTGCCATCACCTTCAGCCAACGCAAAGGCCAATACCAAGTTTCACTGCTGTCGCCAATTTTCCAGTCTGGAGGCAAGCAGATCATCATTTCAGCCCGATCGAATTTATCATCTTTTAGTTCTTCAGGGACATTCATCCGATGGGCGCCCATCCCCATAGTGACCAAGGTATAGTAATTGTGTTGAGGAGTGGGGTCGATCACGCAAATATCCACATGAATATCAGGGGAGTAGAGCTCGTGCAGCACGTGTTCGCATTTGCCAAAATATTGGCCGATATGGGACTCCACAGCCTCCAGGTCTTCCTTGGAATAGCATTCGGCAGAGGTTTTATCCTTGGCCTCTTTGATGCACTTATCCAAATATTCCCTGGCGTCGCTCCAGAATTCCTGGGCGATTGGATCGTCGGGAATGAGATTGAGCACCGCTTGAAAATGAGGGATGGCCTCCGCTTCCCGGTCCAAATAATAGAGGGCATAACCCATACGGAAATGCCAATCAGGATCCCGCAACCCTTCCCGGGCGGTGCTTAAGAGCAGTTTAATGGCATGCTCCAAAGGCTCTTTTTGTCCATATTCAGCCTTGTTTTCATAGGCCCTCGCCAGTAAGCCGATCAGTTCATAATCCTGCTCTTGTGGGGGGAGAGCCTCCACAGCGTCGATGATTTTTTGGAATTCATCCTCCTGGTGCCAGGTATCCAGCTGGTCCAGAAGCGATTGACGTTGGGTTTGATCCATGTTATATTCCTCCGTTTTTCTTATGGTACCCTGTTTGCCCAAAACAAAAAAGCCCTGCGGACGTCCTGCATTTCTCTTTATCACAGCGATGCAGAACACGGCAAGGCGAGACAATAGGCCGATCCAACCATATCCTTATTTTGTTTTAGAAAAAAGATCATAAATTTTCTCATAACATCTATTCTCCTCGATGCCTCTATTCTACCATGATAGGAGGAGAAAGTCGAACGATTTTGCACAGTATAAAGAAAGTTGTACAATCACGTGCAAATAAACATTTCTATTTTAGTGCAAATAAACAGTTTGCAGACGATAAGGCGGATGCAATCACGCATCCGCCTTACGACTTCTATGAAACAATGGTTATGCTGTTTCGATGCTGTTGTCGGCCTGAAGGTTTAACTTCTTCACCGCTTCCTCCCGCATCTTGTACTTTAGGATTTTGCCGGCTGCGTTCATGGGGAATCCATCCACAAAGTCCACATACCGAGGCGTTTTGTGTTTAGCCATATGGGTGGATACGAATTCTTTCAGTTCCTCCTCGGTCATGGTCTCGCCGGGCTTGAGCACCACGCAGGCCATGATCTCCTCGCCGTATTGCTTATCCGGCACGCCAATGACCTGCACATCCGATACCTTGGGATGGGTATAGATAAAGTCCTCGATCTCCTTGGGATAAATATTCTCACCGCCACGGATGATCATATCCTTGATGCGGCCGGTGATCTTGTAGTTGCCGTTTTCATCCCGGCGGGCCAAATCGCCGGTGTGCAGCCAACCGTCTTCGTCAATGGCGGCGGCGGTGGCTTCGGGCATCTTGTAATACCCCTTCATGATGTTGTATCCTTTGGCCACAAATTCGCCGTCCACATTGTCGGGAAGATCTTCGCCGGTTTCCGGGTCCACGATCTTACATTGGACGCCAAACATACTGCCGCCCACTGTATTGACCCGGACGTCCAGGGAATCGGTGGTCTTGCTCATGGTGCATCCAGGAGAGGCCTCGGTCTGGCCGTAGGTGATGCAGATTTCCTTCATATTCATCTTGTCGATGACATCCTGCATGACTTTAATGGGGCAGGGGCTGCCGGCCATAATGCCGGTACGCATGTAGCTGAAATCGGTTTTGGGGAAATTCTCGTGCCCCAGCATAGCGATAAACATGGTGGGGACGCCGTGGAAGGCAGTGATATGTTCTTTGTTGATGCATTCCAGCCCTAAGCGAGGGGAGAAAGCGGGGATGGGGGACATAGTGGTGCCATGGGTCATAGCGGCAGTCATGGCCAGCACCATGCCGAAGCAGTGGAACATGGGGACCTGGATCATCAACCGGTCGGCAGTGGAGAGATCCATACAGTCTCCGATGGCCTTGCCGTTGTTGACCACATTATAGTGGGTCAGCATGACGCCCTTGGGGAACCCGGTGGTTCCGGAAGTGTACTGCATATTGCACACATCGTGCTTATGGATGGCGGCTGCACGGCGGTATACATCCTCGATCGGCACCTTTTCGGCCAGGGCCAAGCTTTCCTCCCAAGTGTAGCATCCCTTTTGGGCGGAGTCTACGGTGATGATATTGCGCAGGAAGGGGAGGCGTTTGATGTGCAGGGGCTTGCCTTTTTCAGCCGTTTCCAGTTCGGGACACAGCTCCTTGATGATCTGGATGTAGTCGGAATCCTTGTACCCGTCGATCATGACCAGGGTATGGGTATCCGACTGGCGCAGCAGATACTCGGCCTCATGGATCTTATAGGCAGTGTTGACGGTGACCAATACCGCGCCGATTTTGGTGGTAGCCCAGAAGGTGATGAACCACTGGGGAACATTGGTGGCCCAGATGGCTACGTGATCCCCAGGTTTGACCCCCATGGCGATGAGGGAACGGGCAAAGGTATCCACATCGTCCCGGAATTCCTGGTAGGTGCGGGTATAATCCAAAGTGGTGTAGCGGAAGGCGTACTGGTCGGGGAACTCCTCCACAATACGGTCCAGCACCTGAGGGAAGGTCAAATCAATCAGATGCTCCTTGGGCCAGACGTATTTACCGGTTTTGGCGTTGTTGTCGTAAAGGCGGCGATCCTCTACCGGGGAATCCATATATTGGCTCATGAAATTGGCATAGTGGGGGAAGACGATACCGGCGTCGTTTAAATCCGGGGCGTATTGTTTGAGCCATTCCAGGGATACATAACCCTCGTAGTTGATGGATTTCAAGGCCCGGATGATGGATTTCATAGGCAGATCGCCTTCGCCCATCATGCGGTAGGATACTTGTCCATTTTCCATTACGGAATCCTTAATGTGGGCATACTTGATGTAAGCCCCAAGATTCTGTACTGTCTGTTCGGGCGTCTCTCCAGCGAAACGGTAGGGGTGATGGATGTCCCACAAAGCGGCCACGTTATCGCTCTCGATCTGATCCAACAGATTGCGCAGGCGGGCGGTGTCGGTGTAAACGCCGTTGGTCTCCACCAAAAGGGTCACGTCCTTCTCCTCAGCGTAGGGAGCTAGTTCCTGCAAAGAGGACAGCACCAATTGATCGTCCACTTCCCCCTGGGGAGCGGCCGTCAAGTCGCCCAGGACACGGATGTAGGGCGTGCCCAGCTTATGGGCCAAATCCATGTATTGCTTTAACTCCCGGATGGTCTCCTCTTTGCGGTCGGCGAATTTAAGGGAGCATCCCGAAGAGAGACATGGGATCTCCAAATGGAGTTTTCTAAGCTGTTCGATGGTTTTGGGTAGATTGTTTTCCTGAAAAGGACGGCCCGATATGGAAAAGATCTCATTGTCCAGCCCACGGACCTCAATACCCTGGAATCCAAAGTCTTTGGCCATGGAATAAATGTCCGGCCAATCAAAATCCGGACAACCTAATGTTGAAAACGACAGTTTCATTTTCCGTTCCTCCTATTTTTTATCCGATTCAAAAGAAAAACGCCTTCGCCTCCCGCCTATGCAAGAGACGAAAGCGCAACACTTCCGCGGTACCACTCTTTTTGATATCGACACCGATATCCCCTTAAAGGCATCCAATCAATGCCCTCCCTTGATAACGGCGGGAACCCCGTTCCAACCTACTGAGCCCAACAAAGTGAAGCTGTTCAGCCGACTGCTCCGGGACCAGCGCAAATACTTCTTTGCCTCCGCCTCGCACCATCCGACGGCTCTCTGAACCAAACTAGGTATTTGCTTTTCCCATCGTAGCATTTAAAACCATATGAAATTACAAAGTATTCCCATTATACTGCATTTTTTTATTTTTGTAAAGTGCCTTTTTAGGTTTTACGCTCTTTTTCACAACCCAAACAAGGGGGAGAACCGTCTATTCGAGAGGCATGCCATAATGGAGAAATTGATCCCAAGTCCCATAAAATACATTCATATCAATAAACTCCTCTTTTCCATCATAACCGTCCAGCCTTTCCCGATTGGTGTACTGCCAAAAGGTCCAGTCCCTTCCATCCGATAAAGTGGGGGAGGTGATGACATTCCGGATCCAGATGTCGTACGAATCGTATCGGTTGGCGAGATAAAGGCTGTAGGACTTCTCCGTGGCATACAAGATAGGCTTTACTCCATAATGGTTTTCCAGCCCAGATAGCAGATCGTCCAGCTGGGCCTGGGTTTCTGTGGCATCAGGGAGGTTTTCCTCTTTGTCGCCGTAGAATTCCACATCCACCACCGGAGGCAGCATATTTGGGATAGCGGGCACATTGAAAATAAAGTTTTGTGCCTGGGAGAGTCCCGGGCTATCGTAGCTAAAAAAGTGATAAGCGCCAATGCGAAGGGACGTAGTTTGTGCCTTTTGATAATTGGTAGAAAAATAAGGGTCTACATAAGAGCTGCCTTCGGTTGCCTTGATAAAGGCGAATTGAATCCCCTGGGAGGATAAAGTCTCCCAGTCGATCTCACCCTGGTATGAGGATACATCCACACCTCGCACAGGGTATTCATCCTGGGAGGGGTTGTTAAGCAGGAGAATTCCTCGCCAAACCAAAACGCCCAGTACCACGAGGGCTACAAAAAGGGCAGCTGCAACGATTGGAATAAGGGCTTTGAGACGTTTTTTCATAGGTTCACCTCGTGAAGAAGCCATTTGCGTGACCAGGTCACAGCACAAAAAATCAAATTCCTTTATACTAGTTTACATCAAATGGTTTTGGACGTTTGAAATGAAATCTTTTGGAACATTATAGGATAGAAGTCATAGAAAGGCAAGGTGACGCTGGATGAAAACCATTATTGTTGGAGGCGTAGCGGGAGGGGCGTCCGCAGCCGCACGGCTCCGTAGGTTGGATGAACACGCTCAAATCATCGTGATGGAGCGGGGGGACTATGTTTCCTTCGCCAACTGCGGTCTGCCATACTACATCGGCGGAGAGATTACCGATGAGAACCATCTGACGCTGCAAACCCCTCAGAGTTTTAAAGCGCGGTTTAACATTGACGTAAGGGTAAAAAACGAGGTTTTGAAAATAGATCCCAAGGGGAAAACCGTCACGGTACGGGATCACAAAACAAGGGAGACCTACACGGAATCCTACGATACCCTCATTTTATCCCCTGGTGCAGAACCCATCAAACCGCCCATAAAGGGGGTGGAGTCCGGTAGGGTGTTTACCCTTCGGAACATCCCGGACACCATGAAAATCAAAGCTTATCTGGATGGTCACAGTCCCAAATCAGCCGTTGTAGTGGGCGGCGGATACATCGGCGTGGAGATGGCGGAAAACCTCAAAAACGCCGGATTGTCCGTGACCATTGTGGAACTGGCCGACCATTTGATCGCTCCCTTGGATTTTGACATGGCAGCCGACGTCCATCAATATGTAAAAAGCAGGGGAATTGGCCTTGTGCTGAACAATGGGGTAAAAGCCGTCCAGGAAACGGGGGATCATTTGGATGTCACGCTGGATCAAGGATCCCTAACGGCCGACATGCTGATTTTGTCGGTGGGCGTTCGCCCGGAGACGGCTCTTGCCAAAGACTGCGGGATCCATGTTAATGAACGCGGTTCCATTGTGGTAAGTCCTCACATGCAAACCAATATTGCTGATATCTATGCCGTAGGGGATGCGGTGGAGGTCCGGGATTACATCACCCAAAAGCCCTCCTTTATCCCCCTGGCCGGCCCGGCCAACAAGCAGGGAAGGATAGCGGCGGACAACATCTGTGGACTTGACAGCCGGTATGAAGGGACCCAGGGATCGTCTGTCCTCAAAATTTTTGATATGACGGTGGCCACCACAGGCATCAATGAAAAAACCGCTCGTGCCAATGGGATCCATTACGATAAAACCTATATCTACTACGGCTCCCACGCCGCCTATTATCCCGGGGCCACCAATATGTCGGTCAAAGCCCTTTGGGACAAAACGTCGCACAAGCTTCTAGGGGCCCAGATCGTAGGGTTCGACGGTGTGGACAAACGGATGGATGTTTTGGCTACCGCCATCCGGTTCGGGGCCAAGATCACCGACCTTGCAAAACTGGAACTGTGTTATGCACCGCCCTTTGGCAGTGCCAAAGACCCGGTCAATATGCTGGGGTTTGTAGGGGAGAACGTAGTCACCGGCAAGCTCAAGCAATTTTTCTGGCACGATGTGGAGACACTCCCCCGGGATGGAAGCGTGACCTTGCTGGACGTACGCACGGCCACAGAAGTCAGCCGGGGGAAAATCGACGGCTTTATGCATATTCCTGTGGATAGCTTGCGGGAACATCTGGATCAAATTCCCAAAGGAAAGCCGGTCTATGTCCACTGCCACAGCGGACTACGCAGCTACATCGCCTGCCGGATCCTGACAGGCCACGGTTACGACTGCTATAACCTAGCCGGGGGATGGAGGCTTTACGAATCGGTCATGCACGAGAGGACCGTCCCGGAATACGTCTGCACCCAATGTAAGTGAACATTTTGATTGGCCTATCCTAGAGGCAAAAAAGAGGGTTTGACAGGTGAAACCTCGTCAAACCTTCTTTTTCGATCCTACTTACCGGATGCGCTTGATTCGATGTCCATAGCAGCCATTTGTTCCGGGCTTACGTTATTCTTTTTTCCGTAGTCAATCCAGTATGTGGTCGAAGCTTTGATAAATGCCTTTTTGGGAAGCGGCATGGTCACCTTGATGGCCTCTGGATGTTTCTTTACAATGGCCTTTACCATCTTTTTCATTTTTCGCTTTACGAGAAAAGCAAACGGGGTATTTAAAATGGCTTCCCCGGCGCCAATGCACAGTGTCGCCCCGTAGGGGATCTGATTCTGCTTGCAAAAAAGACGGATCATATCAACTGCAACAAAGGTCTGTTCCGGCTCGATAAATCCGCAGTTGACGATTACATGCACGGTTGGACTCCTTTTAAAACGATGGCATTTTAACTCGTTCAAAAAATGCATCAAAGTAACCGGAAGGCCGTCGGCATAAAGAGGAAAAACCAACAACAAATGCTGATATTCATCGATTTTTTGGCAAACCTCTTTGTGCTTTTTATCGGTCACAAGATACTCCAGGCATTCGGAGGGCCAAAACATTTTAAACCACTCAATATAGCATTTGGAATTTGACCGTGGAGCACGAGGGCTCCCATTGACAATCAGCATCTTTTCCATTGATTGACCTCCCTTTGCACGGTGTTTCCCAGTTCACTCTCAAGCACAAAGAAAATTTCCCAGTCTTTAAACGCCATATTTTTGGCATTCCGAGAAACCAATTGCCGAAATAACGCCTTGCTTTCCTCCGAAAGATCCCCATAGGCGACGATAACTGCATGCTTTTCCACAACATTTCTCTGAATGTGGTGGGTTTCCCCTTGATGCAAGCGGATAAACGCCTGCTGGATGGGAATGGAACGTTCCAACATGGTTTTCATAACCGTATCATAGCTTCCGTAACAGATCTTGCTGACATAGAGCAATCGATCACTTTGGGCAATTAAGGGATAGATAGCGACAGCATCATCCCGAATAACACACCTTCCAGGGTTTTTTACCCAACATCCAAAGCAGCCGATACAATTTGCAATTTTTCGCTGGGATAAGTCCACATAATAACTTGTAGCATCGTCAGGTAAAGTCACATCCAATGAGATATCACTCATCAACAGATTCAATTTTATCATCTCCCCTTCCTAGTATTATAGCATTTGCTTTGTTAAAGATATCTTTCTTTCATTTTAGCAATATAAAATTTAGTGACGGGATCAAATAACAAAAGAAAAAACCACGAGTAACCTAGCGATGAACAGCACCCCACTTATTATTCAGTATATCATACTGTCTAACAAATGGGGTGCTGTTCAGAAAGGTATTTCTCGTGGTTTTTCTGCATTCTCAAAAACAAACATATGTACTAACCGAGCAACCGATTGCGCCTACATCTAATAGAGAAAAAGAATATAAATCCTTTTATTTTAAAAGTTCGTCCTTTTTCTCAAGAATGTCTGCCACTATTGTACAAGCAGGGCAATCGCAGTATTGAGCTCCGGCTGCCTTGATTTCCTTTGCGTGTGCGACAATATTAGCGGCAGTCTCTGCTCCAAAATACTGCATTCCTTTTTCCGATTGGGCGAACCCGATTAAAGTATCGATAGGCATAATGTCTGCTTCCAACTCATCGATATATTTCTTTGTTTCCTCTTTTTCTACATCGGTTCCAACAGCGTCCAGCCAACGCTGGGCAGCTGCTTTTGTTTCATTGCTACAGGTCGGTGCATTGATCAATGCACGTGTTTTTTCAACAATATGATCTAAAACTACCTTATCCATGATTGATACGCCAACTTTCTTTTAAAATTCATACTTATGTTATCATACTTACATAACAAGTACAAGTGTGATATCCCTGAATCAATCGAAAAACTAGAGTCGGATATTGCCGGGACATTAGCCTATAAAATTGCAATACAAAGACAAACTTGTTTTGATTATCATCTATCTCAGGGTTATCCATTTATTGCGAAATAGATACCCGACATTAGCGCGGACGAAAAGGGAAAAGAAAAAGCTGAGCCCGGAACGCCAATTGCGTCCAGGCTCAGCTTGGGGGTGGTTACAAAATAGGTGTCCAGCTGTAGAAGAGAATGAAAAACACCATATGCAGCACTTCCATTCGGAAGTTTTACTTGGGCAAGAATTCCTTTCGCAACATACGGTGTCCAATCAGCCCACCTTTACAGTTCCCCTGAATATTTACTTTCAGTCTTGGTTAAGACGGAGGGTTCCACATTGTCAATTGGTGTTAATTCCGCCGGGTTATTTGAGGTTTCAGTGCCTGAAAAGATATCCTCCGCCTCGTCGGCCGGAATCTTTTCCTCGTCGACCGGCGCCTCATCCTCGAAAGGCAGATCCACATCTATCGCCGTCAAAACGGTATTGCCGTATTCGTAGTAAACGTCCGCCTTTGTCTTCACAAGGGGAAGCTGACGGTTGGCATCTTCCACCGTGGTGCTGTCCACCGTGATAGCTCCCACGACCACCTGTTTGGCCTTTACGGCCAACATGGCTTGGGCTCCGGGAGCGTAAGAGGAGTCTGCGATGGTCAGGTTTTTCACCTGGGCATACTGGAGGTCGCCAAATAGCGGATACTGCATGCCGGTGATTTTGCGCCCGTTTCCGTCCAGGATGCCGATGAACCGGTGGGGCAGATAGCTGCCCTGTGTTACGTCGATTCCACTGAAATCCAGGTCGGCATCCAGCCGGTAATATCCATATGGATTCTCATGGGCCAAGCGGATCAGTTGCTCCGCTGAAGTGATGGAGATGGCCGTCGGGCTTTGGTAGATACCGCCGTCGCTAAAGTCGCCGGTGGCCCTTTTTACAATGCCGTAGAGCATCCGTTTGACAGCAATGCTTTCGCTTCGGGTGCCGTTTTGCGCATCCCTTTCGAAGGCCGCTTTAAACTGTTCGATCACGGTTTTGGCGTCAAAGTAAGGGATACGGTCCAGATTGGCCTCCACCGTTTGGAAACGGTTCTGCTTATACTGCTTCCATGTGATGTTGGGATCCCTTGTAATCTGCCGCAGCGCGTCCAGATCGTTTTGGCTTAAGGCCGACATATAGATCCTGTAACCGTCCTCATAACCGCCAAATCCCAACATCTCCATGCCCAGCCGTTTGAAAGAATGGGTGTCCGGCGAACCGGTGTCGTTGTGGGATTGGTACCAGTTCATGTTGTAGAAGGACTCAAAGCCATAGCTTCCATCTGTGGCGGTGTTGACCTTTTCCGAGGAACCCTTTTTCAGATCCCGTATGGAGATCCTATTTTCCCACAGATCCTCAACGTTCTTCAGGTCCATCTGTTTGAGCTGTTCCACGCTTAGGTCGCTGTAAGTGGTGGTGAAAGAGGAATTCCCGCCTGGGGTATGGGTGGCCTGAAGGGCCACCGCTGCCTGCTGTTCCACCGTCAGATCCAGGAAGGCCTGGGCCGCCAGATAATCCAGCACATACCCGGTCTCAAACATCTGGCTGTAATAGCTTTTGACCTTCTCGGCCGAGTCGATTCTCTCATAGCTGAAGTTGTTTGTCATCTCAAGCCCGATGTCGTTGATTTTGGAGATGTTAAACACCATACAGCCATCCCGCATTTCCTGCGCGATATTCCCATCCGCATGGGCTTCTGCGCCTGTGCCGTTGCGCCTTCCGGCTCCGCCGTAGAAGTATCTTCCGTCCTGGTTGTGGGCCGTCTCATGGCTAAAGGTAAAGAAAACATAATCGCTTGTTCCCAGCGCAGGGGTCAGCACCCAGAAGACATTGGTTCCATTGGCAAAGGCGGCGCTTCCGCCACCGGCGCTGATGGTGTTGTTGGCTTCGTAGACCCACTTCATAACAGGATCTCTTGTCTTGTCTTTATCCTGATTGCCCGCCTCTGCGGCATCGCTCTCCGGGAAGTTAAGCCTTGTGTCGTATTGAATGTTGACAAAGCTGTTGAGCTGATCGACCGAGTCGCCCATCCATGTGGAGGATACGCCGTAAAAGATCCCCATTTTCTCCGCGTAGACATCGATGATGTCCTGCATGCGCTGCCGCTCGTTCCCGTCTTTTTCCAGATAGGTGGGGTAGCGGTTCATGCTGCCCAGCATCAGCTGGGAGGGGAGGGAGATCAGGTACATATCCTCCTGTGGCGCTGTCAGAATGGAAAGGACGATGCTTTTTCTCCCGTCGTCGAGGCCGGATAGAATATCCCAAATCCGGTAGCGGATCT
Source organism: uncultured Clostridia bacterium (assembly GCA_904397895.1). Lineage (GTDB taxonomy): Bacteria > Bacillota > Clostridia > Oscillospirales > Acutalibacteraceae > Solibaculum. Next base: position 16,791 of record CAJFOZ010000083.1, read on the forward strand.
CATGGGATCTGCCGTATGCTTCCTGCTCCTTCAGGATGCCGTCAAAATTGTCGGCAAACCAGTCGCTGGGATTGGCGTATCCAGCCATGCCATCGGAGAGACCGCCTAGGAAATCCATCAAAGGTTCCCCTGTGTAGTTTTTCAACACGTTGTTATAGAAGGTAACCGTCCGATGGGTCATCCGCTGGTCCGACGTGGACGCCAGGAGTTTCTCCGACAAAGCCGACGCGGTCATATCCCGTGCCACCAGCTCCCCGTTAAAAAAGAGCAGATCGCTTAGGGTTACTCCGCTATAGTCGATGCGATACCATTTGTCGTAATAATTGTATCCATACAGGAGCTTTTTCCAAGTCTCTTCCAGGTTGATCCGCTCCCGGACCAGTTCCTGCACCGCATTATTCTCACAGTAGGTGGGATACTCCTCCTGGGAGAAAAGAAGCTTTGTGACAAACCCTCGCAGGTCGGGTTTCACGGTCTCGTTGTAGTAGTCGGTATAAAGCCGGCTTTCCTCCTCGTCTGTGAGGGCGGCTATTTCTGTGGCGTAATCGTAGTCCGATACCCGATTGACCACGTCTTCCACCACACCTTCCTCAAGGCCGGAGACATAGTTGTGAAACTGGTATGGAGCGTCCATTCCATCGATCTGATAGGTGGCGATGACATTGCCCATGGTCTTCTGCGGGGAAACCGCATACTCCTGCATGCCGCCCCGTTCCCATACGATGCGGATTTTCTGTATTTCCTGGAGGGTATCGCGATGCACTCCGGTCACCAGGGCGTTGTTGCCGTCCAGCGGCAGGACAAACCGAATGGCCTGCACGGCCAGGGCGTCGGTATCCGCAAGCCGGTTGCCGTATTCCACCCAGGTGCGGGTATCGGAAAAGGGCATCAGTTTTGCCATATTGGCATAGGCTTGTTCCCGGTCGGGGCGATAATCTTTGCTGTTTAGCAATTGTGCGTAATCCGGGATTTGGTAGTTGTTGTCCACCGACGGCGCGGCTTTTAGGTTGGGACGTTTTCCGTAGGCGAGCAGGTCCAGATCCCAGATGTCCTCGTTTAGTCCCAGGGTATCTCGATAAAAGCCCTTGTCAAAAATGGCGTCGGTCTCTTTGATTTGATGCCCATTGGACTCGGTGATGTTGGTGGCGCTTTCCGAGCCGGAGTACTCATAGACGTTTTTGGCGTTTTCTAAGACGTCGAAACCCGCGATCCGATAGCCGGCGCCGGAGCTCATGCTCAGGCTGTTTTCGATCACCGGGCTGCCGGTGTTGGGACCACCGATGATGCCGCCGTTTCCCTTCTTGGCCGGCGCGACCACCTGCACCTGGGTAAAGCTATACCGGATCACGCCTCCGCCGTGCCATCCGGCGATGCCGCCCACTCTGGCCCCGAGGGTGGGATGATCGTAGGTGCCCTGGACCTTTCCGGTCACATAGCAGTTTTCAATGACCGCTCCGTTGTTGGTTTTCCCGACGATTCCTCCCACGGCCACCAGCCCTTTGACCGATACCTCCACCGAAGCGCTCTCCCGGATGGTGGAATTGTTTAGGTTCCCTGCAAATGCACCGAGCTCGTCGACCCCGTTGGAGATGCTGGAATTTACCACAAAGACTCGCTCAATCACCGACTGATTCTGGATCACGTGGGCCAGGATGCCGCTCCGGGAGGTGGTGATGTGGGCGTCCTCAATGACCAGGTCGTGGATGTTTGCCCCGCTCAGGGTCTGGAACAGCGACGTTTTGAGATTGAGGATTTTATAGCCGTTGCCGTCCAGTTCGCCGGTGAACGTCCCAGGGATGGCCGGCGCATCGGCGGAGATGCCGGAGGCATCCAAGTCCTCGGTCAAACGATAGCTTCCGCTGGGATTGGCAGCCATCTGCTGAAACAATTCCTCTGCGCTTTTGACCAGGGGATGTTCCCCCTGCGCGTCTCGGAATGCGAGAGGGAAGGCGTATTCATTTTGTCTTACGCCATTTTCGTCATAGAGAATGGCGTCCTCTTGGTCGATCACGGCGTATACCCTGCCCGAATCCGCATCTTGACGGAATTGTTGGATGCCAGCGTAGAAATCCGGCATATTTTTCATCTGGATGACGGCGTAGTAATGCTCCACGTCTGAGGGGAGTCCCCCTGTGATGTCCAAAACGCCGATCTCCTGTGTATTGCCGCCTTCGCTCCGGTAGAAGAGCTTGGTATCCGTGACGTCCTTAAACTGGATGGCGTCGCGGGAGGCTGTGACCCAATCGATGTAGATCTCCTGATCTTGGTAGAAGTTAGAAGTGTCGTCCAGGGTATTGGTATCCCGGTCAAAGTCGGCCGTCACTCGCACCACATAGCGCTCCTGAGCCGTCAGGTCTACCGACACCTCATTTTCTCCCACCAAGACCGGCTGGGTCAGGAGGAGCTTCCCGCCTTCCTCTGCGATGTGTACCCAAGCGCCATGAAGCGCCCCGTCGGCATCTTTTAGTGCAAACTGCACCTTCAGCTGATCCTGCGCCGTTTTTTCCGAGGTCAGGTTCTCCACCTCCGGCACGGCCTTCAACACCTCTATCTGGATCAAGTTGGCGCTGTCCACAGGGAGTTCTTTCCCGTTTTCCAGCACGATTTTCTCGATGGTCAGGCTCTGTACCCCCGGTTTTGAACCGGTGCCTGCGGTGAATTCATAGGCATTTTCCGCCGGAGAGCTTAGGTCGTACAGCGTTCCGTTCATCTGAACCCGTACGGCGGCAAGGCTTGTAAGGGTTTGCGCCCGGAAGCTGATGTTTACCGTGCTGTTTGGCTCAAAGTACACCGTGTCCGTCCCATCCTGGGAGGAGGTCTTGATCTCGGATACCTGTAGCCCGTAGTCCCGTATCATATAAACGGTCTCTTCCAGCACGGCGTCGTCTGTGACCTGCCTGCTGCCGTCTTGCGTCTCTTTCCAGGATAACAAAACCCGGAAGGTGTATTCCTTTTGCTCTTCCACGTCCAGTGTAAATTCCTGCTGGCCTACTTGCGCGATGGTGTCTTCCGCGACGACGCTGGAACCGCCGTCTGACACCAGCTGCACCCTTCCGGAGAGGAAGGATTGGTCCTCGTCGGCCAGGAAAAATTGGAATCTCACCTGATCCTTTTCCAGGATATCCTCTGTCGCATAGTCTCTCACCACCGGGGCGGACTTCATCACTTCCACGGAAATCTGATGATCGACGTTTAAAATTGTGCCGTCGGCAAAGACAAGTTGCGTAAGGGCAAACGTCTGCTCTCCCGCCTGTTCCGATGCGGTAGATATCGCCTTCCAAGCGCCGTCCGTTAAACGCTCCGCCGGTAACTCTGTGTTGTTGACCACCAACTTGGAAAGCTCTGCTTTTACGTTATGTGAAATTTCGTAGAAAAGCTGGAGATCTCCGCCTTTTTTCACATAAGGCCCGCCGGCTTGACCGGCTGTAACCAATGCTCTGGGCTGGGCATCGACGGTCTGCTCCGCCAGGATCTTTTGCGGTTCCGCCTCCGATCCGTCTGTCGACACGTCCCAGTCGGCCACAATTTGCACCGTGTAGGAAGTTGTCAGCCCGGTATCCGTTAATCCCACCGTGCCGCTGAAAACGTCTTCCTGTAGATCATCCGGCCCGAATGAGTGCTGACCGACGGTTTTGCCCTCGGCATTTTGGATGACGATGGTTCGATTTGACAGCGCATGGTCGGCATCTGTCAACCGGAATGCGATGTGAAATTGTCCGTTTTGGGCGTCTTCACGGATGGAAAGTTCAGTGATGGCCGGGGATTCTTTGAGGATCATGACGGCGATGACGTTGTCCTTTTCCAGAGAGAAGGCTTTTCCGTTTTCCAAAACGACCTGCTCCACGCGGATCTCGGTTTCCCCGGTCTGGGAGAACCCATCCAGGACGACGGAATACCCATCCCCTGACGGCTCCACCGGATACGTATCGCCGTTGACCACCACCCGCTCCGGTTGAAACTGAGTGGCGTTTCCGCTCTCAAACCACAGGACTACCGGCTGGTTTTTGCTGAATTTTTCCGTATCGGTTCCGTCTTCCGACATCGTCTTTAGGTTGCCAAAGGAAAACCGATAGTCGATGTTAAGCTGGATTTCCTTCATCACAGCCAAACTTCCGCTGTGATCCTCTTCAGTCTCCAGCTCGTCCGAATCCCGGTTGTACTTTGCAGAAAGGTGGATGGTATAGGCGGTATCCTCCTCCAGATCCAGAAGAAACTCATTTTCACCGGCAGAGGTTTCCTTTATGTCAACCCTGGTAAATTCTCCGTCTACGCTCTTGAGAACCTCTATGGCGGAGGACGTCAAAGCGGAGTCCTCGTCTTTTAAAAGGAAAGAGACCTTCATCTGCGCGGTATCGGTCAATTCCTCCGCGAGAAAATTCTCAATCGAAGGGGTGGATTTTAGCACATCGATGGTTTCCATGTGGTCGATATCCACTTCTTGACCGGTGCTGAGAGTGGCTTTGGTAAGGTGGAACCTCTGCACGCCTGGCGCGTCGGATGCTGTAAGCTGCACGGTGTAGGCGGAACTTCCCTCTGCCTTTTGCACCTCGTACTCTGTGCCGTTGACTGTAACCCCCTGGATTTTGGCGCCGTGGGAAACCTCGGCGGAAAACTGTAGGGGAATTTCCTCCTGCTTTTCATAATGGTACCGGTCCATGGTGGAAGTGATGTTTACTTGGTAGTCCACCGTCTTTTCAATTTTGCGGATCAACAAAGACAGATCCGTGACCGTCAGTTTCCCATCGGAATTCATGTCCGCCCCATTGCGTTTGGTTTCGGACAAAGGCTGCAACGCAATCAGATGCTTTTGCAGCAGGGCTACGTCGGTGTAATCCACCGTGCCGTCGCCGTTTAGGTCGCCCTTTCCAGCAAAGGCGTAGACGCTGCCGGCTGCGAATGTGGTCATAGCGGCGATGAGGATGGCCCACGTCAGCATCCGTATCCCGCCGGTGCGCCCCTTTTTGGTTCGAACAATCACCAGGATGCCGACCATCAAAAGCGCCGCCACAGCGCATAAGACGAATGGAATCGTTCCGGAAAAAGCCTCTTGATCCTCTGCTGCGGCCTGACCGTTTTCCAACTGGATTTGGCCTTTTTCCTCCTCGACAGGGGTCAAAGGCGCCTGACCTTCTTCCATCTCGGTAAAACCTTCCAACTGAATCTGTCCCTCTTCTGCATCGGAAAGGTGTTCCTGCTGGATTTGGCCTTCCTGTGAATCAACAAAATTTTCCAGTTGAATCGGTCCGTTTTCTAGGATATTTTCCGGAGGCGTCTGTTCCACATCAGCATCCGGATCCGATCCGACCGGACGTTGTTGAGAAATCGCGCTGAGTTTTATCTCTACGTCCATGGGGAAAAGGTCCTCTTTTCCTCCGGAGATAGACAGTCCGCTTACACCCACATATAGATCTTTTGCCGGAAGAGTTTCCTTTGCTGTCAGATTGATCCGCAGGATAGCTCCGTGATCCGCATCATTGGTCCGTCTGAAGAGAACAAACTGCCCATTCTCCGGATTGTAATAGACGCTTTCCCAGGGCTCCAGCGGCTCAAAATCCTCCTGTGCCGGCTGCTCGAAAATATCCGGGTCGTACTCCAATATTCCCTTTAGTGCATTGACGCCTGTGTTTGTATCGTCATTGCCGTCAAGGGAAAAGACAAACTCGATTTCTTGTCCCTTTCTGACGGTGGTGTCGCCGGCCACAAGGACCGGCTGTATGACTTCTATCGCTGCGACTGCCGTACTCCCCAATAAGAGTCCGCATGTCACAAGAAATACTGCCAGCAAGGCTCTTATTTTAATCATTCCTCATTCCTGTCCTTTCGTAAGAATTTTCGTTTTTATGACCAGAGTGATTATACCTGTTTTGTGCTTTTGAAACAATATGAGATTATTGGAAACGGCAGTTGATTCAGGTAATTAGAAAGGAGGGACAGAAAAAACAAATTACAACATAGAGACTCTGCTACCGATACCGTCCTGGGCGGATTCACCCTAAAAAAACAGGCAAGAAGAGGATCGGGAAGGAAGAATGCTATGTAGAATAAAATCGTCTAACCCAATATGGTTACAGTAAAGCGTTTAGGAGAACCATTGTGACGATCTATCAATCCAATAACAGGAAAAAAGTGGTAAAACGCAAAAAAATCTGGGTTCCTATCCTGAAAAATCAGGCGGAGATCCCACTGATACGGATCTATTTGCAATTTTAGGTTTAAATATCTATGGGTAACCCGCTTCGGGAATTCTTGCTCCCCAAAGCCCTCAAACCCGCACGCAACCTAAAAAAATAGCGTGACATCTATTCTGTCACGCCATTATGTTGTTACGAAATAGATACCCGTTAAAAACGCGGGAGAAAAACAAAACGCACCCCACTTACGTGAGGTGCGCAATTTGTCTGCGGCGATTCGCCGCTGGCGGAGAAAGAGGGATTTGAACCCTCGCGCCAGTCACCCAGCCTACTCCCTTAGCAGGGGAGCCCCTTCACCACTTGGGTATTTCTCCGAATGGTAAATTAATAAAAAATAATATTGAAAAGAACGGTGTGGCGGAGAGGAAGGGATTCGAACCCTTGGCACTTACGTGTCACTGGTTTTCAAGACCAGCTCCTTAAACCGCTCGGACACCTCTCCCTATCTCAATCACAGTGTTATTTATACTACCATAAAGAAAAGAAGATGTCAATTACTTTTTTTACTTTTTTTGAACAATTTTCCTTTAATACTAAAATAGGGTGCCCTACAATTATAATTCTTAGATTAGCAAGGATTATAATGTAAAATAGTTTGCTTTTTCACGATGTTTTTGAAAGAACGGTGAGAAATAGCGAAACACCCTTGACGAAACATACAGGATATGGTATAGTATTAGTACCTCTAAAGGGGTTTATTTTTTTGCCCTGGTGAGGGAGGCTAAATTTATTCCGGAGATTACGGGAGGTGCCGTCATGAGAGTCAAGATCACCCTGGCTTGCACGGAATGCAAGCAACGCAACTACAACAAGATGAAAAACAAGAAGAACGATCCCGACAGGTTGGAAATGAAGAAGTATTGTCGTTTCTGCCGCAAACACACCCTTCATAAGGAAACAAAGTAAGGGCCGGACTGGAGGAATTATCATGCCTGAAGCAACTACTCAAGAAAAGTCCAAGTCCCGGTTCAGCTTGAAGAAGATGGGTTCTGGGATCGCCAAGTTCTTCCGCGGTTATGCCAGTGAATTTAAGAAAATCGTATGGCCGACCCGCAAGCAGGTTATCAATCATACCTTAGTTACCATTGTGATGGTAATTGCTGTTGGTATTTTTATCTGGCTGCTTGACTGGGGTCTGAGTGCCTTACTATCCTGGCTGCTTTCACTTAAAGGCTAAGGCCGGAAAGGCGTTGAGAGTACATGTCCGATTCTGCTAGATGGTATGTAGTCCATACGTTTTCCGGGTACGAAAACAAGGTGGCTACTAACCTTCGTACACTGGTGGAAAATCGTAAGCTTCACGATCTCATCCAAGAGATCCGCGTTCCGACTGAGATTGTCACAGAAATTAAGGACAATAAAAAGAGGGAAGTGGAGCACAAGCTTTTTCCCGGATACGTATTGGTCAAGATGGTCATGACCGACGACAGTTGGTATGTGGTGCGCAATACGCGCGGATGTACCGGCTTTGTCGGACCGGATTCCAAGCCCATCCCATTGACCGAAGAAGAGGTCTTGGCGCTGGGTGTTGAGAAAAAGGAAATTGTGGTCAACTATGCAGTGGGCGACAACGTCCGCATTATGGACGGGCCTTTGGAAGGCTTTATTGGTATTGTCGAGGAAATTAACGTGGAGCAGAACAATGTCCGCGTTACCATCTCCATGTTTGGCCGGGAGACACCGGTGGAACTGGAGCTGGATCAAGTGGAACCAGTCAATGATTAATAGCCGCTGGTTCTAAAAAACGGTAATATGCGCTCAGAAAAGAGCGCTTATTATGCGCGCTTTATAAGGCGCGTTGGGGAGCGACCCCTCCCCGGTGGGAGGAAAACCAATAGGAGGTTTTCCGCCATTTACCACGTTACTATGGAGGTGCAAACAAATGGCTCAAAAGGTCACAGGTTACATTAAGTTGCAGATTCCGGCAGGGAAAGCCACTCCTGCCCCCCCTGTAGGTCCTGCGCTCGGCCAGCACGGTGTCAACATTATGGCGTTCACAAAGGAATTTAATGAACGCACCAAGGGCGAAGTCGGAATGATCATTCCGGTTATCATCACGGTTTATGCAGACCGTTCCTTCACCTTTGTTACCAAGACCCCGCCCGCAGCCGTCCTCATTAAGAAGGCCTGCAACATCGAAAGCGGTTCCGGCGTCCCTAACAAGACAAAGGTTGCCACCATTTCGAAAGAAGATATCCGCAAAATCGCAGAGCATAAAATGCCCGACCTCAACGCTGCGAACATTGAGAGTGCTATGTCCATGATCGCTGGTACCGCTCGCAGCATGGGCGTCACGGTAGAAGAGTAAGACGCCCGGGTGGAAGGAACTTCATCCGCTATACCACTCAACAGGAGGAAACGCTAATGAAACACGGTAAGAAATATACGGATTCCGAGAAACTGATCGATAGACAGAAGCTCTATGACAGGGATGAGGCTCTGGAACTGGCCATTAAGACCGCCAAAGCTAAGTTCGATGAAACTTTGGAAGTTCATATTAAATTGGGTGTCGATAGCCGTCATGCTGACCAGCAGGTCCGCGGCGCTATTGTCCTCCCCAATGGTACCGGTAAATCGGTACGCGTTCTGGCTTTCTGCAAGGGCGACAATGTCCAGCTGGCTCAGGATGCAGGCGCTGACTATATCGGTGATATGGATACCGTTGCCAAGATCCAGGGCGAAGGCTGGATGGATTTTGACGTGGTAATCGCCACTCCCGACATGATGGGCGTTGTCGGCCGTTTGGGTAAGGTTCTCGGTCCCCGCGGCTTGATGCCCAACCCCAAGGCTGGTACCGTTACCCCCGATGTAGCCAAAGCTATTAAAGAAGCTAAGGCTGGTAAGATTGAGTACCGCTTGGATAAGACCAATATCATCCACTGCCCCATTGGAAAGATTTCCTTTGGCGTAGAGAAATTGGGTGAAAACTTTGAAGCTTTAGTTGGCGCTGTCGCAAAGGCTAAGCCGGCTGCCGCAAAGGGTCAGTATATGAAGTCCTTGGTCATTGCTTCGACCATGGGTCCTGGCATCCGTCTCAATCCCAGCAAATACTCCAACTAATTATTGAGAATCCAAACCTCCTAGGTTTAAAAGCCTGGGAGGTTTTATTTTTGTATCTTTACAGATTTATAAATAAAATTTATGGAAATTAAATAAATTTATGGATAAAAATCCAAGCAAAACCAAAAGGAAAAAGGAGTAAATTGGAAAAAGTAAAATATTATCCTATAATCCTAGTATAAAGGTTGGGTTATGTTCTAAACAAAGGAAGAAGTTTGCACACAATCAATAGATTTTCTGCTAAATTGTTTTTATTTTTTTGGATATTTGACTTTTTGTCCCAAAGGGAATATAATAGAGTCACACCGGTGGCAAAGAAGATAGAAAATACTTCTTTTCTCCTACCTAGGGGGGACGGTGTCAAAATAATATAATAGAATAAAAAATTTGACATTTTTAGGCAAAGGTTTCTTATATAAGCAATGAGAACCAGCGGGAACAGTCAAACCTGTGTAACCCAAAGGAAATGTCGATTGGACACGGAGGTTGTTTCTGGTATGATAAAAAAAGTACTGTTAATTGGTAATAGCGATTTGGTCATCTACAATTTCCGTCGGGAACTGGTAGAACGCCTCCTACAAGAAGGATATGAAGTACATATCGCCTTACCTTATGGGAAAAAGGTCGACTATCTCACAGAGATGGGATGCCATTTTGTAGATATTCCTACCGATCGTCGCGGAACCAATCCAATCAAAGACTTCGTTCTTTTGAAAAAATACATTCAGTGTATGCGTAAGATCCGTCCAGATATCGTGCTGACCTATACCATTAAACCCAATATATATGGTGGATTGGCTGCTCAGATTTTGGGGATCCCTTATGTTGCAAATATCACGGGATTAGGAAGTGCAGTGGAAAATCCAGGCCTGGTGCAGAAAGTCACAGTAGGCCTTTATCGGCTGGCTTTCCGCAAAGTAGACTGTGTTTTTTTCCAGAATGAAGAAAATCGTCAATTTTTTGAAAAACGCCGTATTGCCATGGGTAAACATAAGATGCTGCCTGGATCAGGTGTAAATTTGGAACAGTTCCAAGTGACAAAATATCCATCGGATGACACTCTTGAATTTTTATTTATGGCCCGTGTGATGAAGGAAAAGGGAATTGACGAGTATCTAGAGACGGCGCAGATCATGCGGAAGAAGTATCCATATACCCGGTTCCATGTTCTTGGTTTTTGTGAAGAAGAGTACGAGACAAAACTGAAAGAACTAGAGAAGCAGGGGATCATTCAGTACCATGGCATGCAACGGGACATTCGTCCCTTTGTGGAAAAGAGCCACTGTACCATTCATCCTTCTTATTATCCGGAGGGGATGTCCAATGCTTGTTTGGAAACAGAGGCTTGCGGACGTCCCGTCATCACCACCACCCGCAGCGGATGCCGCGAGACAGTGGACAATGGCCGGACCGGCTTTTTGTTTGAAGCAAAAAAAATGGATCAGCTTCTTGACCGAGTGGAACGTTTTATTCAGATGTCCAACAGCGATCGGGAACGTATGGGCCTGAATGCCCGCCGCAGAGTGGAGCGGAAGTTTGACCGCCGCATTGTGGTTGATAAATATATGGAGGAAATCGAACAACTCACCGGTTTGTCAAAACAGAAGGTGTTTGTTATGGAGGAGAGAGAAGCGGTGCAAATCAGTGCTCGTCCTCAAGCTGAAAAAATAGAGGCCAAGGTGTGATTTTGAAAAATCGAATATTGATTGACATAAAAAAGGTTCATTCTATACAAAAGAATGAACCTTTTTTATGTCATAGATAGTGGGAATTACTGGTTAGCGGAGGAACGCATTTCAAGCAGGGTATCCCAAATTTTTCGAGCTGCGTCGTATTTCGAGAGAAGGGGAAGCTTTTCTATGCCCTGATCTGAAATCAGGGTGATGATGTTGGTATCCACACTAAAACCGGCGCCCTTTTCACGAAGGCTGTTTGCACACATTAAATCAGCATTTTTCTTCTTCCGCTTTGCCTGGGAATTGTCCAGAAGGTCCTGGGTCTCCATGGAAAAACCACAGATCAATTGTCCCGGCTTTTTGGAGAGCCCCACCGTCTGCAAAATATCAGGGGTACGGACCAACTCCAAGGCGGTAGAATCGGAAGATTTTTTTATTTTTTGTTGCGATACAGAAGCCGGACGATAATCAGCCACAGCGGCGGCAAAGACCAGCATTTCCTGCTGGTGGCTGACAGCGGTGACAGCGTCGAACATATCCTGGGCGCTGTCTACATGAACCACATCCACAAAAGGCGGATCGGGCAACTGCTGGGATCCCGTCACCAAAGTGACGTGAGCGCCTCGCCGGGCGGCATTGACAGCCAGTTCATATCCCATTTTGCCAGAGGAATGATTGGTCAGATAACGCACGGGATCCAGCGCCTCCCGAGTAGGGCCGGCTGTGACTAAGACGTTTAATCCGGTCATATCCTTCTGCTCCGCCAAGTGGAACAGCATGCATTGGAGGAGATATTCCGGCTCCGGCATTTTACCGGCTCCGGTATCCCCACAGGCTAAATGGCCGTATGCAGGCTCAATGATGGTCCATCCATAATGGGCCAGTTTTTTGAGATTGTCCTGCGTCACTGGATTTTCAAACATAGCAGTATTCATGGCAGGGGCGATTAGCTTTTTACACCGGCAGGCAAGCAACGTACTGGTCAGCATATCATCGGCCAAACCGTGGCTTAATTTGGCGATGGTATTGGCCGAAGCGGGGGCAACCAAAACAGCATCGGCCATCTGAGCAAGTTTAATATGGGGGACGCGGAAATCGGTGTTGCGATCGAAGGTATCGGTAAAACAACGCTGGCCCGAAACCCCCTCAAAGGTGATGGGGGAGACAAACTGCGTGGCATTTTGCGTCAGGATGGGGTGGACAACGGCCCCTTGCTTTGTCAGCATACTGGTTAAAGCAGCGGCCTTGTAAGCGGCGATTCCACCGCACACACCCAATAGAATATGTTTTCCAGATAACAACAAAGGGCTCACCTCCGAAGAAATTAGGGAAAAGGATATTTTCCATCGAATTTTAAGAAGAGCGTTTCCGATGATTTTATTATAAAGGGATTGGCAAAAGATTGCAATAAGTTGGCAGTATTCCAGCAAAACGGGTGTCGATTTACCAAAATTTGTATTTCATGTTGATTTAACGGGGGAAAATAAGGTATAATAATAAGCATAAATTTGCGCTGTATCCCGCTATAGGTGGGAACAGCAGCAGGAGGTAATCAAAATGAATCAGAAGACCACCACATCCAAGTACCGGGACTTTGTATTATTGGCTCTTTTTGTGGCCATTACCTTTGTCCTGGGAATGACGCCATTGGGCATGATCCCTCTTGGTTTGATCAAAGCCACCTGTGTACATGTACCAGTCATTTTGGGAAGCGTGCTGCTGGGCCCCAAAAAGGGTGCTGTACTAGGCACCACCTTCGGCCTCGTAAGCCTGATTTCCAACACGATGACGCCGGCGGTTTTATCCTTTGCATTCTCGCCGTTTATCCCCGTGCCGGGGCAGGCGACGGGTTCCCCATTGGCACTTGTTATCTGTTTTGTCCCTCGGATCCTAGTGGGCATCGTGCCGGGGCTTGTATTCCAAGGAATTCAAAAGATGAGAAAGGGAAAGAATACGTTGGCGCTTGCCACAGCTGGTATCGTAGGTTCTGTGCTCAATACGGCGCTTGTTATGGGCCTGATGTACCTTTTGTTCCAGGATGCTTATGCAGCGGCCAAAGGCATTGAGACAACCATGGTATTGGCCGGCATTTTGGGTGTAGTGGGCACCAACGGCGTAGCCGAGACAGTGGTAGCGGCCGTTTTGGTGACAGCCATCGGAAAAGGCATCTTGACTGCCACAAAACGAGCATGATAGGGAAAGGGGTAAACTAGGATGATTCTTGCGATTGATGTGGGAAACACCAACATTGTGATGGGATGTATCGAGGATGGGGAGATCCGGATGACAGCCCGTATCGCCACCAACCGATTAAAGACAGGCGATGAATATACTCTTATCCTCCATGAACTTTTAAAGATGCGTGGCATTGACGGTTCTGCACTAGAGGGGGGTATTGTTTCGTCGGTGGTGCCGGGATTGTCCCAGGCCATGAGACATGCCGTAGAGAATGTCACAGGCAAGAGTCCCCTCATGGTGGGGGCGGGGCTTAAAACCGGACTTAACATTGTGATGGATCACCCGGGCCAACTGGGAGGCGATCTGGTAGTGGACGCCGTAGCCGCCTGCCATCAGTATGAAGCGCCTATTGCCATCTTTGATATGGGGACAGCTACCACCATGAGCATCATCGACCAACAAAAACGTTATATTGGCGGCATGATTATCCCAGGCGCCTCTCTTTCTCTGGAGGCACTGGCCAGCCGAACCAGCCAGCTGCCCCACGTGGGAGTGGAAGCGCCGCGCAGCTTGATCGGTACCAATACAGTGGATTGTATGCGGTCAGGGATCGTGTATTCTACCGCCGCTATGATCGATGGTTTGATCCAACGAGTCAATGAAGAGTTATCAAAACCCGTGACGGCGGTGGCCACAGGAGGGTTAGCGGAGATGTTCGTCCCCTACTGCAAGGAAAAGGTGATTTATAACCGCAACCTGTTGTTGGATGGATTGTGGATTCTATATTGTAAGAATAGAAAAGAAAAACGGTAATTCTAGCACGTAAGGATCCGACAAAACAGTAGGAGGGAGGGGTGCAGATGAAAAAGAGAGGTTTTCTTTTGGCAGGAGCTTTTGTAGCGGTTTCGATAGTAGCCTTTTTAGCGGGACGGGCTTCCAAGGGGAAAGGCCCCCTGGCGGCGCTGCTTTTAAAGGAAACATTGCAGGAAAAGGACTGTTTTCATGCAGAGCCAAAGCCCCCTGTATATGATGCCCCGAAAACTGCGTCAATTTCACAACAACCGTCTCCTGCCGCCGAGGACGATAAAAATACAGTGGTTCCCCAAATTGTTCAGAGACAGGCGGTTCAGGTTTTGGATCGGATAACAGAAACCGATCCAGCAGAGGATCGGCAAAAGGAATCGCCCTTATCTCCTGGATATGTAGAGGGGATCCCAGCCCAATCGGAACAGGAGGGGCAAGCACAACTGAAGAAAACCGCACTTATGCCACCTGCTCCCTATATTCTCAGCACCAATACGAGGAAATTCCATCGTCCTACCTGCCGTGAGGTAAAAAAGATCCGTCCTCAACACTATGCCACTGCCTATACTCGTAAAGAGGCTATGGGGATGAATTGTTCCCCCTGCCAAAGATGTAAGCCGTAATATGATTGTGAATAATAAAAAACCGCTTCTTATCCTCCAAGGACAGGAAGCGGTTTTTTATTACGGATCAAATCAATCAACGCTGGGCAATGGGAATGTAATCCCGACGAGGAGCCACATTTTTGTAGGACGGGCGGATAATTTTGCCGGCATTGATTAATTCCTCAATGCGATGGGCACTCCAACCTGTGATACGAGAAATAGCAAAAATAGGGGTGTACAGTTCCAGCGGCAGATTGAGCATACTATAAACAAAGCCGCTGTAGAAGTCAATATTAGCGCTGACGCCCTTATAGATCTTGCGTTCTTCAGCGATAATCTGCGGCGCCAGACGTTCCACCGTAGAATACAGCTGGAATTCATCGGTCAATCCCTTTTCTTCCGACAAACTCTTAACAAACTTTTTAAAGATGTTGGCCCTGGGGTCGGACAGAGAATAAACGGCGTGCCCCATACCGTAGATGAGGCCGGCTTTATCAAACGCCTGCTTGTGGAGCAATTTTTTGAGATAATCAGCCACAGCGTCTTCGTCCGTCCAGTCAGACAGATTTTTCTTCATATCTTCAAACATCTGGACAACCTTAATGTTGGCGCCGCCGTGTTTGGGACCTTTCAAAGAACCCAAAGATGCAGCGATGACCGAATAAGTATCAGTACCCGAAGACGAAACCACATGGGTGGTGAAGGTGGAGTTGTTGCCGCCGCCGTGTTCCGCATGCAAAACCAAAGCCAGGTCTAAAATGCGGGCTTCCAACTCGGTATATTTTTCATCCGGGCGAAGGATACGCAAAATATTTTCTGCGGTGGAAAGCTCCGGCAGGGGATTGTGAATGAATAAGCTTTTGCCGTCATGATAGTGGCTGTAGGCCTGGTAGCCGTAGACCGACAGCAATGGGAACAAGGCGATGAGCTGCAAGCACTGGCGCAGCACATTGGGAATGCTGATATCGTTTGCATTGGAATCGTAGGAATACAGGGTAAGGACACTGCGGGCCAACGTATTCATCATATCCGGCGACGGGGCTTTCATGATGATATCCCGCACAAAACTGGTGGGGAGGGAACGGTAATTAGATAAGATCTGGGTAAAATGATCCAACTGATCCTTATTCGGCAGGTTGCCAAACAAAAGCAAATAAGTAGTTTCCTCAAAACCAAAGCGTTTTTCCCGAATAAAACCGCCCACAATTTCTTCAATATCAATACCGCGGTAATAGAGCTTGCCTTCACAGGGGACGGTTTCGCCATCCACAACCTCACTGGATTTGATTTCGGAAATCTCAGTCAGGCCGGTCAAAACACCTTTGCCATTAAGGTCACGAAGTCCTCGATTGACTTTGTATTTTGTGTATAAGGAGGGATCGATGGCGCTATTATCCAAACACAGCTGAGTCAACTCACGGATTTGGGGCGTGATTTCAGAATAATTTACATTGAATGCATTCGACATGTGACATCACTCTCCTTCATAACTTTCAATTAAATAATTCTTATTTTACCATATAAATCTGAACAATTTATGACCAACTGGGTTGTTAAACGCAAATAATTAAAAAAATATCATAAAATTACAACTCTGTAACCTAATTTCATAACATATTGCCTAAATAGATTCCATTGATGAGAGGGTAAATGCTTTTTTTGGACTGGCATCGGGATTTGCGCAAGCGGTTGACGTATCGAAGGGGAAGATGGTATAATCAAAAAAATAAAGGCGAATTTCATAGAAAATAGACGTTGGCGATGCTAAACCGCCAGTCCTTATTTTATTTTGGAAAAGGAGCTTGAAAAATCATGCAGAAGGTTGCTATTGTCACCGATTCAGCATGTGATATCACCGAAGAACTGCAAAAGAAACTGAATATCAATATACTAAATTTTGCCATCACCGTCGATGGCAAATGTTATACCGAGCGGGTGGACTTTACCCCTCAGCAGTACTATGGGATTTTGCGTACGGCCGGCAGTGTACCTAGCACAGCTCACATCACTATGTTCCAGTTTTTGGAGCTTTATGGGAGCTATGAGCAGCAGGGTTATACCGACGTCATTTTGGTCACCATCAATGCCACCGGTTCGGCTACCAATGATGCCGCCCAGTTGGCATTGCGTCAATTTAAAGCGGAAAATCCGGAAAGCGCAATCAACATTCATATTATCGATAGCCGCACGTATTCCATGGGATATGGCGGACCGGTATGCAGAGCAGCCGAGATGATTCAGGAAGGCCGGTCCGTGGAGCAGGTGGTTGCCTATTTAAAGGATATCTTCAGCCGGGTGGAGATTTTATTGACCGCCTATACCCTGAAATATATTAAGCAGTCGGGGCGAGTATCAGCTGCGGCCGCCTTTGCAGGTGATTTACTAGGCCTGCGTCCCATCATCAGCCTGATTGATGGGGAATCCATTGTCCGCTCTAAGGTCCGTGGGGATAAGCAGGTTCTTCCGGCTTTGGTGAATTACGCAAAAGAGCATAAGGACGGCCACACCCCGTATCGTATTGGAACAACCGACTGGGAAAACGGCGAGAGGTTGGCAGCTCTTTGTGAGAAGGAGATGGGTTATCCACCCGAATGTGTTTTTTATCTGGGATGTGCCATCACTACCAATACAGGGCCGGATGCCATCGCTATCGTCTATCAGGGCCCGGCCAGAGGCTAAGGGCACTTAATACAGCACATCGAAGGCTTATTGCCCTTCCGATGTGCTTTTTTGAGTGAGGGGATTAGGCGTCTTTGAAATGAAATTCAAAATCAGTTTACACAAATAGAGAAATACTTCATACTTCTTTCATAGGAAAGGAGTATCCTAGTGGTAAAGCATTCTATCATGACAAAGGGAAGTGGATTGTTTGAACCAGACAAAGAAGAAAGCATCGGCGCTTTTGGCTGTGGCCTTGGCCTTGACGATGATTTTGACCGGCTGTGGAAAGTCGGGAGACGGAAGTTCTTCCAAAACGGTAGTGTCGTCAGAAAACCCAAACCAGACCGCCCGTGTGGCTACCTGGCAGTTGCCTCAAACCCTCCAGCCCCATTATTACAGCCAATATCTGGACGGCAAACGCGAGATTGAAGTTTCCAATTTTATGAGTTCCAGCGACCAGTTACAGGCGCTCCTAAGCGACGAAGTGGATGCCTGTGGAATGTCGTTGACGTCAGCCCTTGAAGCGGCAATGGATCAGAAACCGGTGGTCATTGTATGCAGCCTATACAGCAAAGGATCAGCCTTGGTAGTGGGGGCCGATTCCGATATCCAAGAGGCGGCCGATCTGGAAGGTAAGATAATCGCTTGCCAAAAGGACAGTACCCAGTACGTTCAGCTGCTTAATCTACTAAATGAAACTGGGTTGGATCCTCAAAATGACGTTACGCTTCAGGAAGCCAGCCCGGAAAATATGGAAACACTGCTCAAAAACGGTGAAATCGACGCTTATTGTGGGATCGAACCCTATGTTTCCCAAGCTGTGGCCAATGGGACAGGAAAAATCCTAGATACCCCATATTTTGACGATGAAATCACCAAGACCGATTCAGTACTGGTGACCACCAGGGAAAACGCTGAGAGAAAGAATTTGATGATCAAGGATTTGGTCAAAGCGCAAAAACAAGTGACCGATTCATTCAAAGAAGATCCCGATAAGTGGGCTTCTGAATCGGCTCAGCAAACCGGGATCGACCAGGATATCATCAAAGCCTCTCTGGATAATCTAGAGCTAACCTGGGAGATTGATGAGGATTTTGTGGAGCAGGCGAAGGCTTTATGCGACAAAATGTTAGAATTGGGGATCATCGAGGATACCCCAGACGATATCTGGGAATATATTGATTTGAGTTTTGTCGAGTATGCCAATCAGTAAACCCTAAGAGAAAAAGGACCATGCAGTTCTTTGGCCGCATGGTCCTTTCTGTATTTTTGCGGGTTTATCCGCCAAAAAGCTGGGGGAAAAACTTAGCGATATATCCTTGCACAAAGATGACAACTACAATAATAGGAAGGATATAAGACACATATACCCGAGACCATTTGGGGAATTTGAGTCCGTTTCCCGCATTGGCTTCCTTCTGGAAATTGTCCCATCCCCAGCCATAACGGGTTGTACAGAACAACAGATAAACCAGGGATCCAAAAGGAAGCAGATTGTTGCTCACCAGGAAATCCTCCAGATCCAAAATACTACTGCCGGCTCCAAAGGGTTGGAATTCTTTCCACAGATTAAAGCCCAAGATGCAGGGGAGGGATAGGATTAAAATAGCCACCAAATTGATGAGCACTGTTTTGCGACGGCTCCAGCCTTTTAAATCCATCCAACAGGAGATGATGTTTTCAAACACTGCGATGATGGTGGATAAAGCGGCAAACAGTAAAAAGACAAAGAATAAAGAGCCCCAAATTTGTCCGCCGGGGATGGAGGCAAAGACGTTAGGCAAGGTGACAAAAATCAAATTGGGACCGCTGTCCGGATTGATGCCAAAGGTAAAACAAGCGGGAAAAATAATAAGCCCTGCGATGAGGGCGACGCCGGTATCCAGAATGGTAACTCGGACAGCTTCACCAGCCAAGGAATGCTTTTTATCAATATAGCTGCCGAAAATAGCCAGTGATCCCATGCCAATGCTCAACGTAAAGAAAGCTTGCCCCATGGCATCAAAAATGGCGTTAAACAAACCGTTTTCGGTCAATTTGGAGAAGTCGGGGAAGAGGTAAAAGGTAAGGCCCTCTCCTGCGCCTGGTAAAGTGATAGAGTGGATGGCCAATACTCCCATAATAGCCAATAGGCATATCATCATCACCTTTGTGATTTTCTCCACGCCTTTCTGGAGCCCGCCGGAGCATACCCCAAAACATGCCACTACCACAACCGCCATAGCGATGATCATTAAACCGGGATTTCCCTGCATGGATTGGAATACCCCTGAAACTTGTTGAGAATCCATACCGGTGAATTCCCCGGAGATCATCTTAAAGCAATAGATGAGCATCCAGCCGCCGATGGTGGTATAAAACATCATCAAGAGATAGTTGCCGATCAAGGCGGGATATTTGTGCAAATGCCACTTAGAACCAGGAGGTTCCAAGGCGTCAAAGGATTTTGCCACACTTTTTTGGCTGGCACGGCCTACAGCGAATTCCATCACCATAATGGGCAATCCCAGAGCCACCAAAAACACCAGATAGATCAGGACAAAGGCGGCACCGCCATATTTACCGGTGACAAAGGGGAAACGCCACACATTGCCCAGGCCGATAGCACATCCAGCTGAGATCAGCAGAAATCCCAGCCGGGAGGAAAATTTTTCACGCTGCATAAATCCTCCACCTTTTCTTTCAACAATCTTGAATTGATTTCTTTATATTACCAGATTTTCTTCTCGAATACAATAGAATCTTAGAAGAAACAACAAAACTTTGTTTTTCTTACCCTTAACAGTCAAGGAAAAAGCCGGGCTTTCGGTAGAAAGTCCGGCTTGGTCAAGATGTTCCTACTTTTGTTTTTGATGTTCGCTGACACGGTAGCTCAAGGTGAGAAGGCTATCGCCCAAATGGACGTTTTCCACCACAATATTGGGAAAATGGAGGGATAGGTCAAAATGGCTGAAGTTCCAAAAACCTTCCACGCCCCATTCTACCAAGTTTTTCGCGATATCGAATACTGCATCCCGCGGCAGGCAGAGGATGGCCACAACAGGCTTATGTTCCTTGCAGAATTGCTCTAAACAGTCGCCGCTGGAGATGGGGATCCCATTGATTTCCTGCCCTTGCAGGTTAGGATCCCGGTCAAAAATGCCGATGAGGTGAAATCCACGGTCCTCAAACACCATGTGGGAAGCGATGGCGTGACCCAGATTACCAGCTCCCAACAGGATGGTAGGCAGATTGTTGCCAACCCCTAGGATACGGCTAATCTCATCGTAGAGCTGTTCCACAATATAGCCGTATCCCTGCTGGCCGAACCCGCCAAAGCAGTTGAGATCCTGACGGATCTGGGAGGCGGTGAGCCCCATACGCTCCGACAATTCCCGAGATGATATGCGGGTGACGCCGCTTAACATGAGGTCGTGGAGGAAACGATGGTACCGTGGAAGGCGTCGTATCACCGAAAGAGAGATATTGTCGCGCTTCGTACTCATGAAAAAACCAACCTTTATTTCTGCTCTTGTAGAGCTTTGATGGTCTCCATCACATAATCACCAAATTCGCGGCAGGTAGCGCCGTTGTCGCGGCCGGTGATGACCAATTTTTTCTCTTTGAACATGCAGATGTCCAAAGCCTGTTCCAGCAGATCGGCCTTCTCCTGACGGCCGATGTGGGATAGAAGCATAACGGTTGCACGCAGCATAGAGCAGGGATCGGCGTATTTATCGCGGCCTTCGGCCACCATGCGGGGGGCAGAACCGTGGATGGCTTCAAACATGGCATAGCGTTTGCCGATGTTGGCGCTGCCGGCGGTGCCGACGCCGCCCTGGAACTCGGCGGCTTCATCGGTGATGATGTCGCCGTACAGGTTGGGCAGGATAAACACCTTGAAGTCACGGCGGCGTTTTTCGTCGATAAGCTTAGCGGTGGTGATATCGATGTACCAGTCGTCGGTGACGATATCCGGATACTCTTTGCCGATTTCCTGGCACAGTTTGAGGAACTTACCATCGGTGGTCTTGACCACATTTGCCTTGGTGATGATGGATACCTTGCCCTTTTTAGCCTTGTGGGCATACTCATAGGCCAGACGAGCGATACGTTCGGTACCCTCGGTGGTGGTGACGGTAAAGTCCACCGACAGATCATCGGTCACATGGACGCCCTGGGAGCCCAAGGCATAGGCGCCTTCGGTGTTTTCACGGTAGAAGGTCCAGTCGATGCCTTTCTCCGGCACCTTGACGGGACGGACGTTGGCAAACAGATCCAACTCTTTGCGCATGGCAACGTTAGCCGATTCAATATTGGGCCAGGGATCGCCGGCGCGGGGAGTGGTGGTGGGGCCTTTGAGGATGACGGGGCACTGCTTCAGCTCTTCCAGGACATCGTCCGGGATGGCCTTGCCCACTTCGGCGCGATGCTCGATGGTCAGGCCGTCGATAACCTTAAATTCCACCTTGCCGCTTTTGACTTCGTCGTCCAGCAGGTACTCCAGCACACGGGCCGATTCCTTGGTAATGACCGGGCCGATGCCGTCACCACCGCATACGCCGATGGTCAGTTTATCCAGCTTATCGTAATCAATGAAATCCTTCTGTTCCGCCATGCGTTCCACGCGGGCAAGCTGGGAGCGGATGACCTTGTCAAACTGCTCATGGGCAGCGGCAATTTTTTGTTCCATATCCATAATCGAGATCCTCCTTATTGATGATGAATCATTTGGCTTGTTCCCTTGTATAATTGAGAAGGCCGCCGGCCAACATCATAGCGCGCTGACGGTCGGACAACGCACAGTTGACTTTGATTTGCGTTCCTTTGGTTTTATTTTCAAGGATGGCTTGTCCGCCTTTTTCCACAATGGTGCGGATATCGGGCAGAACCAGTTCATCCATTTGATCGATGGTATCATAATCGGCTTCATTGTCAAAGGTCAGGGGCAGGATGCCTGCATTGACCAGATTGGCCTGATGGATGCGGGCAAAGGATTTGGTGATAACCGCCTTAATGCCCAAATACAACGGGACCAGCGCCGCGTGTTCGCGGGAGGAACCTTGGCCATAGTTGGAGCCGCCGATGATGATGCCTTTGCCTTCGGCCTTGGCTCTGGCTGGAAATTCCGGGTCACACACGGTGAAGCAGAAGTTGGAAAGATGGGGGATGTTGCTGCGGAAGGGCAGGATCTTGGCGCCGGCAGGCATGATGTGATCGGTGGTGATGTTGTCGCCCACCTTGAGAAGGGCCTTAGCCTCAATGGTCTGGGCCAGAGGTTCCGACTGAGGGAAAGGCTTGATGTTGGGACCGCGGAGAATCTCCACCTTGTCGGCCTCTTCCGGGGAAGCCGGTTCCACCACCATATTGTCGTTGATGAGGAAGGTCTTGGGCAATTCAATGTCCACTGCATCGCCCAAGGTGCGGGGATCGGTCAGCACGCCGGTGAGAGCCGAAGCTGCGGCTGTCTCGGGGCTAACCAGATAAACCTGTGCATCGGCAGTACCGGAACGGCCTAGGAAGTTGCGGTTAAAGGTGCGCAGGCTGACGCCGGCCGAATTGGGGGACTGGCCCATGCCGATGCAGGGACCGCAGGCGCATTCCAAAACGCGGGCACCGGCGCCGATGATATCGGCCAAAGCGCCGTTCTCAGCCAGCATCTGGTACACTTGTTTGGAACCAGGGGCGATAGCCAAGCTGACGCTGGGACAAACCGTCTTGCCCTTGAGGATGGCGGCCACACGCATCAAATCCAGGTAGGAGGAGTTGGTGCAGGAGCCGATAACCACCTGATCCACCTTGATGGAACCGATATCTTCCACGGCCTTGACATTGTCGGGGCTGTGGGGCATAGCGGCAGCGGGACGCAGGGCGGAAAGATCGATGTCAATCACTTCATCATACTGAGCGTCGGCATCGGGCAGCAGTTCTACCCAATCCTCTTCACGGCCCTGTGCGGCCAGGAAAGAACGGGTGATATCATCCGACGGGAAGATGGAGGTGGTGGCGCCCAATTCAGCGCCCATGTTGGTGATGGTGGCGCGCTCCGGCACGCTGAGGGAGCCTACGCCTTCGCCGCCGTACTCGATGATTTTGCCCACGCCGCCTTTGACGCTCATGATGCGCAGCACTTCCAGGATCACGTCCTTGGCAGAGACCCAGGGGGAGAGCTTGCCAGTCAAATTGACCCGCACCATTTTGGGCATGGAGATGTAGTAAGGGCCGCCACCCATAGCCACTGCAACGTCCAGACCGCCGGCGCCAAAGGCAAGCATACCGATACCGCCGCCGGTGGGGGTGTGGCTGTCAGAACCGATCAGAGTCTTGCCGGGTTTTCCGAAGCGCTCCAGATGCACCTGATGGCAGATGCCGTTGCCGGGGCGGGAAAAATAAATACCGTGTTTTTTGGCGATGGACTGGATATAACGATGATCGTCCGCGTTTTCAAAGCCGGACTGAAGGGTATTGTGGTCGATATAGGCCACCGAACGCTCGGTTTTGACACGATCCACCCCCATGGCTTCAAATTCCAAATAAGCCATGGTGCCGGTGGCGTCCTGGGTCAGGGTCTGGTCGATTTTCAGGCCGATTTCCTGACCGACTTCCGGTTTGCCGCTGAGCAAATGGGCAGAGATGATCTTTTGCGCTAAAGTGAGTCCCATACGTTACGAGCTCCTTTCTACTGCTACTCATAATAATATTAAAGGTAAGTAATCTTATTATGATAGAAACTGCGTCGTTTGTCAATTGTTTGACACAAAACCCCGAACATTTCACACTTTGTTTCATTATAGATTTTATACAAAGGAAAACAAAAGAAATTGTTACAAAATACGGAGAAAATGGGGATCAACTTTTTCCCCTGCTGGTGGTTATTGTGGTTTGACATCAAATGTTTGCGTGCTATAATAAGGTATTGATAATTTGATGACATCTTAACCGTTTTAACCATCGATTTGTTTCAGGGAGAAGTTTGAGTATGGATATGAGAGTAGGCATCGACATTGGATCCACCACCGTAAAGATCGCGGTGCTGGACCATCAGGATCAGATTTTGTTTAAGGCTTATGAACGCCATTATTCCAAAGTGCGCGAAAAAGCGGCGGAGATGCTGCATCGCGTGGAAAACCTGCTCAAAGGACATCAGATCCACGTGGCGGTGACGGGATCGGCCGGTTTGGGCGTGGCTAAGACTTGTAATCTGGAATTTGTCCAGGAGGTGTTTGCTACCGCCGGTGCCATCGACCACTTCTTACCCGATACCGACGTCGTGGTGGAATTGGGCGGTGAGGATGCCAAAATCATCTTTTTCCAGGGAGGCTTGGAAGAGCGCATGAACGGTACTTGCGCTGGCGGTACCGGGGCCTTTATCGATCAAATGGCCACTTTGTTGGCCGTCACCCCCGACGAGCTGGACAAGTTGAGCGAAGGGTATGAGAAGATTTATTCCATCGCCTCCCGCTGCGGCGTGTTTGCCAAAACCGACATCCAGCCTCTGCTCAACCAAGGCGCCCGCAAGGAGGACGTCGCCGCCTCTATTTTCCAGGCGGTGGTCAACCAGACGGTGGCGGGATTAGCTCAGGGCCGTCGTATTGAGGGGAAAGTGGTATTCTTAGGGGGGCCCCTCTTCTTCCTCAAAGGCTTGAGAAAGCGGTTTGTGGAGACGTTGCATCTTTCCCCGGAAAACGCTATTTTCCCGGAAAATGCCGATTGCTTTGTGTCCATCGGCGCAGCTCTCTACAGTGGCAAGCTGAAAACCTTGTCCTATGAAGAAGTGCTGTCTTTGTTGGAAAATTCCACCGAGCAGGTCAGCATCCAGAATACCTTGGAGCCGCTGTTTTCCTCCCAGAAGGAATATGAGGATTTCCAAAAACGCCATAATTCCAATACAGTTCCCCAAATGGACCTCGCCACCTACCAAGGGGATGCTTATCTGGGCGTGGATGCCGGCAGCACTACTACTAAATTAGTGCTCATTACCCCGCAAGGCGGTTTGCTTTACAGCTATTACGCCTCCAACCAGGGCAATCCCGTGGCTATTGTGGAGCAGGAGCTCAAGAAAATCTATGAAACCTGTGACGATCGCGTCACCATCAAAGGGAGCGCCGTTACGGGATACGGTGAAGACCTTATCAAAAACGCCTTTAACTGTGACGCCGGACTGGTAGAAACAGTGGCCCATTTGAAAGCCGCCCAGCACTTTAATCCAGATGTGGACTTTATCCTGGACATCGGCGGCCAGGATATGAAATGCTTTAAAATCCGCAACGGCGCTGTGGACAGCATCATGTTAAACGAAGCTTGCTCCTCCGGCTGCGGATCCTTCATCGAAACCTTTGCCAAGGCGCTTGGATACTCCATCGCTGATTTCGCAAAGCTGGGGCTTTTCGCCAAGCATCCGGTGGATCTGGGTTCCCGCTGCACGGTATTTATGAATTCGTCGGTCAAACAAGCTCAGAAGGAGGGCGCCGGGGTGGACGATATCTCGGCGGGCCTCTCCATCAGCGTGGTCAAGAATGCCATTTATAAGGTCATCCGTGTGGCCAGCGCTTCTGATTTGGGCCGGCATGTGGTGGTTCAAGGCGGCACCTTCCTGAACGATGCCGTGCTCCGTTCCTTTGAAAAGGAACTGGGGGTGGAGGTTATCCGACCCACCATCGCGGGACTCATGGGCGCCTTTGGTGCGGCCTTGTACGCCCGGGATCTAGGGAAAGACCGGTCGGATCTTCTTTCGGCCCAGGAGTTAAAAGAATTCTCTTATACTTCCAAATCGGTCAACTGCGGCCTGTGCGGCAACAACTGCCACTTGACCATCAACCAATTTGGAGGCGGCCGCCGGTTTATCTCCGGCAACCGATGTGAACGTCCCTTAGGCAAGGGGAAAGCCAAGGATATCCCAAACATCTATCAGTATAAATACAAGCGCTTGAGGGAACTCAAGGGAGTGCCGGGAAAACGGGGCAAGATCGGCCTGCCGATGGGTCTCAATATGTACGAAAACCTTCCCTTCTGGCATGCATTCTTTACCAAGCTGGGATTTGAGGTGGTTTTGTCCCCGGAATCCAGCCGGGAGCTGTACGCCAAAGGCCAGTATACCATCCCGTCGGACACGGTGTGCTATCCCGCCAAGCTGATGCACGGCCACATCGAGGGCCTGTTGGACGACGGCGTCACCACCATCTTTTATCCCTGCATGCCCTACAACTTCAATGAACACAAGGGCGACAACAATTATAACTGTCCGGTAGTGGCCTACTATCCAGAGCTGCTGGACGCCAACATTGAGAAACTCAAGCATGTCCGCTTCCTCATGCCTTATTTCGGCCTCCACCGCCCTAAGGACTTTACAAAACGGGCTGTGGAGTATTTTGGTGAGCAGTTTGGTATCCCTGCCAGGGAGGTCAAGGAGGCTTCCAAAGCTGCTTATGACGCTTATCATCAGTGGTTAGAGGACATCCGTCAGAAAGGCCAGGAGTATATCGACTATGCTCGGGCACATAATATGCCCATTATTGTGCTGTCCGGCCGTCCTTATCACATAGACCCGGAGATCAATCACGGTATTGACCAGATGATCGCATCCTTTGGCCTAGTGGTCATCAGCGAGGACTGTGTGGCCCATCACATGCCCTACCAGGCACAGCGCGTGCTCAACCAATGGACCTATCATTCCCGCCTGTATTCCGCTGCCCGGTATGTGCTGACCCAGCCGGATATGCAGCTCATTCAGCTGGTATCCTTCGGCTGCGGCATCGACGCCATCACCACCGACGAGGTACGGGACATTTTAGAAAAAGGCGGTAAATTATATACCCAGCTCAAGATCGACGAGATCAACAATCTGGGCGCTGTTAAGATTCGAATCCGCAGCCTGCTGGCAGCCATGCAGGCCAGGAAGGAGGCCAAATAGTGGCAGAATTGGTGTACGACAAAGACGGTCGTCTTTTGTTTACCAAAGAGATGAAGGAGGAATACACCCTCCTCATGCCGCAGATGCTCCCGGTGCATTTTAACATGATGCGCAAATGTATGGAGATGAACGGCTATAAGGTGGACATGCTCACAAGCAACCACCGGGGCATTGTGGACGAAGGACTAAAATACGTCCATAACGACACTTGCTATCCTGCTTTGTTGGTCATCGGCCAGCTTATCGACGCCATTGAATCGGGAAAGTACGATCCCCATAAGGTGGGACTTCTCATCACCCAGACCGGCGGCGGATGCCGCGCTTCTAATTACATACATCTGTTGCGAAAAGCCCTTGTTAAGGCGGGATACGACTATGTGCCGGTGGTGTCCATCAACCTGTCGGGACTGGAAAAAAATCCAGGATTTAGTTTTACATTGACCCTAATTCGTCAGTTTGTGTATTCCATCGTGTACGGCGATCTCATCGTACTGCTTGCAAATCAGTGCCGGCCTTATGAGATCGTCAAAGGCACTACCGATCAAAAGATCCATGAGTGGGAGGACCGGCTCACCAATGAGTTTAAGGATACGTCCACTTTGCGGTACAAAAAAGTGGTCGAGAATATGGAATTAATCGCCTCTGATTTTGCCTCCATCCCGGTCAACCGCGTGCCGAAGGTGCGCGTCGGCGTGGTGGGGGAAATCTACATCAAATACTCTCCCTTGGGCAACAATAACCTGGAGGAATTCCTTCTGTCGGAGGACTGCGAACCGGTTGTACCTGGGCTTTTAGATTTTGTTATTTTTAAAATCAACAACCGTGTAGAAGATGTAGGCATTTACGGCGGCTATAAGCTCAAAAAGGTGATCGCCGGCGCATTGCAAAAATACGTGGAAAAGTGCCAACAGGCCCTTATCGACGTGGTCAAGAAACATCCTCAGTTCCGGGCTCCTGAACCTTTCAGCCATCTTCATGAGCTGGTGAAGGGGTATTTAGGTTACGGCAATAAAATGGGAGAGGGATGGCTTTTAACCGGTGAGATGCTGGAGCTTGTGAAATCCGGCACTCCCAATATTGTTTGTACCCAGCCCTTTGGCTGCCTGCCCAATCACGTGGCCGGCAAGGGTATGATCCGCAAGATCAAGGAGAATAATCCTCAGGCAAACATCGTGGCCATCGACTATGACCCCGGCGCCACCCGTATCAATCAGGAAAACCGCATCAAGCTGATGCTGGCAAATGCACGGATCGCTTTGGAAAAAGAGCTTAGCAAAGAGGAAGGGCAATATCCCAAGCAGAGCCAAGCCGGGACAAGTGCCCAGCAAACAGCCCAATCGTCGATTGGATGAATGACCCTCCCTTTCCCCGGTAACAATAGGGGAAAGGGAGGCGATTTTTTTGGGAAAATCCAAGAAGAATCACAAGAAAAAACAAAAAACAGAACGTCCCTCTGGCATTTCCATGGGCGCTTATAGCATTTATCGTGGAGCTGATAGCCAAAATTCGGCATCCTCATCAGGGCCTATGTGGTATTCTCAGTTGCAGGGGTATTCCCCTCGTCGAAACGGCATCCGGGGCAAAACAATGATTTTAAACAAAGAGGAAAAGGGAGTCCAGCAGGAGGAGACCATCACTCCGACAGAGGTTCCGGACGTGCAGCAAGAGGAAGAAGGACAGCAGGAAGTGTATCCGTCCAACGATCAACAGAAGCAAATCATGCAGATGGGTTCCATCACCACCGCCAAGGGCAAGCACATGATCCACTGCCTGACGGTCATCGGCCAGATCGAAGGGCATTACATCCTTCCCCCTCAAAACAAGACCACCAAGTATGAGCACGTCATCCCCCAGTTGGTGGCCATTGAGGAGGATCCGGAGATTGAAGGGCTTCTTATTTTGCTCAATACCGTGGGAGGGGACATTGAAGCAGGGCTGGCCATTGCCGAGCTCATCGCCGGAATGAAGAAGCCCACGGTATCCTTGGTGTTAGGTGGCGGACATTCCATCGGCGTGCCGTTGGCGGTGTCGGCCAAGTGCAGCTTTATCGCCCCGTCGGCCACCATGACAGTGCATCCTGTGCGGATGAACGGCCTCGTGCTGGGAGTCCCCCAGGCGTTTTCTTATTTTGATAAAATGCAGGACCGCATCACCCGATTTATCACCGACAATTCCCACATCGATCCCAAGCGCTTTTACGATCTCATGATGACCACCGGTGAACTGGTCACCGATGTGGGGACGGTGCTGGACGGTGAACAGGCCGTAGCTGAAGGGCTCATCGATCAACTGGGTTCTCTGTCCGACGCTATGGACTGCCTCTACCAGATGATTGAGCAGAAAGGGGAACGATAGCATGCTGTATAGCATCGTGCCTCCCGAAGCCATTCTGGGGTTGCAGGACGTGGAAAAACGTGAGATAATAGAAGCACAAGCGGGATTTGTGGAAACCGTACAAACGCCGGACGGCCCTATGGTTTCCCGCCTGATTTCCACCGATCCCAGAAGTTATCTTGATCCCCGTTATGCTCCTGGAGCGCCATTGAGTGAGGTCCCCATCGGCGTAGGGATGCGGTAATGGATTGAGCTGGTATTCATGTTTGATTCCCCCAAGGCATACCCTTTTTTAGGACCAGAAATAGGGGGAAGGCGGCATATTGTACCGTATGCCCCCTTGGCCTAGTATGATGGGTAAGGCGGGGATCAAATGTCAATTTGGGACGCTATTGTGCAGGGGATCGTGCAGGGAATCACCGAATTCCTACCCATATCCAGTGACGGGCACCTTTCCCTGGTGCAGCATTTTACCGGCACAGTAAGCGATGGTTCGCTGCTCTTTACGGTATTGCTGCATTTGGGAACGGTGTTTGCCGTCTTTTTTGTGTTCCGTCGGCTGATAGGCGAATTGATCGTGGAGTTCTTCCACATGATAGGGGACTTGGTAAAAGGGCGTTTCCGATGGAAGGCCATGTCCGCAACCCGACGTATGGTGGTGATGGTCATTATGGCGGAATTGCCATTGTTTGCTTTTTTGCCTCTCAAAGACCTTTTTTCCCACTGGTCCCAGGATGGGGATATTGTGGTGGAAGGCGTCTGTTTCTTGGCGACAGGATGCCTTTTGATGATGGGCCACTGGGCGGGTAAACGGGGTGGAGATAAGACCATCTCGGTGGCCGATTCCCTTGCGATCGGCGCTTTTCAAGGATTGGCGGCACTGCCGGGTGTCTCCCGCAGCGGTTCCACCATTGCCACAGGCCTTTTCTTAGGGCTTCCGAAACAATATGCCGTTCAATTTTCCTTTGTAATGGGATTACCGGCTATTTTGGCAGCCAATGTCCTGGAAATTGGGGATGCAGTGCAACAGTCTGCATCCATCGATTGGGCGCCGGTACTGGTAGGCGTATTGGTGGCGGCTGTGGTAGGGTTCTTCGCCATTAAGGCATTGGAACTTTTGGTGAAAAAAGATAAAATGAATGTGTTTGGCATCTACTGTCTGGCATTGGGAATGCTGGTCCTTTTGGAAGGGCTGTACGAGCATGCCGCCGGCCAGACGGTTTTCCAATCACTGTCGGGATTATAAGACATACAGGAAAAGAGAAGAAGTAGAAAGGTGTTTACATATGGCAACCTCGACTACAAAGAAAAAGAGACCCCCTCAAAAGAAAGCCCCTCCCAAAAAGAAAAATACAGGGGCTAAAAAATCACCGCCGCCCCGTTCAGCCGCTGCGAAACAGTATGAAGAGCAGCGCCGTCAGCACCGTCAGGCCTGGTCGGTAGTGCTGTTTGCCGTGGCGCTGCTTCTGATTGCCATGCTGTTTATCCCGGGTCAGGCCTTGTGGGCCGGCATCCGCGGCGGGATGTTTGGACTGTTTGGGGTCAGCGCCTACGTTTGGCCGCCGGTGCTGATTTACATTGCAGTCATCGCGGCGCTGGATCAGCCCATAGGCAAGATCGGTACTAAGGTATGGCAGGCCTTCACTTTGGTAGGGATGGTGTGCAGCGCCATCCACATTTTCACCCATGCGGCGGGTGCGGCCGATGTAGGGGACTATTTTGCAAAGCTGTGGGAGCTGTTCCAACAAGGGGCGGGAATCTCCGGAGGAGGCCTCATCGGAGGTATTTTGGGGATGCCGCTTTTATCCCTATGCGGATCGGTGGGGGCAAAAATCGTCATCTGCCTGCTGATTTTTGTATTTCTGATGCTGGTGACCGGCACTACTCTCATTACGTTGTTCCGTTGGATAAGAAAGCCGGCCAAAAAGGTGCGGCAGTCGGCGGCCCAGTCCCGTCAATATAGGCAGGAGCAGGACGATTATAATAGTCCTACCGCCGTGCCCTTTAACATCGATATCCCGGTGGATGATCCTATGCCGCAGCATCCTGTGCAGGCGGAACCGCCTCCAAAGCCCAAGCAGAAAAAATCCTCCAAGCTGGAGAAGCTGGAACGCTTGATGCGGGGCGAGCCGGACAAGCCAAAAACAAAGACGAAACCAGTACCTCCGCCCATGCCTGAAGAGCCTGAGGAGATCCAGGCCAATGGATCGGAATTGGATGACATCGTCAGCAAAGCGGCGGCCGAGGCAAAACGCGCCTCCGATTCCGCGCCTAGTCCTGCGCCAGTGACGCCTATTCCTACCCAGGCGGCCTCCTCTGAGGCCAAACCGGCGGCTGTATCCGAACAGGAGGAAGCGCCCTACCGCTATCCTCCTACTTCGTTGTTGGAACCTTCCCCCGCTGTGGATGAGCGCAATGTCCAATCGGAGTTGAGGGCCAATGCCGACCGGTTGGTGGATACGTTGCGGAGTTTTGGCGTGGAGACACGGATTGTGGATATCAGCCGCGGCCCGGCGGTGACCCGGTACGAGCTTCAGCCGTCGGCCGGCGTCAAGATCAGCAAGATCACCGGTTTGGCCGACGATATCGCCTTAAATTTGGCGTCGGCCGGTGTGCGCATCGAGGCGCCCATTCCCAACAAACCGGCGGTTGGCATCGAAGTGCCCAACAAAAAGGTGCATGTGGTGCACATCCGGGAGATTTTGGATTCCCCGGCCTTCCAGTCCTCCCGCAGCAATTTGGCGGTTGCGTTGGGCAAGGATATCGCCGGCAGCGTGGCCTTGGCCGATTTGGGCAAAATGCCCCATCTGCTGATTGCAGGCGCCACCGGTTCGGGTAAATCGGTGTGCATCAACTCCATCATTTTGAGTTTGCTTTATAAATCGTCGCCGGACAAGGTGCGTCTTCTGATGATCGACCCCAAGGTGGTGGAATTGGGCGTTTACAACGGCATCCCCCATCTGTTGGTGCCGGTAGTCACCGATCCACGCAAAGCGGCCGGCGCCCTGGGATGGGCGGTGACCGAGATGTTGGGGCGGTACAAAATCTTTGCCGACTGCAACGTCCGCGACCTACAGGCCTACAACCGCTTGGCGGCCACACGGGAGGATCTCCGTCCCCTGCCACAGATCGTCATCATCATCGACGAGCTGGCTGACCTTATGATGGCCGCCCCCAACGAAGTGGAGGACTCCATCTGCCGTTTGGCGCAGATGGCCCGCGCCGCCGGCATGCATCTGGTCATCGCCACCCAGCGCCCGTCGGTGGACGTCATCACCGGCATCATCAAGGCCAACATCCCCAGCCGTGTAGCTTTTTCCGTGTCCTCCCAAGTGGACTCCCGCACCATCTTGGATATGGGCGGCGCAGAAAAACTGTTGGGACGAGGCGATATGCTGTTTTATCCCGTGGGGGCTTCCAAGCCTATCCGGATCCAGGGGTGTTTTGTCACCGACCGCGAGGTGGAATCGGTGGTGCAGTACATCAAAGACAGCGAGGAGAAAAGCGGCGAATACGATGAATCCATCATGGAGGAAATCGAAAAACAGGCTGCCAAAGAAAAGGCTCCCAAAGGCGGAGGCGCCAACGATGGGCAAGGGGACGAGATGCTTCCCCAGGCTATCGAACTGGTGGTGGAAGCGGGAGAGGCGTCCACCTCCATGTTGCAACGCCGCCTGCGGCTGGGATATGCCCGTGCCGGACGCATTATGGACGAATTGGAGCAGCGGGGCATCATCGGTCCCCACGAGGGCAGCAAGCCCCGCAAGGTGCTTATGACCCGCCAGCAGTGGATGGAGATGAGCATGAACCGTCCCGACGAGGCTCCTCCCGGTTCCGACTAAGGGTAGCGGTATTGGGAAGATGCCCTGTGGTCAAAATGAGAGTTGACCATCTGCCGGATCTATCCCAACCCAATAGAACATTGGATCAATGATTTTAGCCGTCGAGGTGATAGGCCCCGGCGGCTTTTTGATGGCCAAGAGGTGTGGAGCACTGGACAACTGGATCCCGCCGGGGTATAATCAAACATCAGAAATACATTGTCTTTTGGAGATAAGAAAGGGAGATTTATGTCCTTTTTACCAATTTCAGCGGAGGAAATAAAACAACGGGGTTGGGACCAGCCGGATTTTGTCTTTGTCACCGGGGACGCCTATGTGGACCATCCCAGTTTCGGGGTGGCCATCCTGTCCCGCATGCTGGAGGACGAAGGGTTCCGAGTGGCGATCTTGAGCCAGCCCAATTGGCGGGATGGCAAAGATTTCACCCGGTTTGGCCGGCCCCGTCTGGGATTTTTGGTGACGGCCGGCAACATCGATTCCATGGTGGCCCACTACACCGCCGCCCGGCGCAAACGCAGCGACGACGCTTATTCCCCGGGCAACAAAGCGGGAAAACGTCCCGACCGGGCGGTTGTCACCTACTGCAAATGCATTCGGGCGTGTTATCCCGACATCCCCATTGTCATTGGCGGGCTGGAGGCTTCGCTGCGCCGCTTTGCCCACTACGATTATTGGGCCGACAAGGTGCTGCCCTCCATCCTGCTGGATTCCGGGGCCGACCTCCTGACCTACGGCATGGGGGAGAAACAGACAAGCCTCATCGCCCATCGCTTGGCTCGGGGAGAGGATATCCACAGCATGACCGATATCCTGGGCACCTGTTATCTCGTCCCCACCCGGCAGTATACCCCAGGCCCGGTGAAGGAATGCCCTTCTTTCGAGCGGGTGCGGGAGAGCAAACGGGAATACGCCGTCGCCGCCCGCATCCAGCAGGACGAGCAGGATGCCGTAAGGGGCAAGACGGTCATCCAGCGCCACGGTGGTGTGATTCTGGTGCAGAATCCCCCGATGTCTCCCTTGGATCAGGAGGAGCTGGACCGGATCTATGAACTGCCTTACGAGCGGATGTACCATCCGTCCTATGAGAAGGAAGGAGGCGTACCGGCCATCCAGGAGGTGGAGTTCTCCATCACCCACAACCGGGGATGCTTTGGGGCCTGCAATTTCTGCTCCATCGCCTTCCATCAGGGGCGGCAGATCACCTGCCGCAGCCAGGCATCGGTTCTTAGAGAGGCGGAGAAGCTGACAAAATCCCCCCGCTTTAAGGGATACATCCACGACGTAGGCGGCCCCACGGCCAATTTCCGCCATCCGTCCTGTAAAGGGCAGCTGGAGCGGGGACTGTGCAAGGGCAAAAAGTGCCTGGCGCCTAAGCCATGTCCGCAGCTGGAAGTGGATCACAAGGAGTACCTGGCTTTGCTGCAAAAGATCCGGGCGCTGCCCAAGGTGAAGAAGGTGTTTATCCGGTCGGGCATCCGGTTTGACTACCTGATGGAGGACCCGGACGAGACCTTTTTAAAGCAATTGATCGCCCACCACGTCAGCGGCCAGCTCAAGGTGGCGCCGGAACACTGCTCGGCTGCCGTGCTGGATAAAATGGGCAAACCCCACATCGAAACCTACCGCCGCTTTGCGAGGCGGTTTTACGAGATCACCAAAAGCATGGGAAAAAAGCAGTATTTGGTGCCCTATCTCATGTCCTCTCACCCGGGAAGCACTTTAAAGGACGCGGTGGAACTGGCCTTGTTTTTAAAGCAGGAGGGCATCCATCCCGAGCAGGTGCAGGACTTTTATCCCACCCCCGGCACCATCTCCACCGCCATGTTTTACACCGAGCTGGATCCGTATACTTTAGAGAAGGTATACGTCCCAAAAAAGCCGGAGGAGAAGGCCATGCAGCGGGCGCTCCTTCAGTGGTTTATGCCCCAGCACAAGGAGAAGGTGCTGGAGGCGCTGCGCAAAGCCGGACGGTCGGATTTGATTGGGACCGGGCCCAAATGCCTGGTGACGCCGGGCAAGCCGTTTTCAAACGGCGCGGGGCAAAAGGTAAAATCACCGTCAAACGGCAAAAGACAATTCGGAAAGGGGAGAAGACCCATTGGCCAGACGAAAAAGAAGAAGATCCGTTAAACTGCCGGCCACCATCGGATTGGCGGCGGTGTTGCTGGCGAGCCTGCTTATTACGGCCTCGCCCAAGTTGGACCTGCCCTTTTACGTCCCCACCTGGCAGGAGATTTTCTCGGCGGTGGATTTGGAAGGGGATCAGACCGCCCATGTGTCGGACGGGCAGTTGGGCGTCCACTTTGTGGACGTGGGACAGGCCGATTGCACCCTGCTTCAATACGGGGAGCACGCCGCCTTGGTGGATGCCGGCAACAATGCCGATGGACCGGCGGTGGTGCAATATCTGGAAGATGCCGGCGTCACCAAACTGGACTTTGTCATCGGAACCCATCCCCACGAGGACCACATCGGAGGGCTGGACGACGTCATCAACCACTTTGACGTGGAGAAGGTCATCCTGCCCCAGGTGCCAGATTCCATTGTCCCCACCACCAAGACCTACGAGGATGTGCTGGAGGCCGTCAAAAACAAAGGACTATCCATCACCAAGGCCCAGGTGGGGGATACCTACTCCATCGGGGAAGCCTCCTTGGAGATTTTGGGTCCTGCCGGAACCTTTGACGATCTCAACAACGAGTCGGTGGTCAGCCGGGTGGAGTTTGGCAGGACCTCTTTTCTCCTGACCGGCGACGCAGAGGAACCGGCCGAACAGGCGATCTTGGAAACAGGAGCCGATCTAACTTCCACCGTGCTTAAAGTGGGCCATCATGGCAGCCGGACCTCCTCGTCCGACGCCTTCTTGGATGCGGTTTCCCCCAGCTACGGCGTCATCCTGTGCGGGGCAGGCAACGACTACGGCCATCCCCATGAAGAAGCGGTCAACCGCTTGGAGCAACATGGGGTCAAACTGTACCGCACCGATGTAAACGGCACGGTGGTGTTTGTCAGCGACGGCAAAAACGTCACCGTCAAGACCCAAAAGGCGGGGTGACGGGATGAAGAGATGGATTGTGGACCGGATTGAGGAAAACATCGCCGTGTGTGAGGACGAGCAGGGGAATATGCATTCCCTGCCGGTGGACCGGTTGCCGGAGGATATCCGGGAAGGGGACTGCCTCGTCCAACAAGAGGACGGCTATCACATCGACCGGCAATTGACCCAGCGCCGCCGTCAGGAGATGCTGGACCTGCAAAATTCACTTTGGAACTAGGAGGATGCGCCGCATGAAGGCCGTTTTGTTTGATTTGGATGGGACGCTCATCAATTCATTAGGGGATCTGGCCGACGCCTGCAACTACGTGCTGAAACAAAATGGATACGATCCTCATCCGGAAGAGCAGTACAATTACTTTGTGGGCAACGGGATGGATAAGCTTATCCGGGCTATTTTGCCTCAGGATACCACAGAAGAGACCTTTCAGACCATCCGGGAGCAGTACAAAGCCCGCTATTTAGCCCATAGTCTGGACCGCACCCGCCCCTATGAAGGGGTTGTGGAGGTATTGAAAGAACTAAAAAAAGAGGGATTTTGTTTGGCGGTGGTGTCCAACAAGCCGGACGAACAGTCCCAAAAGGTGGTAGAAGCCCTGTTTGAACCGGGACTTTTCGATGTGGTGGCCGGCAATCGCCCAGGGCTTCCGGTCAAACCCGACCCGACCCTCCCCAAAGAGGTGCTGAGCCGGTTGGGAGCTGATCCAAGGCAAAGCTATTTTGTAGGGGACTCGGGTGTGGACATGAAGACAGCCCTCAACTGTGGCCTGAAAGGCATCGGCGTGACATGGGGATTTCGAACCGAGGAGGAATTGCGGAAAGCCGGAGCCCGGTATGTGATCCATCGCCCCGGCGAACTTTTGAACCTCGTAAAGTAGACGGTCGCCCAGAGAAACGGGTGGCAAAGTCGCGGCCTTTGTGCGTTTGATTTTTAAGCGCCTCCTTATGGATATACCAAAATAGGGGATTTAAAATCCCAATAAATCGGGAAAATTGATTCTTGACAAATGGCGACAGAAAACATATACTAATATCTATTGAAACTGCATTGATGGAGAAGGGCGCGCTTTTAACTTCTCAAGAGAGCCGGCGGACGGTGCAAGCCGGTGAAGCGGAGCGAAGGCCTATCCCTCCTGAGCAGGGATCCGAAACCTTGTGGATGATGGATTTGCAGGGCGGTAGGCGTCCCCGTAGCTGCCGCGTTAAGGTGGAGGGCTTGTTGGAGCCTGGTGAGAGGATGCGCTTTGCGGCGTGTCAATTTGGGTGGTACCGCGGGTAATGACTCGTCCCAATTATTTGGGATGGGTCTTTTTTATTGCCTTGTAGCGCCTGAATGCCTAAGTTTTGTCGTGTGGACGGGATTTGTCATTGCCGTCCCACAAAAGTGGAAAAGGGTCCCCGGGCTGGGTAACAATAAATCAATAGGAGGCTTGTCAAAGTGGATACAAAGATTACCGAGATTGCAGAGCGGGTGCATGCTTTGCGGGAGATTATGGACATTTCCCAGGAGGAGATGGCAGAGGTATGCGGCCTTTCCTTGGAGGAATACCAAAAGCGGGAGGAGGGCAAGGTGGATTTTAGCGTCACCTTCCTTTACAACTGCGCAAGCCGGTTCGGCGTGGATTTGATGGAGCTGATGACCGGAGAGACCCCTCGTCTCAAGAAGTATTCCTTGGTGCGCAAGGGCAAGGGCATGGACGTCAAACGCCGCGAGAGTTTTGTGTATGAGCATATGGCCTACAGCTTCGCCAACAAAACGGCCGAGCCCTTTTACGTGGAGGCCCCCTATTTGGAGGAGCAGCAGGATAAACCCATTCAGCTCTCCACCCACGAGGGCCAGGAATTTGACTATATTTTAGAGGGAAATTTAAAGGTGTCGGTGGATGGACACACCGAGATCATGGGACCCGGCGACGCCATTTACTACGATTCCGGGACGCCTCACGGCATGATTGCCGTCGGCGGTCAGAAATGTGTATTTCTCGCAGTTGTCATCAAAAATCCGGAAGGGAAGGAATCAGAGTCATGCTAAACATCCATCAGCGTTACTGCAAAGAGACTTACGATGAAAAGGGCATCCTGTCTAAATTTGAGGCGGTTGTGCCGGAGGACTACAATTTTGCCTACGATGTGATCGATGAGATCGCCCGGCAGGAGCCGGACCGCCGGGCCATGGTTTGGTGCAACGACAAAGGGGAGGAACGCACCTTCACCTTTGGCGATTTCAAGCGGTATAGCGACAAAGCCGCCAACGTCTTCAAGGCCCACGGCATCGGCAAAGGGGATAAGGTTATGCTGGTGCTCAAGCGCCATTACCAGTATTGGTTTGCCATTTTGGCATTGCATAAGTTGGGCGCCGTCACCATCCCGGCCACCCATCTGCTGACCAAAAAGGATTTTGTCTACCGGTTCAATGTGGCCGATGTCAAAGGCATTGTGTGCACGGCCGACGGCGAAGTATCCGAACATGTGGAAGCGGCGTTGCCGGAATGCCCCAGTCTCAAAGTGATGCTGCTGGCCCGGGGCAAAAAGGACGGATGGCTGAACTTTGACGACGAGGTGGAGGCCGCCTCCGATCAATTTGAACGGGTCCAAACAAAATCCTCCGACACCATGTTGGGTTATTTTACCTCCGGCACCACCGGATACCCCAAACTGGTGACCCACAATTACAGCTATTCCGTGGCCCATATTTTGACCGCCAAACATTGGCAGAATATCAAACCCGACGGCCTCCACTTGACGGTATCCGACACCGGATGGGGCAAAGCCGCTTGGGGCAAACTCTACGGCCAATGGTTTATGGAAGCCGCCATTTTTGTGTGTGACTTCACCAAGTTTACGCCGGCGGAACTGCTGCCCTTGTTTAGCAAATACCACATCACCACCTTTTGCGCGCCGCCCACCATCTATCGCTTCTTCATCAAGGAAGATCTGACCCACTATGATCTCAGCTCCTTGGAATACGCCTGCATCGCCGGCGAGGCCCTCAATCCGGAGGTTTACAATCAGTTTTACAAGGCCACCGGTTTGCGCCTGATGGAGGCGTTCGGCCAGACCGAAAGCACTGTGTTGGCCGCCAACACGGTGGGAATGATCCCCAAGCCCGGCTCCATGGGAAAATCCTCCCCGCAATACGATGTGGATATTTACAATGAGGACGGCACCAGAGCCGACAACGGCGTGGTAGGCGAGATCTGCGTCAAGGTGGGGGACGGGCACCCCCACGGTTTGTTTGAGGGATATTACCACAACCAAGAGATCACCGACCGGGTGTGGCACGATGGGCTTTACCACACCGGCGACACCGCATGGCGGGATGAGGACGGCTATCTGTGGTACGACGGCCGCACCGACGACATCATCAAGTCGTCCGGCTACCGCATCGGCCCGTTCGAAATTGAAAGCGCCTTGATGGAGCATCCGTCGGTGCTGGAATGCGCCATCACCGGCGTGCCCGATCCCATCCGCGGCCAGGTGGTCAAGGCCACCATTGTGTTGGCCAAGGGGTATACCCCTTCGGAGGAACTGAAAAAAGAGCTGCAAAACCACGTAAAGCGTTCCACCGCCCCCTATAAATACCCCCGTGTGGTGGAATTTGTGGACGAGCTGCCCAAGACCATCAGCGGCAAGATCCGCCGTGTCCAGCTGCGGGATTCCGATCAAAAATGACGCTGGAAAGGAAATTTCATGGAAAAAATCACTAGTTTTACCATCAATCACTTGACCCTCTTGCCAGGCATCTATGTTTCCAGAAAGGATCCGGTTGGCGATGCCATCGTAACTACCTTTGATATTCGCATCACCCGTCCTAATTTTGAGCCTGTTATAAATACGGCAGAGATCCATACCATCGAGCATTTGGGGGCCACATTTTTACGCAACCATCCAAAATTTGCGACAAAGGTTCTCTATTTTGGCCCTATGGGATGCCGGACTGGGTTTTATTTGCTTTTGACAGGGGATTTTAAATCGTCGGATATCGTGCCGCTGATGAAAGAAATGTTTGCCTTTATCCGCGATTTTGA
The DNA here is from genome assembly GCA_904397895.1 of uncultured Clostridia bacterium. GTDB lineage: Bacteria > Bacillota > Clostridia > Oscillospirales > Acutalibacteraceae > Solibaculum. The sequence continues at coordinate 57,114 of CAJFOZ010000083.1, forward strand.
TGGACAAGTTCCAGGAGCCGCCGCCAGAGATTGTGGGAATTACCTGGATATGAACCTTCCTATGGCCAAATACATAGCCGGGCGCTTCCTAAAGGAGATCCTGGAGAACATCACAGAGGATCATCTGGTTTATCCGGATTAAGACACAACCGAATAAAAAAGACTGTTGGACATATATGTCCAACAGTCTTTTTTATTTTAACAATAGATTCTCCACACAGCCGCTCCCATCAACGCCATTTGAAGAAGCAGGATCACCGGGATGCCCACCATAAACTTAAGCTTTCGCGTCTTGTGACGAATGAACAGCATGGTGATAAACATCGCTGCCGACCCACCAAATGCAGAAACAAGGAGCAGCGTCCTCTCCCGAATCCGACGTACACCCGGATGCTTAGAGACCATTTTATCATAAACCGTAACAACAATCGCCACTACACTGACAATGGCAAAATAGATCCCGAAATACCCTAACCCAAAGGGCATGGCATTCACTCCTTTGTAGGGGATGGAGGGGCGCTTACTGAACACCCGCACTGCGGGCAGTATAAAAAATCGTCTTGAAGAGGATGCCCACATCTGGGACAAAAATCCTTATCCGGCTCGGTAAGGGAGTGAAGATGACGCGCCTCAATAGGCACAAAGTGCCCCTGGCGCCAAGCATTGCCCACTGCGGGATCCAATGCGAATAAAGAGGAACAATTACAACACAGTGCCTGATAATGCTTGTGAAATTTAGCCACCGGGATAAAAAACAATTCAAAGCTATCGTAATCCCGATAGAGCTGAAACACCGATTCTTTATTGCAGTGGGGGCAGGTCAAGGTGACCTTTGCGATGGGTTCCATTTTTTGATTGATCCAAAAACTCCCAAAAAAGAACATAATCTTCACCTATGTTTATAGTATAATCAAAGGCAAGGTTTGTCAATGTTTTTGCAAAGAGAGTGAATGAACATGAAATGGAATGGGATACGATTTTTTATTATACTAGTGACTATATTATTCCTGTTATCCGGGTGCGGAACATGGGGGCAGATGCCGTCGTCTGAAATGCAAGTCCCAAGCGGCATTGCTTGGCCTACCGGCGCCGGCGGAGACGAACAGAGCATCGATACACAATTCCCCCAGTCGGCATTGATTCCTACATCGGCCGTGTCCCAAGGGGACCAGGCTGCACAAGCGGCCGCATTCCAAGAACTAAGAGGTATTTGGATCTCCTATACAAACCTTAAAATCAAAGGGCTGGATCAAAACGGCGTCAAGGCCCGGATGGATGAGATCATGACAAACGCCAAAAACTTTGGATTTAACGCGGTATTTTTGCAGGTGCGTCCCTATGCCGACGCCATCTATCCATCCAGTTACTTCCCATGGTCGGATCTTGTGACTGGGGAACAGGGCAAGGATCCCGGATTTGATCCCCTCGCCATAGCGGTGGAAAGCGCCAGGGCCAATGGGTTGGCCATCCATGCCTGGATCAATCCTTACCGTATCCAAGTCAACATCGAAGGGGGGACCCAGCCTGCTGCCTTAGCGGCCGAAGGCCCGTATACCCAGTGGGTACAGGACGGCCTAGTAGTAGAGTTGCCCAGCGGGCGCTATTTTAACCCAGCTATGGATGGGGTCAAACAACTGATTGCCAACGGAGCGGGTGAAATCGTACAAAAATACGGGGTGGACGGCATCCACTTCGACGATTACTTTTATCCCGATGACTTTGGCGAAAGCGATGCAGCTCAGTATGAAGCCTATCAGCAAAACGGAGGGGATTTGTCTCGGGACGATTGGCGTCGCCAGCAAGTAAACGATATGGTGAAACTGGTATACGATACGGTGAAATCGGCCAAAAGCGATTGCCTATTTGGCATCAGTCCGGCCGGAAACATCGACAACAACTATGTGGCCAAGTTTGTGGATGCAGCCAAATGGGGCGGCGAAGAAGGGTATGTGGATTATCTTTGTCCGCAACTTTATTATGGATTTCAAAACGGCAGTATGCCGTTTGAGCAATTGGCTGATCAATGGAGTAAATTGGTGACGGCTCCCAACGTCAAGCTGTACATCGGCCTTGCGGCCTACAAGACCGGGGAAGAGGACGGCTACGCCAAAGAGGGAAAGGCCGAATGGCAGCAAAATAACAATATTTTATCCCGGCAAATTGAGATGTCCCGGCAGCTGGAAGGATATGGTGGTGTGGTGCTATTCCACTACGACGCAGTATTTGATCCCGCAGCAGGGGATATTAGAAAACAGGAGATGGAGTCGGCCAAAGCGCTTTTTACACAGTAAAGACAATCTGAAAAACACCCGTCCATATTATTTGGACGGGTGTTTTTTATGGGACTTATCGGCCTCTGTGTTTTTGCTTTTTCTTCTCCTGACGGAGGAGATATTGACGCTCCTTTTGGGCGTCTTTTTGCTGCCGGATTTTGGCCTTTCGTTCCGACTTTGCCTCCTCGTGCTGAAGTTTTAATGCTTGTTGGGCCTTGGTTCCCATGCCTTTTTCCTGCATTTGCCTGCGGATATCCCTCTGCATCCGTTTGGGATTGATGCGCTTATCTTTTACATCATCTGCTTTCACAAAGGGGCTAAACCGCAAATCCCCCCAATGATGCAGCAAAAAATCGTACACTTGATAATCTTTGGGTTCGGAACCAAATGTGATTTTGCACACTTCATACTTACCCAAAGAGATGCGTTCGTAAAGGCCGATCCAAAAAGGCTCTTCAAAGAAAATCGTTAATTTACTGCCGATGGGTTCCATATCATTCCCCCGCTTTAAATTGAAGTTCAAAAGCATCGAGCCATTGCAAGAGGGAATCATAAAGGAGCCTCTGCTGCTCAAAGATGGTCCTTCCCACCAGCGGGATATCCCTGTAACAGGATGCATATTGCCGATTGTTTTGAGCGGAAGAGAGGATTTGATTGCGGAGCTTGTCCACGAGATGGAGGGCATCCTGTTTTTCCATTTTGTTAAGGTTGGTGACAACTACGTTAAAATCAAAGAGAAAAGAGATGGGATGATCGATACAGTCATTCATCAGTTGATGGAAATAAGCCTTGCCTTGATCGGTGATGGAATAAAGAGCTTTTTGGGCAAACTTAGCCCCCTTGACCGTCCGGCTACTTAAATATCCCTTTTGGGCCAGTTGAAGCACCTTCTTATAAACCGAAGGGATGCTGATTTTTGTCCATCTGGAAAGATGATGATATTCTACATCTTTTTGAATTTCGTAGGCGCTCTGTGGTTTCTCCATTACCATGCCTAGGATGACTAAATCGATGGATGACATATCATTCTCCTCCATTGCCTTGTTTTAGAGTTCTTTTTATAAACTTCATAAAATGTATTTCTCCATTACTATAAAATATATTACTATAAATTATAGTAATAGTCAACCCTATAATAATTGAGAGGAGTAGGGACAATTTCCAGGCTTTGGAACTGACTATTGTATTATAGCGGCAAAAATGATAAAATGAAAAAATAGGAATTTGAGAGGACGGGTTTGTTTGAGCCGCAAAAAATGGGTTTTAGCCGGTTATAATAAAGAAATAGCCAAGGAGTTGTATGCATCCAGCCAATTTTCAGAAATCATGAGCATTCTCCTGGCCGAGCGCGGCTTCACCGACGCGCAAAAAGCAGAGCAGTATTTAACCTGCCGGGCGGAATTGTGTGATCCGTTCACCCTTCTGGATATGGATAAAGCTGTCAAGCGCATCGAGCAAGCCCTGGATCGATTTGAACGCATTGCGGTTTACGGCGACTATGATGCCGACGGTGTAACGGCTACCGTTCTTTTGTATCAATATTTGTCTTCTCGCGAAGCCGACGTTCTCTATTACATCCCGGAACGAGAAGGGGAAGGATACGGCCTTCATATTTCCTCCATTGATGCCCTTCATGAGCAGGGGGTATCCCTTATTGTCACGGTGGACAACGGTATCTCAGCTGTTGACGAGGTAGCTTATGCATCGTCCTTAGGGATCGATGTGGTCATTACCGACCATCATCAGCCGGGCGATGTCTTGCCTCAGGCGGTCGCAGTGGTGGATCCACACCGGATGGATTGTCCAAGTCTGTTTAAGGATTTTGCCGGGGTAGGCGTAGCCTTTAAACTGGTGCAGGCATTGGAGGGGGAGGATCCCTCTATGTCGCTTGACCAGTATGCCGATTTGATTTGCATCGGCACCATTGGGGACATCGTCCCTCTGACAGGGGAAAACCGGGTCCTGGCAGGCCGAGGGCTGAAGGAGTTGACGCAGGGGAACCGATTTGGGATCCAAGCCATGTTGGACGCCGCCGGCATTGGCGGACAGGAGTTGACGGGGACCAACGTAGCGTTTATCCTAGCGCCGCGCATCAATGCTGCTGGGCGTGTCGCCTCGCCTCAATTGGCCGCCCGGCTTCTATTGGCTGAGGATGAGGAAGAAGCGGAGGGGTTGGCCCTTCAGATCGAGGATATCAACCGGCAGCGCCAGCAGATTGAAGGGCAAATCTCCCTCCAAGTGGATGAGATGCTGGCAAAAGAGCCGAAGAGGGCGTTGGACCGGGTCATGGTATTGGCCGGGCAAGGATGGCACAAAGGGGTTATTGGGATTGTGGCCTCCCGCTTGGTGGAGAAATACGGACGTCCCTGCATCCTGTTGTCCATCGAGGGGGACACTGCCCAGGGTTCCGGCCGCAGCATTGCGGGCTTCTCGCTTTACAAGGCATTAAGCCAAAATAGCGAGTATCTCATCCGTTTTGGCGGCCATACCATGGCGGCCGGCATGAATTTAAAGGTGGATCAGATCGACGCCTTCCGCCAGGCTATCAACCGTTATGCGGCTACCATAGAACCATTTCCCATCCCGCAATTAAAATTGGATTGTCGATTGAAACCGTCAGCTTTGTCGGTGGAGGCAATCCGGGATTTATCCATGCTGGAACCATTTGGTTCAGGCAATCCCAAGCCGATATTCGGCCTGTGTTCCATGCGTCTGGATGAGGTCCAGCCTTTGGGCGGCGGCAAACATGTGAGGATGTTGTTGTCCCGGGATGGACGCACCATATCGGCGGTACAGTTCCGGGAGAAGTTTGACCATTTCCCCTACCAAGTGGGGGAGACGTTGGATGTGGCTGTCCAACTGGAGGAAAACCAATTCCGCGGGGATGTGAGCTTGTCGGTATTTATTAAGGACATCCGGCATCACGGCCTGGACGTCTCTGCTTATTTAGAACAAAAACGGGTATACGAATGTTACCGCCGTGGGGAACAGCTCATGGCAGAGCAATGGGCCACCCTATATCCGAAGCGGGACCAAATGGCTAAGATTTACCGATGCCTGCGGGCTAAAGGGCAATTCTATGGCCCATGCGACATCCTGTGGAGTCGATTGGAGGGGATCCATTGTGCAACTTTATTGGTTGGGCTGGATGTCTTTGACGAAATGGGGCTTTTAACCCATACGTTATCAGGCGATGATCTGGAGGTATCCCTCAACCCAACCGATCAAAAGGTGGATTTAAATCAATCTGTTATTTTAAATCAGATGAAAGCTATGCAAAAGTGAGGTGAGCGGTCATGGAAGCGTTAGATATGCTGATTGACAAAATGAAAAAAACCGAACGTCCTTATGACTTTGAGATGATTAAAAAGGCTTATCAATATGCTGAAAGTGCCCATGAGGGACAACAACGTCAGTCGGGGGAGCCCTATTTCATCCATCCGGTAGCAGTGGCTACCATCCTAGTGGATCTGGGGATGGATACGGAATCCATCGTGGCCGCTCTGCTTCACGATGTAGTAGAGGATACCGAGTGTAAACTCAGCGATATTGAAGAAATGTTTGGCCCGGAAATAGCGGCTTTGGTGGACGGCGTCACCAAGTTGGGGCGGATTCCTTATTGCTCAAGAGAAGAGCAGCAGGCGGAGAACGTCCGCAAAATGTTGCTGGCTATGTCGGAGGACATCCGTGTGATCATCATTAAGCTAGCCGACCGCCTGCACAACATGCGCACCCTCCAGTATCTGCCCGAACAGAAGCGGCGGGACAAAGCCAGGGAAACCATGGACATCTATGCGCCGATTGCCCATCGCCTTGGTATCCGGGCGGTCAAAGAGGAACTGGAAGATTTGTCCATCCGCTATCTTGACCCGGTTGCCGTCCAGGAGATCGAAGAGAACCTCAACATGCGCAAAAATGACAGGGAAGATTTGCTGGACGCCATCAAAGAAAAAATCATGGCCCGGCTCAAGGAACTCAATTACACCAATGTTTACATTGAGGGCAGGGTCAAAAGCGTCAATGGCATCTATCGGAAGATGATCATCCAAGGCAAGGCTTTTGAGGAGATTTATGATATTTATGCTGTCCGCATCATTGTGGACACCATCACCGAATGCTACAACATTTTTGGCGTGATCCATGATATTTTCCACCCGATTCCCGGCCGGTTCAAAGACTACATTTCCACCCCAAAACCCAATATGTATCAGTCCCTGCACACCACCGTGATTGGCAAACGCGGGATCCCCTTTGAGGTGCAGATCCGCACTTGGGAGATGCATCACACAGCGGAATACGGCATCGCGGCCCACTGGAAGTACAAGCTGGGCCTACAAGGGAAGGATAAGCGGGACAACCGTCTTTCCTGGATCCGTCAGATGCTGGAGAACCAAAAGGATGTGGAGGATGTAGAAGATATCGTCCGCACTATCAAAACCGATCTAGCGCCTGAGGAGGTCTTTGCCTTCACCCCCAAAGGCGACGTCATCAGCATGCCTATTGGGGCCACAGTCATTGACTTTGCCTATACGATCCATACCGCCGTGGGCAACCGGATGGTGGGGGCCAAGGTGGATGGACGCATTGTGCCTATCGACCACAAGGTCAAAACAGGCGAGATTGTGGAGATCATCACTACATCGTCGCCGGGGCACGGCCCCAGCCGGGATTGGCTGAAAATTGTCCAGACCGGCCAGGCACGCAACAAGATCCGGCAGTGGTTTAAGAAGGAACGGCGCGAGGAAAACATCATCGAGGGCAAAACCGAGCTGGAGCGGGAATTCAACCGCAACGGCATCCATCTGCCGGACGATAAGATGGAGGAGTTTTTAGGGGACCTGGCAAAACATCAGCACTGTAACAACATTGAGGAATTGTATGCTGCAATCGGATACGGAGGCATTATGCTCTCCCGCATTATGCCCCGCATCCGGGAAGAGTATCAAAAGATCATCAAGTCGGAAGACATTCCGGACGTCCACGAACTACTGTCGGTTGCCCAGGCCAAGATGCCCCGCAACAACGGCGGCGTCATTGTGGAAGGCCTGGAGAACTGTTTGGTCAAGTTCTCCCGGTGCTGCAATCCGCTGCCGGGGGATGACATCGTAGGCTTTATCACCCGGGGATACGGCGTCTCCATCCATAAGCGGGATTGCACTAATGTCCCCGAGGACTTCAGCAAGGCTGAAGAACCGGAACGTTGGGTCAACGCCCATTGGGACAACCATTCCCGAGGCGAATATAAGTGCGATATCAACGTGGTGGGTAACAATCGCCGCGGTATCCTGGCCGACCTTACATCCCAGCTGGCGGTTATGCACATTATGATCCATGCCATCAACGCCCAGGAAAACAAACAGGGCCAAGTGGTGGTCAGCGTTACCATTGGGGTTAATGGACAGGAGCACGTCAATAGTATTTTAAATCGTCTTTCCAAGATCAAGGGCGTTGTGTCGGCCCAACGGGCATAAGGAGTCGGTAATATGAGAGCGGTATTGCAGCGGGTGACCAATGCTTCGGTCACGGTAGAGGACGAAATCATAGGTGAGATTGGTCAAGGATTCCTCATCCTTCTGGGCGTCACCCATGAGGACACCCAGGAGGAGGCAGAATTATTGGCCCGCAAGATCAGTGGATTACGGGTATTTACTGATAAACAAGATAAAATGAACCTATCCCTTTTAGACATCGGAGGAGAAGCCTTGGTGGTGTCGCAGTTCACCCTGTATGCCGACTGCAAAAAGGGACGGCGCCCCTCTTTCATTAATGCCGCAAAGCCGGAGGAGGCCGATAGGTTGTACCAGAAGTTTGTCGAACTCCTGATACAGTACGGAATACACAAGGTTGAAACAGGGCGTTTTGGAGCCGATATGAAGGTTAGCCTCCTAAACGATGGCCCGGTTACCATTGTTTTGGACACCGACCAACTAAAATAAACGAGGAAAAGGAGTGGATGACCATGGAATTGTGGGATCTTCTAGACGGCCAAGCTCACAAAATAGGACGCACAATGGTGCGGGGGAAACCCATCCCATCGGGGACCTTTCATTTGGTTGTCCACATATGGGTGAAGAATAAACGCGGCCAGTACCTCATTCAGAAGCGTGCCAAGACGGTCCAGACCATGGTGGGGCTTTGGGCCATTACCGGAGGTTCTGTGATGGCAGGGGAAGAAAGCCTGGATGCCGCTGTGAGAGAAACCAATGAAGAATTAGGCCTTGCTACCGTCCCATCTCAATTTGAATTGGTGCAGCGGTTAAAACGCCGCCAAAACTTCACCGACATCTATCTTTTGCACGATAAACTGGATGTCAGCCATCTTGAGTTGCAGAAGGAAGAGGTGGAAGAAGTCATGTGGGCATCCAGCGATAAGATTATGAAAATGGTCCGGGAAGGCCAATTTTACAATTATGGCCACGAGTATTTCCGGCTGATGTTTTCCTGTTAGTTTACAAAAACGGAGGGATTCCCATTGAAAATTCAATCTGTTTTGTTGGGGAGCTTCACCAACTGTTATTGTTTAATCGATGAGCAGACCGGCCATATGGCCATTGTGGATCCAGGATTTGAGGCGCAAAAGGTCATCCGCATGGCAAAAGGATACAAGGTGGATTATATCCTGCTGACCCACGCCCATTTTGACCATATATCGGCTGTAGGGGAGGTGCTGGCGGCGACCGGAGCCAAATTGGCGGCTCATAAATCCGCCATGGAGGAGTTGGCCCATCCCCAGGCCAGCGTGTCAGGACTCTTTGGTTCCCGAGCGCCCGATCCATTGGAACCGGACGTGCTGTTAGAGGATGGTGATGTTCTTCAGGTGGGGAATTTGGAGATAAAAGCCCTCTATACCCCAGGCCATAGCCGAGGCGATTGCTGCTATGTCTGCAATGACGTGATTTTTAGTGGGGATATTCTTTTCCAGGGGGATGTAGGCCGTACCGATCTGCCGGGGGGGAGTTATCCAACCCTGCTCAAGTCCTTGCGGAAACTCAAGATGTTGCCCGGGAACTATCGGGTTTTCCCCGGCCACGGCCCGGAGACGACCTTGGAAGCCGAACGCAGATACAATTCTTATATGAACCAGGTGGATTATGACTCTTTTGATTGATGGGCATGGATTTCACTATGAGATGGAAAACCTATGCCGCCTTTTTTTCCCGCATGACTCCATTAAGGTCGTGCATGAACCGGCCGAAGATGAAGTAGTGATCACTACGTCTTTGAGGCGTGGGGAGGAGAAAACGGAACTTTTTGTGGAGTACCGTGCATATATTACAAATGAGCGCTCAAAAGCAGAGGTGCCCAACCACCATGCCGATTATGACAATCGGTGTGAATTGGTGATGGCGCAGCTGCTTTTTGGGGTTTTAGCGAAAGTGTGCCGTTTTACCCCCAAATGGGGTGTCTTGACCGGGGTTCGTCCCATTAAGCTGATGCGCCGTCTGATCAATGAGCAAGGCGAAGCAGAAGCCCGCCGTACCTTTACGGAAGATCTGTTGGTATCGGAAGAAAAAACAAATCTGGCGGTTCACACCGTCGGTAAAGAGGACTCTATTTTGCAGCTTTCCCGGCAAAATTCCTTTAGTTTGTATGTATCCATTCCCTTTTGTCCCAGCCGATGCGCCTATTGTTCCTTTGTATCCATGTGGGTGGAGAAGTCGGGGCATCTATTGCCCAAGTATGTGGAACTGCTGTCAAAGGAAATTGAAGAAACCGGTAGGGTCGCAAAGCAGCTGGGACTCAGGCTGGAAACCGTCTATTTTGGGGGAGGGACTCCCACTATCTTGTCGGCCGATCAATTGGCCTTTTTGATCGAGACGGTCAACCGGTCCTTTGATTTGTCTTTTGTGCGGGAGTTCACGGTAGAGGCGGGACGTCCTGATACCATTACCATGGGAAAACTCCAGGTGATGAAGGCGCTGGGCGTCACCCGCATCAGCATCAATCCCCAGACCATGCAGGACGATGTGCTGGAACGTATTGGGCGACGCCACACCGTGGCCCAAGTCCGTGAGGCCTATGCTATGGCAAAAGAGGCCGGTTTTACAAACATCAATATGGATCTCATTGCAGGCCTTCCCGGCGACGATGCCCGAAAATTTGCCGATACCATCCGTCAGGTTCTGGAGCTGGATCCACCCAGTATTACAGTGCACACTTTGGCGCTCAAACGCTCTTCTTATCTCAACCAGTTTGGCCAGGACGATTATGCCCAGGCCGATCAGGTAGAGGCGATGCTCGATTGTGTCCAGCGGAATTTAGTCCCCAGCGGATATACCCCTTACTATCTCTACCGCCAAAGCCGTACCATCGGCAATCTGGAAAACATCGGCTGGAGCAAACCGGGATATGAGGGATATTATAACGTGTATATTATGGATGAAACCCATACCATCCTGGCGGCGGGAGCGGGAGGGGTTACCAAGCTCAAGCAGCCGGATGGCCCCTATATCGAACGGGTTTTTAATTTTAAGTTTGCTTATGAATATATCGACCGTTTTGACCAAATCCTAGCTAGGAAGAAGAAGGTGTGCCCATTTTATGAGAAATATGGCAAATGTAGTCAACTGCCTGGATGACATCAATGCCCTGGTCATTTTAGACAGCACAAAACTTATCGTCAATGCCGACGCCAGTTATCGCAATGTGCTGGAGCAGTTGGCCGATTCCCTCACCAGTGGGGGAAATGCCTGCCGTATCGTGATGTTAGCCGGCCCATCGGGATCGGGAAAAACCACAACGGCTCACATGTTGGCGGAAGCCATCCGCAATTGCGGCAGGAATGCATTTGTAGTATCTTTAGACAATTTTTACCGCGGGGTTGGGAAAGCCCCCCGGTTGGAAGACGGGTCTTATGATTACGAATCGGTAGAGGCTTTGGATTATGAAAAGCTTCAGACGTGCCTGATTGATCTGCTGGATAATGGAAAGGCTTACTTTCCTATTTTTGACTTTGAAAAGGGGACCCCGTCGGACCACAGTCATTTAATCCAGTTGGGCAAAGAAGATGTCATTATTCTGGAGGGGATCCATGCCCTTAACCCAGTTGTGGCAGGCACATTGAAGGATGGGGGATGCCTGACAAGGCTATATGTCAGCATTGAAACCCCTTATGTGGACGCCAAGGGAGATGTGGTTTTAACCTCCCGGGATACCCGGCTTTTGCGCAGGATGTTGAGGGATTACCGATTCCGCAATGCTGATCTTTCCAGAACCATTTCTATGTGGAAACAGGTTTGCAGGGGAGAAGATCTCTATCTTTTCCCGTATAAAGATCAGTCGGATGTCATTATTGATTCTTTCCATTGTTTTGAACCGTGTGTGTATCGGGAGCTTATGCTGCCATTGGTGCAGCAGATGAATGTTGCCGATCCTCATTATGGGAAAGCGGTATCGCTTATGGATGCACTAAGCCGATTTGAAAAAATTGCAGTGGAACAGGTTCCACAAAGCTCCATGATCCGAGAATTCACCGGCGGTGGAAAATACCTTTGATGGTTTTGCCGTTTGTGATGGACGAAAAAGATAGCCATTGGGCGCGTGTCTCAAACCAAATAGCGTAGAGCAAATCGCTAGAGGCAGAAACATGCATTGCATTCAGGGCTATTGCGGCGCATTTGCGGCTATTTTTTATAAAATACCTTGCAATCTAATGGCTTGCAAGATATAATCTTACCAAAGGATCTATTTGTTTCATCTTTGCATAGTAGAAAGGAGTTTTCGCAATGGCTATCTTTGAGGAAGCTTTCATAAAAGTAAAAAGTGCTGTTGATGTAGCTGGAGAAAAGACCGGCGAATGGGTTGAGATCTCCAAATTAAAAATTGCAGCGGCCAAACAAAGCAGTGAGATTGCAGACCGCTTCGAGGATCTGGGCAAAATGGTGTACAATACCTCTAGAACAGGAGGGCCAGATCACGAAGTGATTCAGAAAAAAGTGGATGAGATTGATGCGATGTATGAAAAGCTGGGTGAGATCAACGAGCGTATTTATGAATTAAGACATGTTGTACAGTGTCCTACTTGTAAGGCTGTCAGCCCGCGGGAGGCCATTTTCTGCAGCAAGTGTGGTACCAAGCTGGTTGGCCGGGAAGAGAAAAAAGAAGATCCTATTCAGGAGGAACAACCTGAGGAGCCCCATAGTTGGCGTCCTCCGGTCGACCCGGTAGATCCCACTGTCAGCAATCCTGATGATGAGGACGATATGCCCCAATAAAATAAAATGAATAAGAAAATAGCGGACAGTTTAAACTGTCCGCTATTTTTGTTTGTCATAAAAACCAGCCCTGAGGATTTTTGGTCCTCAGGGCTGGAAACGAAGGATCAATGAAGCTTATTCACTTCAAATCATGAATCCTTTTTTCGTTATTTAGTGATAGTAATGGGGAAGGTGAGGCAGAAATTATCGACATAGGAACCGGTAGCAGGATCCTTAGCCTTTACAGTAAAGATCCGGGTTCCGGCAGTCCCAACAGAGATGGTGATCTTGAAGATCTTCTTATCTCCCTCT
>CAJFOZ010000084.1 GCA_904397895.1 uncultured Clostridia bacterium
AGTACCTGCGGCCAAGACGCGCACTGAGGAAGAGAGGAAAAAGAACCGTCGATCCCGCGGGGAAGATTAGATTGTATTGCTGGCTATAGATACCGCGCCGGCGAGAAAGAAGCGTTTGCAACAGCTATAGGGCGATGAGGATCCAGGCTCTGCCTGGGCGGATACTATTTGTTTTTTTGCCCATACTAGTGGAAAAGCCTGTAAGGATGATGAGGGTATGGTACCGCAAGAGACGTCAAAAAAGAAAAAAATTTGGAGTTGGATCGGTGGTTTGGGGGTGGGACTCATCAACGGTCTGTTGGGGGCCGGAGGCGGTATGTTGGCTGTGCCCCTATTAAATGCCAGCGGATTGCCCACCCATAAGGCCCATGCTACCTCTTTAGCCATCATCTTTCCCTTGAGCGTACTCAGCGCCGGCCTCTATCTCTTTCAAGGGCGTATGGCTTTAGGGGACGCCCTTCCTTATCTTCCCTTGGGCATTGTAGGAGCTTTGGCTGGTACCTGGGTATTGCCCCGTATCCAGGCCAAATGGCTGCGGCGCATCTTCGGTATCTTTTTGCTTTGGGCAGCTTGGAGGTTGATGTTCCAATGAATATGGTATGGGGTGCTGTGGCTGCTTTCCTCTCCGGAATGGCCGGATCCATGGGATTGGGCGGAGGAAGCGTCTTTTTGTTATACCTCACCCTATTCGCAGGGGTGGAACAGCTGACTGCCCAAGGCATCAATCTGGTGTTTTTTCTACCCATCGCCGCCTTATCCCTCATTCTTTATGCCCGTAAGAAACTGGTGGACTGGAAAACCGCCCTTCCCATCGCTTTCGTGGGATTGATAGGAGCGGTGGGCGGTACATTACTCGCCAACGTTTTAGGCGGAGACATGCTGCGTAAAGTATTGGCGATAGGATTATTCCTGCTTGGGCTCCGGGAACTTTTCCACCGTGAAAAAAAAGAAGGGCATCCACCTAAACAGGGGCAAAAAAGATCTTCTCCCGGCAAACAATCCTAACTTAACCATAAAGTATTTCTATTGGAACAAAAGACGCCTGGGTAAATTTTATACCCAGGCGTCTTTTATAGTATAGCCGATTGGCTTTCACAACATTATTTGTTTTGCTTCTCTTTTTCTTCAGCCTGCTGATTCAAATAATCTTGAATCTCGGAACCTTCGCGCAGTTTGTTCAACTGCTCGTAGTTGCCGGCAAAGCTGGAATCGGTAGGGATGGCTTGATCCGGTACCTTCTTAAAGACAATCTTCAACAGGATGGGGGTCACAATGGTAGTGATAATAACCACCAAAACCACCGGGCCGAGAAAATTAGAGCCCAATAGTCCAATGGCAGCACCCTTGCTGGCCACAATAAGCGCCACCTCACCGCGGGAAATCATCCCCACGCCGATACGTCTGCACTGGTAGTTCTGATAACCGCACAATTTTGCACCCAATCCACATCCAATCACTTTAGTGAGGATGGCCACGATCACCAGTACCACTGAGAACATAACTACCGTCACGCTCATAGCCGGCAGTTCCACTTGCAAACCAATGCTGGCAAAGAAGATGGGCGAAAGATAGGCGTAGGACAATACGTCAAATTTAGAAGCCAAGTACTGTGTCTTCTGCGTGAAGGACACGATCAAACCGGCCGCAAAGGCGCCTGTGATATCAGCCACACCGAATGCCACTTCGGAAATATAGGACATTAAGAGGCAGAAGGCAAACGCGATGATAACATAACGGTGCATGCCTTTCTGCGAACCGGTACCCCATCTTTTATAACCTTGGTAAACCAGGAATCCAACCAGTGCAGCAAAGGCGAAGAATCCTACGATTCGCAGCAATACAATCCAAATGTTCACCGAGGTGTCAGCCATACTTGTGATAATGGTAAGGCCGATGATGCCCAAAATATCGTCGATAATGGCGGCGCCTAAGATGGCGTTACCAGAACGGGTTTTCAGTTTACCCAATTCCTTTAAAGTTTCCACCGAGATGCTTACCGAGGTGGCAGTGAGGATGATACCGATAAAGACATTCTGTAGGAAAAGGCTTCCCGAAGCATCCGACTCAATGACCCCAGGCTGGTTAAAGAAGTACGCCACGCCAAATCCGCCAATAAGCGGTACTATGACACCAATGAGAGCAATCACAAAGGATGCTTTCCCACTCTTTTTGAGCTCCTTGACATCGGTCTCCATACCGGCGCAGAACATCAAAATTATGACCCCTACTTCAGCGGTACTATGAATAAAATCGGTTTCCTTGATGAGCCCAAGGACGGCCGGACCAAGCACAAGCCCAGCCAACAATGCACCCACTACCTGTGGCATCTGGAATTTCTTGGTCAGCAGGCCCAGTAATTTAGTGCTCAGCAGAATGAGCGCCAAGTCAAATAGAAACTGATAACCCTCCATAAACAATCGCCCTTCTTTCCCATTTTTCAAAAACACTTCCCTATTATACTAGTAATATTTAAAAATGCAAGATTTTGTATTTGTTTTCTTTCTTTTTAGTCATTTAGCCAATGGAAAAAATTAATTTTGCTGTTTTTCCCTTTTTCCTTATTGACCCTATTGTTCAGCACACCCCTTCTCTTGTAAGTCTTTCTGTTTATTCATCCATTTGATCCATAAAAAGTTTTCTTTCTTACCGCATTATTTTTTTACCTATTTGTACAACAGCTGTCCAGACCCATTTTTATACTTTTTAATACTCCTTATTTCTCACTTATATATAATAAAAATCCCCCTTTCTCCTGGGAGAAAGGGGAATTTATCTCGGGTTGTGGCTAAAACAACCCAATCGACGTTAGCAAAATCAGAAAGATCATCACCGGCAAAGCAAACTGAACCCAATAAGCCCAGGGTTTTGCCAATTTCATTCGGATGCTGCCCTGGTTTGTAATTTCATGCACTGCATTTTTGCTTTTCCATACCCATCCGACGAAGATGCAGGTCAAAATCGCCGACACCGGCAAAAATAAATTGGATACACAGTAGTCAGCCAAGTCAAAGAACGTCTTGCCAAATACCTTAACGTGTTCCCATACGCCAAAGCTGAGGGCTGATGGAATGCCCAAGAGGGTGGCAACACCGGCACAGGTGAGGCTTGCCTTCTTGCGGGACATCTTCAACGTCTGTTGGGCAAAGGACACCACCACCTCCAAAAAGGCGATGGTGGTGGTCACCGAGGCGAACAGCACCAGCAGGAAAAACAGGATGGCAAAAAACTGTCCGCCCGGCAGGCTGCCAAATACCTGGGGCAGGACCACAAAGATCAAACTAGGCCCCATCTCAGGGCTTTGTCCCACCGCAAATACCGCCGGCAAAATGGCCAGTCCCGCCAAAATGGCTGCCAAGGTATCAAATCCCGCGATGAGGACGGCATCCTTGGCGATATTCTCCTTTTGGGAGAGATAGGAACCGTAGGTAGTCCCTGCCCCTGCGCCGATGGATAGGGAGAAAAATACCTGTCCCAGCGCCATGATCCATACCTGAGGGGTCAGTTTGGAGAAATCCGGTTTGAGGAAAAATTCAATGCCCGCCGACGCCCCGGGCAAGGTACACGACCGGATGGCCAGAAACAGTAAAAATACAAACAACAAAGGCATCATAATTTTGCAGGACTTCTCGATTCCCCCGGCCACGCCCTTCATAACGATCACCAAGGTAATGGCCATATAGGCAAGGTAAAAGAAAATCTGCTGCGGGGCCGAAGCGGTAAAGGTTTGAAAGAACTCCGCCGAGTTGCTTCCTATCCCTTGAAAGGATAGGATGATGTACCGCAAGATCCATCCGCCCAGTACCGTATAATAGGACAGTCCCACCAGGCTCGTGAAGATGGCCAAGATGCCTACGCCGCCCCACTTTTTGTTGACGCTCCGATAGCTTTGAAACGCATTCTTTTTGCCATGGCGTCCGATGGCGATTTCAGCCATGAGCATTGGGATTCCGATGGCGCACACACAAATGAGATACACCACTACAAAGGCGCCGCCGCCGTTTTGTCCCACCATGGTGGGGAAACGCCATAAATTGCCCATCCCTACCGCCGCGCCGGCCGACGCCATAATAAATCCGATGTTACCGGTCCATCGCCCCGCCGCCAGACTTGACTTTTTCTCCTTCACGTTACTGCCCCCTCATCCGCGACTTTTGGTCCCCGTTTCCATTAGAACCGGAAATCACGCATACCGCCGTCGATGTCGTTGAGGTGCTCATACACCTTGCTCCTCACCTTTTCATTGGGGATGCCTTCGGCTTCCTTTTTAATCATGTCGATAGCTAGACGATAGGTGTCGGGACTTGCGTAGTCCTCGGCGTATTCCTTGAGGGTCATGAGGGCGTTTGGCAGACAACAGTTGCGGATCTGGCCGGATTTTACCAAGGACATAAACCGGTCGCCGGTACGGCCTTCCCGATAACAGGCGGTGCAGAAGCTCGGAATATGCCCAGTACGCAGCAGCCAATTGACCACTTCATCCAAGGTTCGCACGTCGCTGACTTCAAATTGGGCGGAATTCTCCGCCTCCTCCCGGGAGACCGTATAGCCGCCCACCGTGGTGCGGGATCCGCCGCTGATTTGGGAAACACCGTATTTGAGCACCATCTCCCTGGTCTTGGGGGATTCCCGGCTGGAGACGATGATGCCGGTGTAGGGCACGGCGATGCGCAAAATGGCCACGATCTTTTGGAACAGTTCATCCGAAATCCCGTTTTTGAACTCCGAGGCGTCTACGTCGTCGGCATCCCGCAGGCGTGGTACGCTGATGGTGTGGGGGCCCACCCCATGAACTGCTTCCAGATGCTCGGCATGCATCAAAAGTCCTACAAAGTCGTATTTGTACAAATTAAGGCCGAACAGCACGCCGCAGCCTACGTCGTCGATACCGCCTTCCATGGCCCGGTCCATGGCTTCAGTATGGTAATCGTAATTGTGTTTGGGACCTGTGGGATGCAACAGTTCATATTGCTTTTTATTGTAGGTCTCCTGGAACAGCACGTAGGTGCCGATGCCTACATCCTTGAGTTTGCGGTAGTTTTCCACCGTAGTGGCGGCGATGTTGACATTGACCCGACGGATGGCGCCGTTCTTATGTTTGATGGAGTAAATGGTCTGGATGCTCTCCAGCACATAATCAATGGGGCAGTTGACCGGGTCCTCACCGGTCTCTAAAGCCAGACGTTTATGTCCCATATCCTGGAGGGCGATGACCTCCCTGCGGATCTCGTCCTGGGTCAGCTTCTTGCGGACGATGGTGCTGTTCTGGTGATGGTACGGGCAATAGGTGCAGCCGTTGACGCAGTAGTTGGACAGATACAGCGGCGCCATCATGACAATGCGGTTACCGTAGAAGGCTTGCTTAATCTTAGTGGCCTGATCAAAGATGCGCTGCAAGGCTTCGGGATTGTCGCTGCACAAAAGAAGCGCTGCCTCTCGATGATCCAATCCCTTGAGATCGTCGGTTTTATCGATGATCTTGTTGATAAGCTCTAGATTATCCTTATTTTCCTCCGCCCAAGCGATGGTATCCAGGATTTCATCATCGTCGATAAACTCGGTGGCTTTCATGGAATGTTTGTCATACATATAATTTCCTCCCTTATCTGCCTTTAGCAAACATTTGGTGTTTCCTTCTGATACACTGTTTTGACACTGACGCCCGGAATCTTTCCAATTTTGCCCGCCATAGAACTAATGACGTCGTTTTCTGCATCCATTACCACGCTGATGACATGTACGCCCCGCTGCCGGTAGGGCAATCCCATGCGGCCGATGATATTTTCCCCATAATCGTGAAGGACACTGTTGATGCGTTCGGCAGCGGCGCTATCCTCCACAATGATGCCTACTAGGGCGATCCGTTTTGCCATTTCATCACCTCTGGTTTTATCCTGTTTCCAGGATAAAAAAAGCGCGCCCTAAGGCGCGCAATTAGACACAATGGTCCTCTCGTCGCCTTTTTCATCAGGGAAAAACCTTTTGAATCAGGAAACAGGTATTTTATTCAATCGGGAATTCGCATCCAAATTGTTCATCCTCAGAAGGTTCTTTGGATTCACAAAATGGTTGGTTTAAGTATATCACATTTTTGGGCAAAAAACAACTTGGGTATACGCTAAATTTTAGCGCATGCCCAAGTTTAAGACCGATCTCCGGATCCTGCGGGCTGGTCGCCAGGCAGAGCCTGGAACCATGCCGCCCTATGGTTTGAGCAGGCGCTTCTCCCGGATTGGCACGGTATCTCGAACCAGCCGTTCG
>CAJFOZ010000085.1 GCA_904397895.1 uncultured Clostridia bacterium
AGAACCATATAGGCATAGAAGGTAATGCCGTTCTCTTTACAGTAATCCAGAATGCCGCTGGTCTCAGAAGAACGGTTTAGTAAGCTGAAATGGTTCTGCACAGCGGAGATTTTGAGCCCCGCTTCCCCTAAAATCTCAGCAGCCCGCCTGATTTCGGCAAGATTGTGGTTAGACACGCCAATGCTGCGAATTTTGCCGCTTTTCGCCAGAGGGATCAGCATGGGGGTGTATTTCTCCACATTCATGGGATTATGAATCCAGTAGACGTCAATGTAGTCGGTGTGCATACTGTTAAGGCTACCGTCCAGCATATGTTCCATCGCCTGGGGAGTGCCATCCTCGATCTGCGGTGTAAATTTGGTAGAAAGGATCACATCTTCCCGCTTGGTATTGCGGATCAGTTCTCCCAGGATTCGTTCCGAAGTACCCATACCGTACACCGTTGCCGTATCCCATAGATTCAGTCCATTTGCCATAGCGGTTTCATAGACATCCCGCAGGCTATCAGCTGTATAATGGTCGCCAAATGTACCATCATTTCCCCATGCCCAAGCTCCCAGGGCAATACGGGGCAGTTTCGTTTCACTCATGATTGTTTCCTCACTTTCTCATCATTACTTGTTGACAATCGTTTTGGCCCAGGAGGCCACATCTGTATGGTTGAGCAGTTTGCCCGGCTTCCATGTCGCGGCCGGACAATGAGCATTCAAGCTCTTTACTGCTTTCTCAATCCCGCTGCTGCCAGAGGTAGCGAAGGGGATCATGCTCTTACCAGAAAAATTATAGCTTTCCAAAAAGGTATCCACGATACGCGGCTCCACATACCACCAGATGGGGAAACCTACCAGAACGGTATCGTATTGGGCCATATCGGTTACCGGTTCTGCAATAGCAGGGCGGCTTGCAGGGTCGTTCATTTCCATGGAGCTGCGGCTTCTCTGATTCATCCAATCCAGATCCGCCGATGTATAAGGCGTTTCCGGACGGATCTCATAGAGATCTGCTCCAATCGATTTAGCAATTGTTTCTGCCGCTCGGGCGGTCATACCGCTGGCGGAAAAATAAGCGACCAATGTTTTACTCATCGTGCGTTTCGCCTCCTTGCACAGTTCATCAGGTCTATTTAGACTTCCTGCGGGTTCTTTTTGAAAGACAGGCATTTCCCGATCACATCGCCAGTTTTCAGGTATTCATAGGTGGGGAACTCAAACAACACCGGTTTGAGGGTATTGTAGTTAATCTTGTCGGCCTCATTCAGATGTTCCTCTTCCACATAGGTGTTGTTGATGGAGCAGATAAAGCTCTCAAAGCCTGGAGTATTGTAGACATCCACCACAGAGCATTCCATCGTCAGCGGAGCCTTGCGGATGATCGGCGTACCAGCCTCGCCTAGTTCGTACTCAAATACCATTGATTTGTCCACCTTTGCGCCGCTGACCGAACCTACAAAGTCAGTTTCCGGGAGCATCCCCTCATCCACAATATTGACAGACAGCTTGCGTCCTTCCTTGATAAACTGGTTGATATAGTGAGCGGACGCCAAACTGATTAAAATTCTGTCGTGACCGATGATGCCTACGTGAGCTACCAAAGTCCAAGTGGGTTTTTCTCCGTTCATCGCGCCCACCACAACAGTGGGAGTAGGATACAGAGCCAGTGCGGAACCAATATTTTTCTTCATAAGAATTGCCTTCCTTTCTTTGCTTAACATGCATGATAGATAGTATGTTTTTGACACCGTGTCAAACAAGTGGCAAAATTTTTGCGGCCCTAGGACCGCTTTTGTATTGACACGGTGTCAACATCTATAATATAGCATGGCTTTTGACATAGTGTCAATATGTTTTTTCGTTTTTCTCTATATTATTACGTTACCCTGGGTGGACAAGGGGCAACGCGCCCAGCGGCGGCTGGAACGGACGCGGACGGAGTTCTCGCACTCGGCGGGCGTCAGCCCGCCGTCCTGCTGCGGCCCTATCTGCGTGCGCCTGTCGCGCGGCAGGCTCCGCCGAGAGGCTTTCGGGAGTCAAATGGGCAGCCGGCAGGACGGACAAGGCAGCCGGGCGCGCGCCGCAGGAAACACAATCGGATATCTGTTTTGCCTCGAAAAGCCGGGCTTCCGTTTGTCTGCCGATGTTACCAATTTTTATGGATATTCAGTTGTTTTGAATTCCCAAATTAAATTCTGCCTTCTTGTTCACTGCCTATCACATGCTCTCTTTCAAAATCTGTACGATCTCATCGCGGGACAATACCTTGTATCCACCGTTCATGATGAGCGTGGCATCGGTAAGCCCTTCGAGCATTTCCTCTGTAGCGCCGAGCTCTGAGATGTTCATGGCCAGGCCAAGCTCTTTCATCCATGTTTCCATGGCCTGGAGTCCTTCCTTCGCCACCTGTTCATCGGTTTTACCGGCGGGGTTCACATCCCACACATTCACAGCGAAGCGTTTGAACTTCTGCAGTCCGTAGGGCATGATGTAACGGTAATAAGGCAGAGAAACCGCCGCCAGAGTCATGCCGTGGGTGGCGTTGGTGTAAGCGCCTACGGCCTGGCCAAGCATGTGCACCATCCAGTCGGTGGATTTACCCTTAGCAACCAGGGTATTCAGCGCCCAGGTAGCCGTCCACATGATATTGCTGCGGGCTTCATAATCCTGCGGGTCCTTGTTGGCGATCCGGCTGGAATGGAGCAGGGAGCGCATGAGTCCTTCGCTGATATAGTCGCTGGTATTGTCGTCCTCACCGGAGAAATACTGCTCGCAGATGTGATTGAAGATGTCATAGATACCGGCAACCATTTGATAGTGCGGCAGGGTCAGGGTGTATTTCGGATTCAAAATGGCAAACTTCGGCATGATTTTCTCGTCGGCAAAGACATGGCCGATTTTCTGCTTGGTTTCCGGATTGGTAATGACAGCGCCCGCGTTCATCTCGGAACCGGTGCCTACCATGGTCAGCACACAGCCCACCGGCAATGTTTCGCAGTCCGGTTCCTCAAAGCGCAGATAATACTTCTCCCAAGGATCTTCCTGACAGTTCACAGAAACAGAAACCGCCTTGGCGTAGTCGCAGACAGAGCCGCCGCCCACCGCCAGCAGAAGGTCGGCATGATGTTTCCGGGCAATCTCAATTCCTTCATACAATTTGGGCAGTGTAGGATTGGGCATGACGCCGGCGATCTCGGCTACATCCTTGCCGTTGTCCTTCAAAATCTGAACAACTGCATCATAGATGCCGTTCTTTTTGATGGAACCGCCGCCGTAGATCAACACCACGTTCTTTCCGTATTTGGGCAGCTCCGTATTCAGATAGTTCAGAGAATCTTCCCCGAAATAGAGCTTTGTTGGATTGCAATAAGAAAAATTACCAAGCATGATTTGTTCCTCCTTGATTACTTAAAAATAGTTTTACAGACTTCTGCCGAACTCTTTGAGCTCGTTTAACTTCTCTAGGGATTTGTTTTGCTTATCATAGGCCGAATAAATCCCCATATCCTCCAGCTGCAAATACTGAAGAAAGGAATTCTGATATTCGTAAA
>CAJFOZ010000086.1 GCA_904397895.1 uncultured Clostridia bacterium
ACATCCGGGCCGGCGGGCTTTTTTCATTTTTCTCTTCCGGATGTTTTCCGGGAAATATGGTCTATTCTCCTTCCGCCAAAATTTTCACTTTGTCTGGCAAAAGGATACAAGCGTTAAATTCTTTTGGTTATACTTTGACCAAAGATCCGCTGTCCAGCCCCTGTTTTGACCAATACTGTGGCAAGCGGTACACCCAGTACCAGACAAGCCGCCAGTTCGCCGGCGCCCACTTCCACCAGCATGCTGATCCACAGGGGATGGTTAAAGGCCACGGAAAGTTCCGCCCCGATGATAACCGCGTTAAACAGCACCGGCGGCAAAGCCGACAACACCGGCACATCCTTAAAGCGGATATTCCGCAGGGCATAGCTGCAAAACGCCGCCAACAAGGTGGCCGCCGTACCCAGCACGATGTCCAACGGTCCGGCCACATTGAGGCCCATGGCCAGGCCGATGGTGTTGGAGATGAGGCATCCTACCGCAAGGCCTGGAATGGCCGACGGGGTAAAGGCCGGCAAAATAGTAAGGGCTTCGGATACCCGGCATTGGAACAAACCGTAGCTAATGGGGGATAATCCCACCGTTAGGACAGTATACAGCGCGGCGATGACCGCACCTTCCGACAACCGGCGCAGGGAAATACTTTCTCTCATGATGACATTCCTCCGTAGTTTTCTTTTAGGTCAGGATGTTGCGACTGACCGGATGGTTTCCCTCCATCCTAAGGGTCTATGATCAAGAGGCCGACCCGTTTTTACGGATGCGATACCTCGGGATGCTCTTTGTACCAAATCTCCGGCATGAGGCAATCCTCATTGACGGTGGCCTTGGATACATCTACGCTGGCCTCTTCATCAGGCCGTACTTTGCGTCCCACCGCCACAACTCGGGCATCCTTAAAGATGTGTGAGCAGGAGGATAGCATAACAATTTGGTCGTCGCCCTGGACATCCACCGGGATGTCGTAAAGGGAACGTTCTCTCAATTCGTCCACAAAGGTAAGGAAATCGCCGTCTGAGCTAAAGTCGGTGCGCAGATAGTCGAAGTTGGGGGCATGCTCCGGCAAGGTGCTGGCGTAAAAGATGGAAAAAATTTTCCACTGGTTTTCCTCATCGAAGGTATCCATCTGGATCATGGGATGGTTTTTATAGTATTGGAGGGTTTTGTAGTTCTCCAAAGCGCCAAACATCTGGCCGTTGATCAGGCGGTGGCCGTATACAATAATGTTCCGGTCGGTGCCGTCCAGCTTATTGCGGTAGTCGAAGAAGGGGGTGCCGTATTTGCTGTAATTTTTGTAAAAGTCCTTATAGAGATAATAGTCGTTGTCGCCGGCTTGGACCACAGGATAATTCAAACCGGTGTTTTCAATCTGCACCCATCCCTTGACGTCGGGATTGAGGGCATAGAGTTTGGCAAAGGAATCCGGCACCCCCTCCGGTGCAGACGCGTCCTCCGACGGCTGAGGCTGACTCGTCAGGTTAAAAACATCCCACCATGGGGTTTCGTTCTCCTCCACCTGGGTGCCTTCGCCATACAGGCCGGACAAACTATCATAAGCAGAATTTGCCTTCCACGGCACATACACCTGATCGTACAAAAGCCATCCCGCCGATCCGATAAAGGCAATCAGCGCTACCAAGAATAACAGTTTACTGAGCACCTGTCCAGCCGAATCCCCCTTCCATGGGAGGATCTTTTGGAGGCCTTTTTTCTTAGGGCCTTTCCCCGTGGGTACCGGTAGCGGCATAATGCATTTGACAAATTTCTTGTTTTTCCCCTTCTTTTTCAGAGGCATGCAATTTCCCATGAAATCCGCGTCATCCACCAAGTAGAGACGCACCATATCCAAAGCATGAGAGGCCGCTACATGCCGCACATACGACCGGCTGGCGCCGGCTACGCTGATATGCCTCGCCCAAATGCGTTCTTCATCGGTCAGGGCAATCCATACCGATCCGGCCGGTTCGCCATTGGGACCGCCTTCGGGGCCGGCATACCCTGTGATACTGACGCCCAAATCCGAACGTGCAGCGCGGCGGACGCCTATCGCCATGGAACAGGCCGCCTCTTGGCTTACAGCGGTATATTTCTCCAGAAGCTTAGGCGGGACGCCCAATAGTTTTGTTTTCTTCTCATCCGAATAGGTGACGAAACTGCACTCCATCACCTTGGATGCGCCTGGGATATCCACAATGCGCTTGGCAAGCAGTCCGCCGGTACAGGATTCCGCTACAGAAATGTGGAAATCGCACCGGGTTAATCCTTCCACCACCACTTGTTCCAGATTATCCACATCCTGGCCGTAGATGGCGCGGCCCAGCCGGCGGCGCAATTCATCCATCACAGGATAAATCAATGTATCGGCGTCGGCCCGATTGGAAGCCATGGCGGTGACCCGCAGCTGCACCTCACCCTCCTTGGCATAAGGGGCAACGGTGGGATTTTCCCCTTCCATTAAGTCGGACACCGTGGCTTCCACAGCCGATTCCCCCATGCCAAAGATGTGCAGGGTATGGGAAACGATGGTCTGTTTTGTCATCTCCATCAGCTGCGGCTTTACCGACTGCTCAAACATAGCCTGCAATTCCCGGGGAGGGCCCGGCAGCATGATGATCAGCTGGTTTCCTTTAGCGACGGCACATCCCGGCGCTGTCCCCTCTGTATTGGGGAATACCACGCATCCTTTTGGCAGCATGGCTTGCTTTCTATTGTTCTCGGTCATTTCACGGCCGCGTTTTTCAAAAAATTCCTGGATTTTCTGGAGCGAAGGCTCGTGAAGCTCCTGCTCAATCCCAAGCTCCTCGCAAATGGTCTGGCAGGTTAGGTCGTCGGCCGTGGGACCCAGGCCGCCCGAGGTGATGACAATATCGCTGCGAGATAGGGCGATGCTTAATGCTGACTTAAGACGCTCCGGATTATCTCCTACCGTCGATTGAAAGTGGACTGTAATGCCCACCGCAGCCAATTGACGGGAGAGATATTGGGCATCGGTATTGAGAATGTCGCCCAACAGCAATTCAGTTCCAACGGAAATGATCTCTGCTCTCACGAAAGTACTCCTTTCCTATTCTGGCGGGCAGTGCCCGCTTCCACGTCGCTCTGGGGTTATGATCGGCGCTTATCCCTTTGGAACACGGTATCTTTTCTCTATAAGAATG
>CAJFOZ010000087.1 GCA_904397895.1 uncultured Clostridia bacterium
CAGTTGGTGTAAATGACGATGAGGGTCCACCCGTTCCCATTCCGAACACGGTAGTTAAGCTCATCTGTGACGACGATACTTGGCTGGTGACGGCCTGGAAAAATAGTTCTATGCCAACATTGTATATTCCTCAATAGCTCAGTTGGTAGAGCATGCGGCTGTTAACCGCAGGGTCGTTGGTTCGAGTCCAACTTGAGGAGCCAAGAAAAGACTTCGATTTTTTCGAGGTCTTTTCTTTTTTATAAAAGTGACAGAAAGTGACAGTTGGATTTCTCAATCAAAAAAGGAAGCGGATATTTTAATAGAATATCCGCTTCCTTTTTTGCGTTTTTATTACAAAATATTTTCTAACGATGGAATTTCGCTGGTCCAAATATGATCGAGAGCGATGGCGCAATTGTTACAGTCATCGATAAATTCATCCAATTTCTCTTGTTCGAGATGAGGGACCATGTTTTTAATAGAATAAATAGCACTTTCTACCTGGTCGTGCCGGATGATAGTGGACAGAATAAAGTCACTTTTGATCCAATGAGAATTGATCTCTTTGGCCAGGTCCAGCGCCTTGGAGATATCGCCGGCAAGTCCCGCCTGTTTTGCCTCATCGACGGCTTTGCTCAAACTGTCGGTTTGATGATAGACGATATACATCCCTACGCCGCCTATGATAAGAATAATCAGCAAAATGGAGATTGCGGTCCAGATACGTCTCATGTTTTTGGCTCCTTTAAAATAATCTGATGGTTGCGGGATTTATCGGCCGTCATGAGGAAGACGTCGCTTATCTGGATCTTTTTTTGCCGCAAAATAGAGTCAAGCCACCGTTCGTCCAGACCGCATACCGCCAAGGCCGACTTGTGCACCAGTCCGTCGCTGATGATAAGCATGGGAAGACCGTTGTCCGGCTGGGGAAAATTGAGCATACCGGCGGTGGCGGGCGTTTGATCGGGTTTGGGAAGGATACTCAATTTACCGTTTGTCTCTACGATGGCGTACTCCACATCCTCAATGCGAAAGATGTTCATCTGGCGCAGATCTTCCATCAGGTCCTCAATGGTAAAGCGGACGCGCTTCATCTGTTTCTGCAAGATTTTCCCTTCCCGGATAATGATGACCGGTTTCCCGCTGATAAGGGAACGAAGCTTATCACATTTAAGCATCAGGGCCGAAATGATGAGTTCCAAAGCCACCAGCGTAAAAATAGGAATGAGGCCGCTGATGAGAGGGATGCCGTTTTCCTGCATGGGAACAGCCGCAATATCTGAGATCAAAAGGGTAACCACCAATTCGGAAGGCTGCAATTCTCCGATTTGCCGTTTGCCCATCAACCGAAGCCCTAACACAACGAATATGTAGAGCAGGATGGTACGGATAAAATAAATAAACATACTGCATCACCGTTTTTAGTATGACGCAGGAAGAAAAAGTTTATACCCATGCATTATGAAAAAGACAAAAGACAGGCAGTTTAGGAATATTTTAGCAGGCAAAAGAGCATACCAATAGCAATCACTAATGGGAGGAAGAGGGCATGTTTCAGTTTATTCGGTCTAAAATCCGGGCCTTTCTCAGTCAAGGACAAATGTCCCAAGGCCAGCCACAGCCCAAGGTCATTGAAAGTTCTCTTTTGGAAAACTTGGTTTATCTGAGAGGACAATTTAAAAATACGCTGGAACTGATTGTACGTGAGATGGAGATCGGTGGACACAAAGCGGCATTTGTCATGTTGGAGGGACAGGTGAGCAAGCAGGTATTGGCCCAAGCGGTGGTCAATCCTCTTACTGCTTTTACTCCAGATATTTCCGATGTAAAAGAGCTGGAGCAGGTCATCGTCCAAAGGGTCATGGGGACGGTGGACCAACTGCAAGTCACCAATATGAAAGACGTGATGAAGCTCTTAATGTCGGGCTTTGCCATCTTTCTATTGGACGGTATCGATCACGCTACAGCCTTTGGCCTTCAGGGATTTTCCTTTCGCTCCATCTCGCAACCGAGCAGCGAGATGTCGTTGCGTGGATCCCAGGAAAGCTTTGTGGAGGCGCTGCGCATCAATGTATCCATGATCCGGCGGAGGATCAAAAGCCCGACGTTAAAATTTGAAGTCATGAACCTGGGGACCCATACCCAAACCGACGTATGTATGTGCTATGTAGAGGATAAAGTATCGCCGCAGCTTTTGCGGGAAGTACGAAACAAACTGCAACGAGTAAATTTGGACTCTGTACTGGCCGACGGTTATCTGACGCCTTTTTTAGAGGACAAGCCCCTTTCCCTTTTCTCTGAAATTGGATATACTGAGCGTCCCGATACCCTCTGTGGAAAGATCTTGGAAGGGCGCATTGGAGTTTTAGTAGACGGTACCCCCTTTGTCATTCTGCTGCCATACTTATTTGTAGAGCACTTCCAAAGTATGGACGACTACGCCCAACGTCCGTATTATACCACCGTCATGCGATGGCTTAAGTATGCGGCCTTTTTCCTGGCCATTCTTCTGCCGGGGATTTATGTAGCGGTAGGAAGCTTCCATCAGGAACTGTTGCCGCCCAATCTGCTCTTTGAACTGGCCAAGGCCGAGGCGTCCACACCCTTACCCCTGATGTGGGAAGCGCTGGCGGTTCATATGGTTTTTGAAATCATCCGGGAGGCCGGCCTTCGTCTGCCCAAAGCGGTGGGGCAGACCATTGGGATCGTAGGGGCTATCATCATCGGGGACGCCGCCGTATCGGCTGGACTGATCGGCGCGCCTATGGTCATTGTGGTCAGCCTGACGGCCATTACCTCCTTTGTGATTCCCAGTTTGTATGAACCGATTTCTATTTTGCGGCTTGTTTTTATCATTGTAGGCGGGACGTTGGGACTTTACGGCGTTCTATTGGTGACAGCCATGGTACTGTGCAACATCTGTGCCAAAAGCACCTTCCAAGTCCCCTATACGGCGCCGGTCTCTCCTTTCCGCTTTAAAGACATGAAGGATGTCGTTATCCGGGTGGGATGGAAACACATGGGCGGAAAAGACGCTTTGATTCAAAATATGCCGGGAGCCACTGTGGAACCATCCAAAAACAATCCGTGACATCTCGGGAAAGGAGGCAGTTATGAACCGGTATAAAATCAGCATCAGCCAACTGTTTTTTATGTTGTTTGTCAGCCGGCTGGTGTTATCCTTGACTTATTTGGTTGGAAGCAATGAACGGGTTATGGGAAGCGATTATCTCTTTGTAGTGGTCTTCCAACTTGTGACCAATCTTCTTTTGGCCATCCCGGCGTTTCTGATGATGAAGCAGTATCCGGGACAAAACGTCATTGAAGCCTCCCAGACGGCCTGGGGAAAAGGCGGGATGGCGATGGCGGTGGTATACGGGCTTTTTTTCCTGCTGGAATGCATCCACAGCGTAGGGGATTTTGGCTTTTTTGCGTCCACCACCATGACATCCAACCTATCCTCGTTCTGGTTCTCTGTACTCGTTCTAGTGGCGGCGGCTTATGCGGCCACACTGGGCCTGGAGGCTTTGGCCAGAACATCTGTCATCCTAGCGGTCATTATCTTTTTATCGGTGCTATACGTCATTCTATCGGTGACGCCGGCGGTCGATCCACTTTCCATGCGGCCGTTTTTTGAAGCCAAGGCCTCCCAGTTTGCCAAGGGCATCTTCCAAAGCATCTCCCAGAATCCAGAACTGGTCTTTTTACTGATGCTGGTTCCATTTGCCAAAGGCAAGGCCAAAAAGGGTTTTGTGGTGTGGAATATCATTACAGTAGGGAGCATCCTATCCATCGATACCATTGGACGTTTGGCGCTGGGAAACGTTTATTATACCACTACCTTCCCGTTTTACACCACCGCAACCGTCACCGCCACCGGGATGGCCCAACGTTCCGATGCCCTTACCGCCGCCATTTGGGCGGGAGGGGCTTTTGTCAAGGTCGCGCTCATGCTTTGCCTTTTGGCGCTTGCTCTGGAACGCATTTTTCATGGCAAATACCGCAAAACCATCATTTGGGGCGGGGCGGCTTTGGTGGCGGTTATCAGCCCATGGTTTAGCCGGAACCTCCAGGACTTGATCGACATGGGAATGTATCCCATTGAATCGGGAATTGTCTTGATCTTATGTGCCGTTATTCCGCTTTGGTTATGGGCGGTAGGACGGCATCGGGCGAAAGGGGGACAAGAAGTATGCGAAAACTCGTAAAGGTATCGATAGCCGGGGCATTGATGGCTATCGTGCTGCTGTGTACGTCCTGTGGAAGTTCCCCTATCGCAAAAACGTTGTTTGTGCAAGCGGTAGGCGTGGATCAAAAGGACGAGGGCTTTGCCGTAGCAGTACAGGCATTTGATCCCAGCCAGGGAGGCGGCGGGGAAGAGGGGGCAAACGTTTCCACCACCTTCATCGAAGCCCAAGGGGAAACGGTGCTCAGCAGTTTTAACAACATGACCCGCCAGGTGGGACGGCGTCCCTTTTACGCCCAAAACAGGGTGGTGATTCTGGGGGAAGACCTGTCTAAATCCGGTATACTCAGTGTGATGGACGTCTTCAGCCGCAGCAAAGATTCCCGTCCCATGATTGACATTTTTGTCTCTCACGGGGAGGCCGTGGAAGCGGTGGGAAGCACCATGGAGGACAGCGTCAATCCGGCCGAAAAGATGCAGCTTTTGGTGGAAGGGGGACAATCCAACGGCGCCATGCCGAGAGTCCAGGTATTGGATGTGCAGAAAGCCCTTTTGGATCCCTATACGGATCTGCTGTTGCCGGCGGTGCGGATGGAGAAATCCCAAGAAAAAGAGGACAGCCAGGATATGATTATGGATAGTACCGCTCTGTTCCAAGCCGACAAATTGGTAGATTACCTGGATATGGAGGAGACGCGGGGGGTTCTGTGGATCAACGGTCAGGTGAAGGACGGGCTTGTCTCATTTTCCACCGAGGATTTGGGCAATGTGACCCTTGCAGTGGAGGAAAGCTCCTCGAAAATCGACGTCCAAGGGACAAAGGACGGTCCTGTTTTTTCCATTGCCGTAACGGCTAAGGCCAACATCCAGGAGATCAACTTAAACAGCACCTTCTATTTGGGCGATGATCAGATCGATAAATTGGAAAATGGGTTTGCGGAAAAGGTAGCCGGCCAGATGGAACTTGCCATCAATAAAGTCCTTAGGGAAAAGCAATGCGATGTTTTCCAGTTTGCAAGGCTCCTCATGCACAAGGACACCGATTATTGGCAAACCATCCAGGATAATTGGCGGGAGGAACTGCAAGACGCCCAAGTCAACATCAGCGTCCAGTGCGAAATTGAACGAATGGGGAAACTCTCCAACATCCAGGAGGAAGAACCGTATAATTGATGGGCCCGATCACAAAAAAGAAAACAGCGCATCCCCTGCGATGTTACAATACCGCAGGAAGATGCGCTGTTTTATTGTGTTTATTACCAATGAAAAAAGGTACCACCGTCCGGAGGGGAGGACGGGAAGGTGAAAAGGAGAAAATAAAACTATGCCAACCGGGCGGTAGGATTTTGAAGGCCCAGCAGACGGTTCAGTTGGGGAAGCGCCTCTCTAGCAGCCTTATATCCGCATTGGATGCACTGGGGAATGCTGTCCAGATCCAACAGGGAGACATCCTCAATACCGGGATGGATGAGCACGGCGTTTTGTCCCCGGAGATTGCATTTGGTGATCTCGTAGGACATAATATTGACGGTCTGTGCTGCGATTTCAAAGGCGTTGTCGATGGCGCATTGACGTTGCCCCGCGTATCCCAGATTGACGCCGATTTTCAACGATGCTCCTAAGCCGTTCAGTACCTCCATGGGGAGGTTATCCTTGATGCCGCCGTCGCACAAAAGGTGGTTTTCAAAGCGGACCGGACGGAAGATGACGGGGAAGGCCATGCTGGCCCGTGCGGCAAACCAGGGGGTGACGTTGTCCACATAACGGATATCGTGGCTTTTCGGGAAGCGAGAAGCATCCGATACAAACATCACCGTACGGGAGGTGTTGATGTCCACCGCCGGTATGGCCAACGGGATGCGCGCCTTACGCATGGAAGAAAACCCCTTGGCCTCGCAGAGAGAGCGGATGGCCTCGGTAATTTTCTCCCCTTTGATAAATCCCGTGAGACGGAAGGGCTTCCCGAAGACCTGGCGGATGGGCGCGCGGATAATACCGCAGTAATCCGGGTCGATGATGCGGGGACGGTTCCCCTCGCATCCGCTGAACCGGAGGAAGATCTTGCCGATTTGATCGGGGGTGTAACCGGCGGCAAAGAGGACGGCCACCAGACTCCCCGAACTGGTGCCGGAGATCCAGCCGATCTCATAGCCGGATTCCTCCAGCGCCTTTAATACGCCGATGTGGGCCGCGCCGCGGACGCCGCCTCCCGACAGGGCCATCCCGATTTTCATAGCAATCCCCCTTCTCACAGTTCATTTTATGAGAGAAGAGGGAAAATGGTGACGAAAAAAGCCGACAGCCTAAACCGTTTGATAGGGATAGGTGGGCAGCAATCCCAAGTTGACGAGTTTTAGGGATTTTTGTCTGGCATATTGATAGGTTTTGGCCGCGCCGCCCCACGTGTGGTTGACGTAACAGATGGCCAAGGAGGCATGGTCGATGAGATATTGATTCCTCTTTGGGATGGACGGTCCCAAAGGATAGGGTTCCAACTCCTTGGGATAGAGGATTTCGTCGAAATAGGACGGCTCCAAAATGGAAAAGGACGGGTCCGGGATGACCAAACTGCTTTGGACGGCGGGATACTTCCTTTTTAAGGAGGCCAGGCACCGGGCGCAAAGCCAATCGAATTGGCCCATCCCGCCGCAGAGGAAGCGGTTGTAACCCGCCCAGATTTGTTTTTCGATTTCCTGGCGGACCCGGCGTTCTTTGAGATCGGGCCAGGATCTGTGGCCGATAAAGGTTGCCGTTTTGTTCTTCATTGTTATCACCTTGTCGTATTTGTGATGGATTTGTTTAGGAGTAGACACGTTTTACACTAATTATCATACTAGGATAACTTAATCAATCATACGTTTATTACTATTTTAAAATTATATCACGAATAATGTGGAAATAACAAGCTAAAAACAATAAAACAGATGAAATATTCATCCGATCGGATGCTTTAAAAATGTTATTCTGTTAATATAAAGAGAGGTGATATGGCTTTGGATGAAAAAGACATGGAAGAATATGATTTAGAAGTAGAGCAGTTTGCTAAGTTTATCCGAGACCGTATTACTGAATTGCGAATTAAAAAAGATGTTTCAGAAAATCGAATGTCGTTGGAGTTAGGCAACGGCAAGAGTTATATTAATAATATTGTATCGGGCAGAGCCTTACCTAGAATGGAACAATTCCTTCAAATTTGCACCTACCTGGATGTGACGCCGGAGGAATTTTTCAATCCCGATATGCACGACCCGTCTCTGGTGAAAGAGACCTCCCGCATGATGGAGAAGCTGGATCAGGAGGAACTCCTGGGAGTGCGGGAAATCATCCGATTGCTGTTAAAACAGAAAGACTAGGGGGATCGCCATGGATGCGGAAATGAAAGAGATGTTCTCACAGCTCATCGGCCGGTTTGATAAAATGGAAACCCGCATGGGTGCTATTGAGACCCAATTAGGGGCTGTAGAGAAAACCGCTGTGCAAACCAATGAGCGGTTGGGAGCCGTAGAGGACCGGTTGGGGACCGTAGAGGCTCAGTTGGGGACCGTAGAGGCTCAGTTGGGGACCGTAGAGGACCGGTTGGGGACCGTAGAGGACCGGTTGGGGACCGTAGAGGACCGGTTGGGAACCGTAGAGGCTCGGTTGGGAGCCGTTGAGGAAACCGCTGCGCAAACCAATGAGCGGGTGGACACCATTGGGGAAACCGTTGCGCACATCAATCTTCAGTTGGAGAGGGAGATAGGCCCCACAGTGCGGCTGCTTCTGGAAAACCAGATGGTCAACAATTCCAAGCTGGATAAGCTGCCTCCTATGGAAGAAAAACTGGACGACGTTCATTCCCGGGTACAGGTCATTGAGGATGTGGTCACCGATCACAGCAAAACCATTAAAACGTTCAAACAGGCAAAATAAAAAAACCCGCCCCAGAACATTTTGAACAGCACCCCATTTGTTAGACAGTATGATATACTGAATAATAAGTGGGGTGTTTTATTTATGCCAAAAGGAAAACCAAACAAG
>CAJFOZ010000088.1 GCA_904397895.1 uncultured Clostridia bacterium
ACAAGTCGCAGGCAGTAAAACAGAGGAAAATCTTGAAGGAGCGGCGGAAGGAGGGCTTGCGGAGCCGTCAGGAGAGGATAGCAAAACCAATCCCCTCATAACGGCTCTTTTGAAATCCAAGCCACAAAAAGAAGCCCCCTTTTCCCGGAACATTCCAAAATAGCGCTTATTCTTAAAAATCAGCGATAGCCTCTATGTGTTCAGCCGGCAGAGGATCGGGCAGACCATTTACATTCCCCTTGCCATTCACAGTTTCCCGTTCCTACGTCCGACAAAACTTACCGATGCAGAGAAGTTCCATATCCGTTATCCCGATCCATCTATGCTCACGACAACGGCGGACAAGCTGCGGTATTACCGGTATAAAAAATCCCTGCTCCAGCGGGAAGTCGCTGAGTATGCAGGGATCAATGAAAACACCTATATTCACTATGAAAGTACGGGACATGACTACTACCCGGTAGATAAGCTCAGCCGGATTGCAGAGTTGCTGGAAGTGGATATCACCGATCTGCTGGACGAGTATAACCGATTCCTCTATGACGGTCAGGGCCGGCAGATCCGAAAGATTCGCAAAAGCATGGGCTTGACACAGCACCAGTTTGGGAAACTGCATGGCGTAAATACTGGAACTGTAAAGCGGTGGGAGAGTGGAAAGATTAGAGTATCAAAAAGAATCTGGAAAAGATTAAATGCTGTTTAATGATCTTTAAACAAACGACTAGCGGTATTTAGGAGCAAAACACATGTTCAACGATTTACTTGCCGGATCATGACTGCTATAGACCCAATCATGATAGCAAAGTAGAAAAGAACCATTAAAAACATATTGGAGAGCGGAAATCCCATAAAATCAATAAATTGATAGGATGATAAAACGCAACTACCGGATAAAACATAGGGAAAAAGAAGGAACCCTAAGCTATTTGGTAGTGGTATTTGTCCAATAGACGGAAAGAAGACCAGTAGGATATAGACGAGAAACGTTAAAATAGACTTTTTTAGAAGAAGACAAATGGCACTGGTAAAAAGGAGCAAAACGAGAACGCCAACAAATTTTATCAACATGCTAGAAACGGCAGCATGTAAAATAGAGCATGCATGAGGATAATTAGAAAATTGTTCTAAACTTTGCAAGGCAGCTTGTGGAAATGGAAGTTGATATCTTGTGATAATAAAAGCTACATCAATGCCTTGCGAAATCACCCACGCCCCCGTACCAAAAGTTAAAATATGGATCATTTTAAATAGATACAATGTGTTCCTTTTTACACATACTTTTACCACATCGGTCATTCCGCATTCCTGTTCTTTTAGCATATAAGGGACACAAATTACCATGAGAAATACCAGAAGTAAATAATCAATACTTCCTTCTCCAATAAGTTTACTCCACCCCGTATCGTAGAATAGCAAAAATTGGGATTTAAATTGTTCCAGTGATATTTTACTGCTTTGATGCTCAAAGGCATCTTCTGACTGGATGGAAAATTTCAATTTTTGCTGTTGTGACTCCTTCTGCAAAAAGTATTGCATTTTTTGGTAAAGCCTCTGAAAGGCATTGCTTTCGGCTTGCACCCTTTGGAATTCCCGATCGTATTCTTGGAATTCCTCGTATTCCATTTTTCCAGTAAAGTACTGCTCTCTAATTTGAGGATAATTGGACAAGACACTCTGACGATAGATAAAATCCTCTTCTATTTTTTGTCTTGTCTCCTCGGTCAACTCTCCGGATACTTCCCCTATCAGCCTTTCATA
Organism: uncultured Clostridia bacterium; assembly: GCA_904397895.1. Classification (GTDB taxonomy): domain Bacteria; phylum Bacillota; class Clostridia; order Oscillospirales; family Acutalibacteraceae; genus Solibaculum. Next base: position 1,759 of record CAJFOZ010000088.1, read on the forward strand.
AATCAGATCGTCTTGGGTAGGAGCTGTGGTCACCCAACCTACCGCAATCTTTCCAATCACAAAGAGAACCAATAGAATTAAAGTGGACTTCGTTAGAAGATTGCGCCATTCAAACTGAATGAGCAACTGATTTTTCATGGTGCCGTCCCTTCTTCCCGGATTTTGCCAAAGAATGATCGGACCTTTGAGCAGTATAAAGCCTCCACGTGATGAGGAAAAGAATGGCATTGAGTAAAATAAGCCATGATACAAACAATGTAAGCCGTGACACAGGAAATCCCAATACATTGACGTAGTCATAATGATCGTAGTATTCATTGATCCTCATAACCATGCCGGGATTCCAAATTTTCATGATGTCTTCCCCTACCATTTGAGAATAATCGGTTTGAGGTAACACCATATTTGATGTTTTGTTTGTTATCATATTCCAATAGTTGGAGGCATCTGGACGCAGGCTCAAAGCTGTCAGCACTACTGCCACGACAAACTGCACTCCCAATGAGATATAATTACGTCTGGCTAGTATCCCGGCCAATGCACCCAAAAGGAAGAAAAAGAGAAGAAATAGGACCGTGATAAAAAACTGCTGGACAATCATCCCTAAAATACTGATGTTATAGGGACAAGAGCGGAAATTAGATAAGCTTTGAACCGGAGCTGTTACATAAGACAGATCGGTATTGACAGCTAAAGTGATGAGAATACCTAATCGCAGGATTGCAAGGGTTACCACGCAGAAAAGAAAGCCGGACAACATCTTAGCGAAAAGCAACGTACCTCGTCCCAAATAAGAACATCGTACCACCGGTGTAAAACCGCATTCATCATCCTTGGTAAAGAGTGAACATAGGGCAACCATGCAAAGCAAAAGAGCCGTTAAGTCAAAAAAATTAACCGGACGCATCACGCCAAGAAATTCTGTAAAATTCCACCAACCGGTTTTTTCCAGCAAAATCAAATCTCCGCGGTTGGACGATTGGTTGTAGACCAACTCGTTATAACGATAGTCATATATACGGTCTTCCCTATTTTGGTACTTCTGCATATTTCTCTGGGCTTGCTCTACAATCCTGACACGGTCGTTTTCAAAATCCATCAAACCTTCCATGTCATACTTGGCCTGCTCAAGATAACCTACCACATAGCTGCCACCCCATTGAGGGATCTCAACCCTTTGGCGAATGAGTTCCTCTCCTCCTATTGTAACGGTTTCTTCCTCTACTGGGCGCTCACCGGCTTCAACCTCTTGCAACGTGGTCGTGACAGTCTCGTATGTTTCTTGCGTTAAGGGGCCGGTGATGTGCGAATAAACCTGTTTTAATTCAGGATCCACCTGGATATGAGAATAGCTATAAACTCCGTACCCTGTAAAGAGCACAAGCAAAATCCACACGACAGGCTGTATCCATATTTTTCGCCATTCATATCCGATTAGTTTCCACAGCCCTTTCATATCCCCGCCTCCCCGAAATAATAAATGTAAAGGTCATCCAGTGTGGGGACTTCTTCCTGGGCTTCTGGACTGGGCGATGTATCGGATACAATGCGGATTTTTAAAATCTCGCCTAAATTTGCCACATTAGAAATTTTATAGGATTGTGCTAATATCTCATATTGTTGTTTATCGACAGTCAAAGACCAAACCTTACCCGTCATTTGTTCTACCTGTCCGCCTGACTCTATCCCCAAAAGAAGATTTCCCTCCTTAAGAAGGAGAATATGGTCGGCAATTTGTTCCACATCCGATACAATATGAGTTGCCAGGAGAATCATCCGCTCCGATGCCATTTCTGATAAAATATTTTTAAAGCGGATGCGTTCCTTTGGGTCCAAACCCGCAGTAGGTTCGTCAAAAATAATAATAGAGGGATCGCCAAGAAACGCCTGGGCGATGCCGAGCCGTTGCCGCATGCCGCCGGAATACTGCCCCACTTTTCGTTTGGCGTCGTCTTGGAGATTTACCATCTCCAAGAACCGATCCACTTGGGCGACTGCTTCTGATTTCTTCTCAATGCCTTTTAGCGCCGCGATATATAAGAGCATATCTCGGCCGCTGAAATTTTTATACATTCCAATGGATTGAGGGAGATATCCTATTTTCCTCCGGTAAGATGCTTTTAAAGAACCTATCTCTTTTCCATCCAGTGTCACTTTCCCGCTAGTAGGATCCAGCAAATGAACCATAATCTTAATTAATGTGGACTTTCCCGCACCGTTGGGACCAAGAAGTCCGTAGATGCCGTTTTGGAATGTATAGTTAAATTCATGCAGCGCCAGCTTGTTTTTATATTGCTTGGATACTCCATGTAAAGTTAGTTCCATCATCTCACCCCATTCAAATGCAGTAAGCTATGGGAGAAATTCGCTATTGTTCAAATGTATAAACCTTCCAACCCTCTCCGTTAAGATCGACGGTGTAGAGCTTGGAAAAATTGTATGTGGTAAAAGCTAGGTAATCGCAGTCGTCAAAAAGGTAAATACCACCGACTCCGTCGGGAAAATCTCCATATTTGGTCAGCTGGACAATATCTCTGCCATTTAAATCACAGCTGAAAATCTCCGGCCCTGCCTCTGGCGAATAATAGATCCGGCCGTCCTTGATATTAAAAAACATGGCTCGATCCACTACTTTTTGTGCATTGCTGCCGTCCAACTCCGCCCGGAAGACCTGTTTACTGGTTGTGTTGGCATAGTAAAGCTGATCCTCATAGATCATAATACTAGTTGCTTTGGAGGGAACAATCACCTCTAAATTACCATCCTGGAGATTGGTGCGAACCAGCTGGGCGTCGTTGCGGCAGAAGTAAAGATAGCCGTCGTAATACAGTACATTTCCCGCTCCATAACGGGATGGTTCGCAGTCCTCAAAAGTGGCTACTATCTCATCGGTTTTATAATTTTTTACCTCCAGGGTTTTCTCTTCTGTAAAATACGTTATAAAATCGCCCGCCAGATTGTTGTTAATGCCGTTGGTGATCCCCAACTCTCCATAGCTTCCCGAGGCCACCATCTCTTTGGACTCAAGGCCGAATTTGTAAACACTATTGGCGTCTGCTACCAAGAACCCATCTTGGACGGGAACCATGGGGCTCTGGGATGTATTGGAAATAAAAGCCGGGCATTTATAAGAGGTATGCTGACAAGTGGGGTCGCTACAGTTGGGAGCACAAAAGTCATTAACCGTATCGATAGAATAAAAAATAGGGTGGGTGTCACTGTTTCCAATGGTGATAAGGTAGTCCCCTACTTTTTGGCATCGGCCGCCGTTGGATTGGTTGCCGTTAAAGGCCGTCCCTTTGGAATACACTTGCTGGGGAATATCCGTCTGCTCTGCTTTTCGACAGGAGGATAGGCACAAAAGAGAGAGGGCGAACACTATTAAAACTATCCTCACAATCTTGTATTTTCTCATAAAGATCCTCCTTTCGTTGAAAAAGAACCGCTTCTATCACACAACAATGGTATAGGGTTCTGTAACTGAAAAGGGATATTGAACAGTATCTCCATCCATAATGTCTAGACAATAGGTAACGGCATAATAGACATGGCTTCCCTCTTCAAGAACATCAGAGGAGATCGGCACTTCCCAGTAGTTTTCCAGCTCAGAGGATTCCCAATCCAGGTAGCTCTTTCCCCCAAAGGCTTCCACCAGTTGCCCGTCCCGCAGCAGAATGGTACGATAATGCCCTGCTTCCTGCTGCAACGTCAACCTATAGTTTTCGCTGGAATCGTTTTTCATCCATCTTTTAAAAGAGGGCATGCCTGTTTTATCCTCATTTCTGGCAGCACCATATGAAATTCCGTTGTAGCCCACCGCTCCATCCGGCAGTCCATTCTCAACAGCGCCCACTTCCTCCATGGAAGCGCTGGAGGGAAGTTCTTTTGTGGCCAGGTCAGGGCTGACAGGTAAAATCCTAAAGAATTCATAAATGCTGAGATAATAATTGTCCCCATCAGATTCATGCTCCAGCAGCTTGTCGTAGTTGGCCAACACGTGGAAGACCACATAAGAGGGATGCTCGCTGGAGAGATAGACCGGGTGGTCGATAGTCAAGGAAATTTTTTGAAAATCCTCCTCCTCGACCGGAATGGTATAAGAGGTTTGTTCCTGGCTTCCGTTTTCTACACGGAAAGGTTGGATATACCCATTGATGGTGATAAACAGGGTACAGTTGATCTTTCTGGTTCCGTCACAATTTAAAGAAAAGTCACAGGTCAGAGGCTTCTGCTGGTAAGAAACCACGGGATTCTCGTAATCCAATCGCTCCCCATTGACGTCGTTAGGGCGAAATACGATTTGAAGAGTCTCTTCTTCTGGATTTTGAGATGTTTGCCAATTATAACGGTTTTCTTCGCTGACAATAGAAGATCTTGAAGGACTTGTTTGTCCTCCGCATCCAGTCAAAACAGACAATAAAAATAGACCGATCAACGTCAAACATAGCCTCTTTGATATTTTCAAAACAATCACCACCCTTGCAGACCACAAGATAAAATGGACGAAGAAAGGGATTATTTAATCACGTGACAAAAAGTTTTTGAAAAGAAAAAGCAGATTTTCGTTAGACAAGAACAACGGTTACTTCTCCAAATCCCCTGTAAGATCCACTATCCCGCACGCGGCTGATACCTGGAGTATCTAGGAAATACGAAGCGGCGTTGTGGCTCCAATTTCGGGGGGATCCGCTGATGGTCTGCTGCATAACGTGGACATATCCGCCGTCCTGGTAATCGGGAGTTATTCGAGTGCTATACTCAGAAGTATAGTCGGGAGAAGGCTTTAATAGGCTGGATGATAAAGTAAAGCTGTATCCATAATCTGGATTTGTAAAATATTTTACTTGTGTCCCAGCTGAAGCTGTAGTACAAGCTAGCGTAGCCAGCACTCCTATGATGGCGATGCAAGCTAATTTTTTCTTCATTTGAAACGCTCCTTTCTTTTTCTCCTTATTGCCTTTCTTCGCCCATTTTATTCGCATTGATTTGTCAAGTGATATTTTACCACATCATTAAAACTTTATCAATATGTTTTTTAAAATTAAATTTATTATTTTATGTTATATTTATAATTTTATGATTTTAAAACTTATTTTAATAACTATCTTATATTTATAGCTTTTTGGAATATTTTGTCATATCTTTATTATTTCGAGTCATACTTATATAATCAATTTGGATATCATATTTTGCATATTATACATTTGTTTTTATTTTGAAGCACATTTAAAAATATGAACAATTCTCTACTTCCTACTTCTTTATTTCTTAAAATTTAAAATATTCTATGATGAACTTGTTCTAACGCACAAACGAAAAGTTTTTGTTGTTATACAATAATAAGCTGAAATAGAGTAATAAAATACAACCATTTACAAACAGAGTCAAAAACAACTTTATTTTTCAAGTTAAAGTAGTGCGATTGTGCTTATCAAATTAATTCAAAATGTATTTCTGGCAGACATAAAAAGACGGTCAAGCCTAACCAGCCTGACCGTCTCATTTTATGTACCTACTTACCGCTTTTCAAATCTTCCTGAGCGGCTTTCAGCAGCTCCAGCTTCTGCTCTTTGGGGCATGGTAATTTGGTGAGGTACTGCTCTACCGCCTCAGCATGAACAGATGCTATTCTTTTTTGAAGTTCCCGCCAGCCCTGTTCTGTCTTAGGGTAGTGCATGATGATCTCCACGCCCTAACAGCCCCTTCCCTTCTAACAAGATATGCAAGAAGCTTCCTTCAGCATGACTTCAATCTTCCAAATGATAAAAACCATGTTGTTCCCAATCTTCATAAACTTCCTTATAGACGATGAAAAGCTCTAAAAGAAAACCATCAAATAAATTCCAACGCTCTGCTGTCATGAATCCGGTCAGTTCTAAATGATAGGCTAAATTCTTCAGCAAATTGCGGTTCACTAAAATTGTCAATGCCAATTCCTCATGATACAAATACATTTTCTATTTCCCCTTTTTCAAATTATATTGTTCGTAAGTGATGGAGTTCAGAACTTCTCCACTGCCTTGTTGATCCCGAATAACTGTTGTATGGGAATAGCAAGGCAACGTCTCTCCAACAATTTTCTTAAGATTCCCATAGGTCATCGTGACAGGAACAGGTTTTTGAATCCCTCTTGAACGGCTGTATAATCTAAAGTGCTCTGGATAGAAAACAATACGATCTGCTTTCTCATATATTTTTGAATCGTTATGAGTAGGAGGACTGTCTCTTAAAAACTTCGGACAAAAATAAGCTCCGAAATTATCAACAAAGGGAAGATTTTCAATCCATGCACCGCCATGTTCCCACATCTGCTTGATCTTATCCATCGGAACAAATAACTTCTTTCTATCCATCCGCTTAATAAGGACATGCAGATGATAGCTACCATTTCCTTGTGGCTCTATGATACGGATGTATTCACAGGATGGATAGGAATACCGAAATCTCCCCCAAAATTTTTTAAAATCCAAATTGACCTGCCTATAGTCCCTCATGACACTGGAATAGGTCAAAGTCAAGAACTTCTCAGAACAACTTCCTATAAAATTAAGATTGATGATTCTTCTCAGTTCATGACAGGATTTTTTAAACCTCTTTTCTATATCAATTGGACTTGCACGGGCTTTGCTCTCAATATATTCTCCTGTCTCTAAATTGACGTAACCCTTTTTACTTATTTTTCGATATTGAGAAATACCCATACAGCGCTTTTCAATCGTAATTGCTTCTACAATATGATTGGTACGGTATACCTTGGTTAATTTCTCATTTTCAATTTGTCTTTTCTCTTCCATCGCTATACCTCCTGCGTGTTCTAATACTTAATAACGCTTTCTCGGAGAGAAAACAGCAGGAATTTTTCGTAAGTTAACAAAAAATTCATATTTTATTTCTTAGAGGATTTTTTTATCTACTCGTAATAACGTTAGAAGAGAATGAATAACAGCAAAGAATCTACTATTTTTAGAAATTAAAACGGCAAAAATAAAATAAAAGGGGCTAGGATCGCGATAAGCTACAATAAAATCTACCTGAATTTCTGTATCAAAGCAGAGAGGAGGAAAATAATATGATACGCATTATCAACCAAAATGCAGATATACCGATTGGCTTAGAGAGAGCAAAGCGTCAGATCCTTGCAATCCGCCATGAGTTGGAACAAGATGGAAATCTAAGCGACAAGCTTGGTCTGAGTTTTTCAGTCGTAGACGATGCGCTGGCTGAGATGATGGAAGAACTAAAAAGTTCTTTTGCCTAATACCGCTTCTTTTTGTCGTATCGATGTTTGAGAAGCGCATAGAACAAAACCTATGTGTTTGGCGAAAAGTTTTGCCCCAAAAAGAAAAAGTCCTCTATGAGCCCTTACAGACTGCATAGAGGACAATAAGAAAGACTCCCTAGTATTCTCTCTTTAGGGCGTCTTTTTCTTATAGGTGGCTTACTATCTTTTTAATAACTCTTTTACGTTTTTCTTCAAACAGGGTAATTCCAGACATAGGAGAAGGAGATGCTTGAATTTTTATGGGATCTTTACTAAAATCCTTTAGCCAATGAACATCAATTCCTTCCGCAGTCCCAACACGCAAATTTTTAGGTTTGATTTCTGCGTCTATAACAATTCCAATCGCTTTTAAATACATAGGTGAGTTATTTCTGTACATCTGCTTGGATTTAATAAAAATCAAATCCCCTTCGCGAATCTCTTCCATCAGCTCGTAATAATCCGAGTGTTCTTCCCTGCTGTAACCTATAACAGCAATATTTTTTTCAATAAATTCATCCGATTTGTCTCCACCGTTTTCACCAAGAAAATATGCTCCAATACCCCATACCGCCATTTTAACCGCTCCCTTCAAAATTTACTATTTTCATTTTAACAAATTAGAAGAGAAAAACAAGGTAGAGCTGTTGTTAGGCTCTACCTTGTTTTCTCATTAAGCCTCTTTCTTTTTGCGAAGGAGAAGAACTATCATTGATGCCCCAGAAGCACATAACAGTAATACTGTCGGGATAAGCAAATTGTCTTCCCCAGTTTTAGGATTGCTCTCACTGCTATTCGACGACCCATTGGAGCTATCTTCCGGTTTTGATGGCTGAGATGTGTTCTCTATGAGTTTGAGATTTTTAATGGCATCTTCCAAGTTTTTCTGAGCCTGATCGATCTCTTCCTGTGTCGCATCGGGATTCTCCAAAACAGCATTGGCCTGTTTCAATGCTTCCACATAAGCCTGGAAGGAATCAGAAGTATAGTCAGAGGATTGTAAATTGCTATTTTGAGAAACCAATTTTTCCAGTTGCGTCTTATCCGGCTGTTCTGGAATGGGAGTAGTACCGTCTTCCGTTACCTGGATGGTGATAATTTTCTCAGGGTTATAGAGCTTACTATCATCTTGATTTCTACAGGTATTGAACTGGTTGTATGTTACTTTCAGCTTGACAGTACCTGTCCCAGTAAACGTAAGCGTTTCACTCGATTTTAGCGTATTAGAATAGTCCTGATTGGATTGGCTGACCAGATTTTTACCTTCTAAAATTTCAACAGAAGGCTGATAAACTGCTTCATGTGCATTATGGATTTCATCACTAATCAGCTCGCCGTCAATATAATTGTTCTCATCTAAATAATATGCCGTGTCCTTGTTGATAAGGGATGTATTGGTTAGCTCAGTCGTAAGGTGGAAGGTCTCTCCGACCTGAATGGACTCAGGAGCATTTACCTGGATAATAGGTTCTTCAACATTAAAAATAAAGGGATCCCCTACTTCGATATACTTTTTATTTTGTTCCCATAAATTATCTGGATCCACATAATAATATTTTGCTTGAAGATGATATTCTCCCGGCCTATAAAAAGAAGTTAATGGAGAGAAAACAGGAACCACAACTTTTCCATCCTCATCCGTTATTACCGGGCCATCACCCCATCCATCATGAGGGATAAAACCCCATGAATATTTTTGTTCATAACTACAAGCGAATACCGAGACCATTGTATTGGGCTTTAAATTTTCAAAAATAACCTTATTATCGGGCAAATCTGGAATCCAATCCCCAATTTTAACGGAAGCAGGCAAATCGTATTTTACCGTTGGGGCGGGAGTAATATCATCTTCCGTCACTTGAATAGTGATGATTTTCTCAGGGTTGTAGGTATAATAGTCGCCTGTCTGTTGATAGTTTTCATCAAGAATTGCTTGACAATCTGAGCAGGTAACAATTTGGTTATAAGCAACCTTTAGTTTAACAGTGCCCGGCTTATTAAAAGTAAGGGTTTCGCTGGTATTTAGCGTGTGAGAGTAATCCTGATTGGATTGGGTTACCAAATCTTGTCCCCCTATAATTGTAACAGTAGGACGGTATGCAGGAATGTGCCCTTCATAAATATCTGTAGTAGCGGCAATATCAAACTGAAATCCTTTATTATTTTCCCCATAGATAGACCAATTGGCAGGATCGTCATAATCGGCAATATTTTTATTTTCCAGTGCTGTATTCGTCAGAGTCGTGGTAAAGTCAATGCTTTCCCCTTGCTTAATGGTAACAGGCGCGTTGGTCTGAATCACCGGCTCCTCTACCGTGATGGTAATCGGCTTCCCGATCGTCTCAATATCTCCCACAGGGCCGTTATCATCATTGAAATATTGATAAGTAGGCTGAACCGTAAGAGTACCCGGTCTAAAAAATGTATTAAATCCCCACATTCCCCCGTACTTGACGGTTCCGTTTTCATCTACCTCTTCAAACGGTCCTTCGCCAGCATGCTGTCCAAAGCATACATAGCTATTATCATCTGTAAGGTCGACATTTCCCAGATTCCATGTTGTTTTATGTAACGCAGTTATTATCTGGCCAGGTGTTAAGTTGTGATAATAAATGTAATGATCTGGCAGGTCGCATATGGCTTCTCCAATCTTCATAGTTGATGGAAGATTATGCGTAGTGTACGGCTCATTACCCTCTTGTGCAAAAGCAGGAATAATGGAAATAACACCTACCGCTAAAGCGAACGACAAGATAACCGCACATAACTTCTTCACTTTCATAGTTCTTCCTCCCTAAATTACTTTTCTTCATTTTAATACGCATTTTTCGTTTTGTCAACGATAATCTAGTTTTATAAGACAAAAAAGTCGTTTCTCCCTTACAATGAAAAGGGAGTTGATCGGTATGCCATTTTGTAATACATTGCGTACTTTAATAGAGGAACGCGGACTTACTCAAAAACAGCTAGCTCAGGATCTAGGAATTCCTGTTTCCACCCTCGGCGGATATGTCCAGGGAACCAGCGAGCCCGACTTTGAGACATTAAAACTGTTTGCAAAATACTTTCACGTGTCTGCCGATTACCTATTAAATTTGAAAATCGGAAATGCCGACACCCATTTGGAAAATGAACTTCTGCGTATCTTTCGTTCTCTGAGTACAGAGCAACAGGAACTCTATCTGGAACAAGGAAAAGCTTTTATCCGAATCAACTCAAAAGAAGATGCAAAATCATCAAGATCGACTTCACAAGAGAAAAATAACGTTGGATAAAAGAAGACTGTCTGCGGAAACCGTAGACGGTCTTTTTATTTAGAAAATGTTTTGCTTTTTAAGCGTATTCGGTTTATAATAAGGTTGTAGGATAAAGCCGTTATGTGATGAATAAATAAGTCACATCACTAAAATGGAGGATTGGTCTTATGAAGGGGCAGGATAAGCGAAAGTACGCCATTTACTCTCGGAAATCCAAATTTACCGGCAAGGGCGAAAGCATCGAAAATCAGATTGAACTTTGCCGTCAGCATATTAAGCTACATCATGGCAATGTGGCAGAAGACGACATCCTCATTTTTGAGGATGAAGGCTTCTCCGGCGGAAACGTCAACCGTCCTCAATTTCAGGCCATGATGAAAGAAATACGGGCAAACCGGATTCAGGCAGTGGTCTGTTACCGCTTAGACCGTATCAGCCGTAACGTGGGAGACTTTGCAAAGCTGAAAGATGAATTTGACTATTATAATGTAGAGTTTACTTCCATAAGAGATGATTTTGACACCACCTCCCCCAGCGGCAGAGCCATGATGATGATGGTATCTGTTTTTGCACAATTGGAACGGGAAACAACGGCTGAGCGCATCCGGGACAACATGCACGAGCTTGCCAAGTCCGGACGGTGGCTCGGCGGTACGACGCCAACCGGTTACAAAAGTACGCAGATTGTCGGAAGCGTTACGGTGGACGGAAAAGAGCGAAAAGCCTACAAGCTAGAGATTATTAAAGAGGAAGCCGAGATTGTCAAGCTGATTTTCTCCAAGTTCCTAGAAACCAATTCCCTTACCCAAACCGACACCTATCTATTGCAACACAACATCACCACAAAGAACGGGAAGAATTTTACCCGGTTTTCCATTCGCTCTATCTTGCAAAACCCGGTCTACATGATAGCCGATCAAAACGCTTGGGATTACTTTGAGAAATCAGATGTGGAAATCTACGCCGATCGAGCGGAATTTGACGGCAAGCATGGCATTATGGCCTACAACAAGACCATTCAGAAATCCGGTAAGGCCAATCAGATGCGGGATATGGACGAGTGGATTGTGGCGGTGGGAAAACACAAAGGATTGATTGACGGAGCCGATTGGGTGAAGGTGCAAAATATGCTCAGCCAAAACCGTTCCAAGTCCTACCGCAAACCCAAGAGCAATGTGGCGTTGTTGTCTGGTTTGCTGTACTGCGGCAACTGCGGGAGCTTTATGCGTCCAAAGCTCACCAAAAGAGAAAATGCACAGGGAGAAAAGATTTACAGCTATCTCTGCGAGACAAAGGAGCGCAGCCGTTGCCAGAACTGCAACAGCAAAAACCCCAACGGCAACCAACTGGATCACATGATCTGCGAACAAATCAAGATAATTTCTGAGGACAGTTCCGAATTCATGAAAAGCTTGGATAACATCCAAAGGAGATTGGAAGGCAACCGGGAAGAATATGACCAGCAGTTAAATGCTCTCAAAAAGGAATTGCAGGAAAATGAGCAGCAAATTTCTAACCTGGTGGAAATCCTAGCGAAGACGCCCAACACACCGGCATTTGATTACATCACCGGGCAGATCAACACCCTGCATGAGAAGAATGAAAAAATCAAGAACCGAATTGGCGAGTTGGAATCCCTCACCAAAAGCCAATTTTATTCCAGTGAGCAATTTGACAAAACAAAAGAACTGCTAAAATCCTTCGGGCAGTCCTTCGATACCATGAGCGTAGAGCAGAAGCGTATGGCGCTTAGAGCGTTCATCCGCCGGATTGTCTGGGACGGGAAAAACGTCCATGTGGTGCTGTTTGGCGATGAGGAATCGGAGATTGACTACACCGATTTGTTAGAGGAAAAATCCGAGCCGTTAGGAGCGGATAGCGAATGAAATCTTAATGTACTTCCGCAGTCAGAAAAAGACGTCCCAAGATGTCTCCCTCAATGAACCTATCGATACCGACAAGGACGGCAACACCTTATCCTTGATGGATGTTATCGCCACAGAGGACAATATTCTAGATAATTTGGATATCCGCCTAAAATCGGAGCGATTGCGCAAATACATGATGGAAGCGCTCTCCCCACGGGAACGTATGATTTTGGAACTGCGATATGGTCTGGATGGCAAAGATAGTTTAACCCAACGAGAAGTGGCTCAAAAATTAGGCATTTCTAGATCTTACGTCAGCCGCATTGAAAAAAAATCCATGTCCCAGCTTAAGAAGCTGTTTGATATGGAAGGGTCTCCTCTGGCTAAACGACGAAAAAAACAAGTATGATTTTTCTTTTACGATAATAAGAACAAGGACACATCTCATAAGATGTGTCCTTGTTGGCTTTTTGCATGGTTACTATCATCTGGTAAATGGGTTTTTATCTTTTGCAAAGATACTTCCACTATATGGCTTACTATTTCACCAGATTGATAGAATTGTGTGGTCTTTAAAAATTTACAGGAGGAAAAATAGGACTTATTAGTGTAATATGAATTTAATTAATAATCAATATTCTATATTTTACTTTTTTCATATCAGTATTTCCTTTTCTTCTGTTGTCCTCCTTACAGAAAAGTAAGAAAAAATTAGGCATCACAGCATTTACATTAAGTATATAAAAGGATATACTATATACTGGAATATCGGAGTCACAATTTTAGACTGAAATTTTATCAAGAAGTAACAGCAGCCCTATTTGGAAGTTTTTATAATAAAGTAAGGAGCAAAATAAATGGATCATGTTTTAAAGAATCTTAGTAAAAATAAATTGCCAATTGCATTATTGGTCTTTGTCCTATGTCAACCATTTATCGATATTATCACCTCTTTTCAAGTAGAAAATGGCCAATCCTTAACGGCAGGAACTATTATTCGTTCCCTTTTTATGGTATTGTGTTTTGGCTATACTACATTAGGTGTAAAAAAGCATAAAAACAAAATATCTTTCTTTGGTAGCATTATCATAGCAGCTTATTGCGTCATCTTTTTAGCACTTTGTTATTTTAGGGGTGGTTTCCCGTGCGTATTTGGTAATGTCCGAGAAATGGTTAAAGTATTTTATTTCCCATTTTTGTTACTTGCAGCGTTTGCCCTCTATCAAAGTCATAAGATATTGGTTGGAAAAAAAGTACTTATCTACACAGGCATTCTATATATGTCCTCTATATTTATCGCCTATATCACCGGTACCGGATTGGATTCCTATGGATATGGTGCAGGAAACAAAGGTTGGTTTTATGCTGCAAATGAAATTGGTATTATTATTGGAATGCTTACACCAGCCATTATCTGTTACTGTACAGAGATCTTATTTAAGAATTTAAAAGGTAATATAAAACTTCGTTTGGCTAACGTATTGATCTCTATCATCGGTTTGGGGTTAACCATTTTCTGTAGCATTTCCATTGGAACCAAGGTAGTATTTTTTAGTATATTAGGTTATTTTCTCTGTTTCACTATTTGGCAGTTTATTTCTTGCATCCGAGAAAAAAAAGCCTCCTATCTTGCAAAAGCATTGGTAGCACTGCTCTTGAGCGGGGTAATTGTTGGGCTGTATTTTATTTCTCCTTTACAGCAGAATGTGACAGATTCTATTGAAATCCACTATTCTGATGATGTAGTAGAGAAACCCGAAAAGCCAAATAGTATTATTGAAAAAGAGGAAGCATCCTCCACTTATCAATTTGCAAACTGGATTTTGAGCGACCGTTTGACTATAGTAGAGCCGGTAATACAGACATTTGACCAAGGCGATATTACAGCTAAATTATTTGGAATCGGATATGAAAAATACGGTTCCTTTGAAAATACGATGGAGAAATCAGTAGAAATGGATTTTATTTCCCTATTTCTCAGACATGGTATTATTGGATTTTTATTGTATGCCTGGCCTGTTGTTTATTACCTATTTATTGTTTTAAAAAGGTTTTTCCAAAACTTTAAATGCGCATTCTTTTCAATCGAATACTGTACTTATTTATACAGTATAATATTAGGACTAGGAATTTCATTTCTAGCAGGACATGTCATATCTGCACCAGCAGTTAGCATTTATCTTGTTTTGTACCTTGTCCTTGCGTACGACGAATCTAGCCAATGCTTAAAGCCTGCTCAATAAATAAAAGCATCCTAATTAAAAAGGACACATCTCATAAGATGTGTCCTTTTTCTGCATAAAGAAGGATTCCAATTAATAATTAAGGGCGCGAACCTGGAAGAAGGAACGGGGATGAGCACACACGGGGCAGATCTCGGGAGCCTCAGTACCTTCATATACATGGCCGCAGTTGGCGCACTGCCAAATGACAACCTCGTCTTTCTTGAAGACTTTGCCCTGATTGACATTGTCCAACAGGATGCGGTAACGGGTCTCGTGCTCTTTCTCAATCTTAGCGACAGCTTCAAAGAGGTAAGCGATCTTGGTAAAGCCCTCTTCCTTAGCTTCTTTCGCGAAGGTGGCATACATATCGGTCCACTCATAGTTCTCGCCTTCGGCGGCATCCTGCAGGTTCTCAGCAGTGGTACCGACACCGTCATGGATCAGCTTAAACCAGATCTTGGCATGTTCTTTCTCATTGTTGGCAGTCTCAGTGAAGATAGCGGCAATTTGCTCATAGCCCTCTTTCTTAGCCTGAGAAGCATAGTAGGTGTACTTGTTTCTGGCTTGGGATTCGCCAGCGAAAGCGGTCATCAAATTAGCTAATGTCTTGGAACCTTTCAAATCCATGATTTTTTCCTCCCTGGCACTCAATAGAGTGCAAATTATTATTTGTCTGACAGGCTTTGCAAGTACCTTTGATGACAACGTCACACTCCGATACTTGAAATCCTGTAGTTACCTGGATGTCATGCCTAAGATTATCCAATTTTGGTAATTCCACATCGTATATCCTGCCGCAACAGCAACACTGCATGTGATAATGTCCATCAAGCCGGCCGTCAAATCGGTCGCTGGAATCCGGCATGTGAATCTTGCGAAGTAGGCCATGCTCTACCAAAAGATTGAGATTGCGGTATACCGTGCCCAAACTTATGGTAGGATATTCCTTCTTCAAGCAATGGTACACTTGATCGGCCGTAGGATGAATGGGATGTTGCCTCACCATATGGTAGATCAGCTCCCTCTGCTTTGAATACCTCATAACTTGGTTCTCCATAAATAATAGTAATAATTACTATTTAGTCCTTCTATACTATAACACTTCAATTTTATGCTGTCAAGCAATTTCGCAAAATATTTTCACATTCTTTCTTATCAGTGGTACAAAACAGGCGGCATCAGAACGATGCCGCCTGTTTCCATTCAGCCATTAATTGGGACAATGGGGGATATACCGGTTGCTCTAAGGTGGGATTAAAATACACTTCTAGAAATCCTGTGGTGGTTTGAAGGTAGTATACAAACTGTTCCTCACCGTTTGGCGGGAAAATAATGCCGATAACTTTTTGATGCTCCGGATCTCGGTACAAAGGCGTTTCTTCCTCGTACTGTAAGAAGAGGTAATCCTCTTCTTTTAACCGTTCCAGGATATCCGAAGGATTTTCCTGGGCTCGAAAATATCCGATATCCCCTTTGGGCCAAATAGAAGCTACGCAATCAAAAAACGCGTCAAACCCATCCTGCCCTGCAAGCAGCTCTATTTCCGTCCCGTCCTGATAATGCAAGAGCATTCGATCGGGCTGTGGGAGGTCTTTGTAAACACCTCCGCTGCATGAGGTAAAACAAATGGCCACAAGCAAAAGCGCCCACCAAATCTTCCGTTTCATTGTAAGCCCTCCTGTTAAACGCTGCGTCCCATTTGAAGGATATCTCTTTCTGCTATCGTCCGTTCTTAAAATCTCTACCCGGATAATTGCTTACATCAGTGCTTCATCGGTATATTTCAACCTTATCTGTTCTATCTAGGATTTTATAATATCAAACTATAAAATTCAATGTTTTGAATT
Organism: uncultured Clostridia bacterium; assembly: GCA_904397895.1. GTDB lineage: Bacteria > Bacillota > Clostridia > Oscillospirales > Acutalibacteraceae > Solibaculum. The sequence goes on from CAJFOZ010000088.1 coordinate 18,217, forward strand.
TATTTAACTTAAAAAGGCTGCATACAGAAAAATCTGCACGCAGCCTTTTTTCAATACTATCTCAAGCCTCGGTCTCCCACAAACCATGGAGATTGCAGTAGCCGTATACTTTAATGGGGCCTTCGCCGGGGAAGAATTCCGCCACAGGCTCATCATCGGGGGTCAGATGAGCGCGGCCCACCTTGTTATCAAATACAACCCAGATGTAGGGGATATAGTGTTCAGCCGTCATGGGATGATGGACACTTCCCACCTCTACGATAAGCTTATCGCCCTCACGATGTACAACGGGGACATGCTTTTCTTTGGCGGCATCCACTGTGTTGGGCTCCAGCAGATCCATGGGCTGGCCGCAGCAGGAAGGGGTAACATGCCCTTCGATCAATTCTACAATGTTGCCACAATGGGCGCAACGGTAGATTTTCAGTTCCTTTTTCATGCTAATACCTCCTAAATTAGTCTACGATTTTTAGTGTATCACTCATTTTTCAAAAAGGCAAGTGGAATCCCAACTCATTTACCACTGTGCATTTCCCCATCAAAATCCCACCTAGCCTATGAGCCAATGTTACCGCTTGTACTTGGCAAGCATCAATTGTTTTTCCTCCCACAAAGGTTTGGAAAGATCCACATAATAGGTATGAGGATTCTCAAATCGTTTCACTTCGTCCCATAAAGTGTCCACCTGCTGCCGGCAGAAAGACTGGATCTGGTGCACATCCGGACGTTGATACACCAGTTTTCCTCCCTCAAAAATCTGCTGGCGAATGGGTTTAGCAGTAAAATCACTGACCGTCTTACTCTTCCAAGTAAACTCCGGGTCGAACAGCACATAGGGCTCTTCGGACGAAATAACTTCGTCATGGAGAGTCACTACATCCGCGATGGCTTTTCCGGTTTCATTCTCGTAAAGCCGCCACACTTCTTTAAATCCAGGGGTGGTGATCTTGCCCACATTTTCGCTCAGCTTGATTTTAGGGATCAGCCGGCCCTCTTCCTCCACGGCGGCCAGCTTGTACACCCCGCCAAATACAGGATCGCTGGAAGAAGTGATGAGCCTCTCCCCTACGCCAAAGGAATCCACCTGGGCCCCCTGTTCCAGCATTTCCCGGATGAGATACTCATCCAGAGAGTTGGAAGCTACGATGCCGCAGTCGGGGAATCCCGCCTCGTCCAGCATCTTGCGGGCCTTCCGGGAAAGATACGCAATATCGCCGCTGTCGATGCGGATGGCGCCGGGACGGTATCCGCGGGGGACAAGTTCCTCCCGGAAAGTGCGGATGGCATTGGGGACGCCGGATTTTAAGGTGTTATAGGTGTCCACCAGCAGGGTACAATTTTCAGGATATTCCTTGGCATAGGCTTTGAAGGCCGCCAACTCATCGTCAAACAATTGGATCCAGCTATGGGCCATAGTGCCCAAAGCCGGGATGCCAAAATCCTGTTCGCATACGGTGCAGGCTGTTCCTACACAGCCGCCAATGTAGGCGGCTCTAGCGCCTAGAACAGCGCCGTCAAACCCCTGGGCACGGCGGGAACCAAACTCCATGACCTTGCGCCCCTTGGCGGCACGGCAGATACGGTTTGCCTTGGTAGCGATCAACGATTGATGGTTGATGCACAAAAGGGCCATAGTCTCGATAAATTGAGCCTGGATGACCGGCCCACGGACGGTCAGAACCGGTTCCTGTGGAAAAATAGGCATGCCCTCCGGTACCGACCATATATCGCAGGCAAACCGGAAATGCTCCATATAATCGATAAAACGCGAGTCAAATAGTTTCTTCCCGCGCAAGAATTCAATATCCTCCTGGGTGAAACGTAGATTCTGTAGGTACTCGATGAATTGATCCAGTCCGGCAAAGATGGCAAATCCACCCTTGTCGGGAATCTTGCGGAAGAAAAGGTCAAAATAAGCGATCGTATCGGCTAAGCCGTTGACCAGATATCCATTGGCCATGGTAATCTCATAAAAATCGGTCAACAGCTCTAATTTGCGATGTTCCATCCAGAGCCCTCCTTTACCACGTCAGGGAAGCTGCCACTTCCACCCCATTGCTCGACATGCTGTACAGACTCAAAGCATTGGCCAAATCCGCCTTGTGCCCGGGAGCATCAAAGGTATCCACCAGCTGGGCCGGGACGATAACCCGGCTCTTACGATCCTGACGGTTAAACCATGTTTTTAACCCTACCGCCAGCTGGTAAACGCAGATATCCGTACAATCTCCCCCCAGCACAAAGCAGTGGATGTGGGGATGCTCGGTAAGCCATTGGACAAACGCCGGCTCCAGCAAACCGTTGGTGGAATTCTTTTCAATTAAAGTGTGCGGTACAGCGGCAATTTCCTCCACCACCTGGCTTTCCCAATCCCCTTTGACACAGTGGACAGGATAAGCTTCAAACTCTGGGCTTTGCCCTCCATGGCAGTCGGCGAAATTCACAACCGGGATCCCTGCCTTATGGCATGCACAAGCTGCATCGGCCACAGTAGGAATCAACGCCTTTACCCTGGGACCGGACATAGCTCCCCCCTTGGCAAATCCATTGACCATATCCACCACCAGAAAAGCGCTGTTTTTGGGGGGAAGTTCTTTTAGTGAAACCGGTTCCAGCGACTGCATCCAGTCATAGATCCCATCTAGGGCTTTTGCGCCTTGCTGTAAGAAACCCTGTCGATTGCCCATCTGCATCCCTATTCCTCCAACTCCCCTATCTTAGTTATAAAGAGAGTAATTGCCTCCACAAAAGAGGTATATTGCAAATTCAGCGCACTGACGTTTCCTTCAGCACGCTGAATACAGGCAGTGCCCACTGCCATATCGTCCCCGAGCTTTTTAAACCAATGGCCTTTTACAAACACGGCAACAAAAGGCGGTAGGTACTCCCATCCCAAGTTATTTTACCTTTTTGGCGAACTCCTCACCAAAGGCGCGGCACTGCTCCAAAGCATCCTCATCCGGAACCCACATCGTGCGGATGCCGTCCTGTACAATCTCAAAACCGGCCTTTTCCAGATGCTCTGCCATGACCTTGGGCGCCTCGCCACTCCAGCCATAGCTGCCAAAGGTTGCGGCCTTTTTGTCCTTGATGTCCATGGCGCTGACCAGGTCAAGCACCGCCACAATGGGAGAAAGCGGGCTTCGGATGACGGTGGGCGAACCAAAGATCACAGCCTTTGAGTTAAAGACATCGGTGACAATGTCGTTTTTATCGTGTTTGGAGGCGCTGCGCACCACCACTTCCACTTCCGAATCGGCCTGCTTGATGCCGGCGGCAATGGCCTCGGCCATCTTGCGGGTGGACTGCCACATGGTATCATACACAATCGTGATCTTGTTGCGATGGTAGTAGTTTGCCCATTTCCCATAGGCCTCGATGATCTGGGCGGGGTTGTCCCTCCAGATGACGCCGTGGCTGGGGCAGATCATAGAGAGAGGCAGGTTCATGGCGGCCACTTCTTTGAGCTTCATGGAAGCCATCTTGGAGAAGGGGGCCACAATGTTGGCGTAATACTTCTCGGCCTCATAGTAGAGGGCATCCTGGTTGACCTGGTCGTTGTACATAAACTCGGTGGCGAAGTGCTGGCCGAAGACGTCGGTGGAAAACAGGATGTTGTCTCCCGACAGGAAGGCCATCATATTATCCGGCCAATGGAGCATACGGGCTTCCACAAAAGTAAAGGTCTTACCGCCGCCGATATCAAGGGTATCGCCGGTCTTGACCGGGTGGAAGTTCCAATCCTGATGATAGTGGGCCTTGAGCATTTTGGCGCCATTCTGGGAGCAGTACACAGGGGTACCCGGGATTTTCTCCAACAAAGCCGGCAAAGAACCGCTGTGGTCAATCTCAGAATGCAGGGAAATGATGTAATCGATTTCCTTCAAGTCGATGACCGACTCCAGGTTCTCCACAAACTGATAGGCATAGGGACGCCACACGGTATCAATCAACACCGTCTTTTCCCCGCGGACCAGATAGGCGTTGTAAGAAGAACCCCTATGAGTGGACAACTCTTCCCCGTGAAAATGGGTTAATTCATGGTCTATTTTTCCGACCCAAGTGACGCTGGGTGTGATAGCGAATGATTGATCCATTTCTGATCTTCTCCCTTCGGATGCTGTTATTTAATTCTTATTATACTATTTCAGTAGGAAATATCAAGTTCCCCGCCAAATTTCGCCATTTTTACTAGGAGCCCTTCCAAAACCCACCTGGGTTTTGCACGACTTGCAACTTGCTTCCCGGGCCCTTTAGACTTTGTGTCACAGAAGATCAAACAGTCCCCTTTAGTATGCAAAAATCCCTCGGGGATTATACCAGTTTCTGCACCGTATGAAGAACATAGATACTGTGGCGTAAGGCGTCGTCCACACCCAGTGCAGAGGGACGGTCCATCCAAAAGGATACGTCCGGCGCGACGCCGGCATCTTTCAGAGCCTTAAAACTGTCCAGCACCGGCACATTGCCAAACCCCAACAGGCGAAACTCATTGATCCCTGCCTTGATCAAAGAATCCCGTACAATCACGAAAGCTATCTCCCCGGCCAAGCCTTCCACCACCCGGCTGGGATACCTGTAAAGCGGTTCATGAAGAAAGGTATTGTGGATGTTCCACGCCACCTTTAAAGAGGCACGTCCCACACAGGTAAGGAAATTTTTCATGTGTTTGCAGCCGGTAAGGGGGCCGGATGTCTCGACCAGAAGGGAAAGCCCAAGCTTATCGGCTTGATCGCACAGTTGGGCCGCATTGGAAGCGGCTTGGATTTCTAAAAATTCCTCTTCCGGAATGCCCGGGCGCAGCACCACTGTCTTGACACCGGCACCGGATGCTTGAGAAAGCCATGTGGTAATTTCTATTTGCTGGCTCTTTTCCACCGGCAACGGAAGGGACAAAACCTCCACCGTAACCCCTTGGCCTAGAGCCGATTTGCAGCACTGCAAAAACGCCTTTTCCCATTGGGTAAAGGCTCCGTTTTCTGGGACATACAAGCCGGCTCGTTTGATGCCCTGCCCCACAGCGGCCTTTATCATCTGGGGCATGGATTTTTCCCCTTCCAAGGGGATCCAAATCAATGGATTCACGTCGAGTCCCCTCCTTTATCCTTGTCCTTTTCTATGTCATACCCTGATGTAAAACCTAATATTCTATTGGCTGGACGATCCTCCTCGTCCAAATAGATCGTCCCAGAAGCTGGTACGGGATGAAACATCGTCTTCTTCCGATGGATTTTGGCTGGATCCACTGCTCGGCATATGGCTAGAAGAGGACGGCTTTGACGAAACAGGCGGGTTATAGTCGCTGACATAGACAAACACTTCAGCGCCATATTCCAACTCCTCCTTGGCCGGAGGGTCGGTCTGGATGACCTGACCGTCGGGCACCGTTTCACTGGACTGCTCCACCACCTGGCAGGAGAATCCCTCTTTGGTGAGATCCAAAATGGCCTCCACAGCGCTTTTCCCGCGGACGTTGGGGACTTTGCGCAGATAGGATCCCTTTGACAAATACACTTTCACCGTTTCCCCCGCCTCAATGGGGGTATCGGGTTCGGGTTCTTGTTTTGCAATGGTACCTTCCGGGACACTGTCGTCAAACACCTCGCCCGCCAATTCAATCTCCACATAGGACCAAGGGTTTTGTTCCACCAAATCCTCGTACTCCCGGCCGATCATGGTAGGCGTAATATGATCCAGCGCCGGGCTTTGGCTGGATGCCTCTGACGATACCATGCTGGAAACCTCCGATGGCATTTCACTGGACGCCCCATTTTCTGTGCCTCCCTGGGAAAATAACACAATCATCAAAACCACGCACAATACAAACAGCAGCCCCGAAGAGATCCCAAGGCCGATGATCCATCTTTTCTGCTCCTTCTCCTTCTGGCTGGAGGGAGGGGTCTGGGAAGGGGTAGGCGACGTTGCCTTCGGGCCGGCAACCACCTGTGTCGCTTGGATATTCTCCTCCTTTTCCATCTCTTGAAGCACCCCGGTCACATTGGGGGAGATAGACAGCTCTTTTTGCAGCTGCTCCACCGTCTTGGTCCGATAGGTGCTGTTAAGCCGCATGGCTTTGGCCATAGCCGCCGCCACCTGCTGGGGAATGGCCGCCGCCATCGACGACGGGATCAATAATTTTTCATCTTCCTGACGGGCCAACGCATCCTTGGGGATGTACCCGGTGAGCATGGTGAACAACGTTGCCCCCAGGGCATAGACGTCGCTCCACGGGCCGATATCTTGATCGGGCTTCATCTGCTCCAAAGCGGTGTAGCCGGGATAAAACACCGGCGTCAAATCGCTGCGGGCAATGTGCACCTGGTTGATGTGGAATCCGGCCAACTGCATCCGGCCGCTTTGGGTAACCACCAGGTTTTGGGGACAAATGCCCAGATGAAGGGCCCCCATGGAGTGGAATGCCTCCACAGCGTACAGCACCGGCATCAGCATTGTCCGTGCCTGGTCCCACGACAGATGCCCGCCGTGTTTTGGGAGCCATTGGTCCAAATGGATGCCTTCCTCCCACCCCGATACATTATAAGCCGTGCCGTTTACTTCAAAGATGTCGTATACCGGCACCACCGCCGGCTGATTGCGCATCCGCCCCATAATGCGGGACAATTTTAAAAACTCATCCAAGCCATCTTGGAAAGGGCCCTCGCATCCGGCCAACACCTTCAGTGTAAGGCCGTCTTCAACCCGCTGGGCTAGGGTAGTGGGGAAGAATTCCCGGATGACCACCGGGCTCATGGACGACCGATCCCATCCCAAATAGGAGGTACCGGCCCCATTGCTGGAAAGCAGTTTCCCCACCAGATACCGATCCTGTAAAATGGTACGCAGGGCCAGGGCCGGGGCTTTCTGTTCCTTTTCCTGGTATCCGCAGTGGGGACAGGTGGTCTGGCCGCCTTTTTCCTTCATGCATCCAAGGCAAAGATCTTCCATTGAGGGCATAAATTCACCTTCCCTTATTTTCAAACAGATGTGACAAAATATTCCCGATAATGATAGTGTTATTGTACCAAGCCTGTCGGATGTTGTCAATGAGACTTCCTCCAACCGGCGCCTTCCCTCCTGAGGGAAAGCGTGATATACTAAAGGCAAAGAACAACTTAAGTTTGAACGCGTTGTTGGGACGCGGCATACAAAAATACAAGGAGTGATTTTCATGGATGTTATGCGCGCTATTTTAGAACGGCGGAGCATTCGCCGTTACCAAGATCGTCCCATCGAGGAATCTGTCCTCGCCAAAGTGCTGGAAGCCGGGAGGCTTGCGCCGTCGGCCCGCAATGAGCAGGACTGGCGTTTTATCGTGGTAAAGGACGCCGGGCTCCGGGCCAAAATGGTGGATGCCTGCCTTGGCCAGAGCTTCATCCAGGATGCGCCGGTGCATCTTGTGGTGTGCGCCAACAATGTACGGGATATGGCCTGTGGGCAGCCGGCCCGGACGGTGGACTGTTGCATCGCCCTTTCCTTTATGATGCTGGAAGCTGTGGAATGCGGGTTGGGAACCTGTTGGCTGGGCAGTTTTGACAACCAAGCCGTCAAATCGTTGCTTCACATCCCCGACGACTATCAGGTGGTGGCCGTCACTCCCCTTGGCTATCCGGATGAACAGGTGGAAGCCCGTCCCCGCAAAGCACTGGATCAAGTGGTTGCGTACGACGATGGGTGGATCAAATAAAATTCCCTGCCACGCCTCTCCGATTGATAGTATTGGGATGAAAAAAGTACTGGAGAGTTTTATCTTTACACAAAGAGCAGCCGTTTTCCTTTGAGGAAAGCAGCTGCTCTTTTCACTACATCACTCCAGCAGGATACGGATGACAAAATAGCTCACTGGGTTCATCCGGGATTGCAAGAGCTGTTCCAAATGGAGGTGAACAGCTTGTGCCGTCTGCAAATCGCTATCACGGATAGGCTGCTCGCCGTACTTCCATTCCATAAGCACCTGCATCCAGTCGGATACGGTATCTTTTGAGAGTTTTAGTTTGTTATCCGCCCTCCGGCCGAACTGAAGCCACGTCTCTTCCGGCTGGATGGAAAGGCCCAGATGCTTCAGCTGGCGGACAATATCTTTCCCGTAGAAGGAAGCGATCTTGACGTTTTGCTTTCCTTTTTGACGCAGGCGGTCAAGCTGATACCGATGATTCCTCCGCCAAATCCGCCAAGCCGTCAAGGCCGCCAGCAGAAGCGCTGTTCCCAATGCCACCAGGATCCACCGGACGATCTCCGGGCTAATGGTATGATTTTGACCTTGGCCGTCCACCGGTGTAGTAGAACTATCCCCAGAGGGATCCCGGGAGGACGAAGTTGGGGAAGAAGATGAGGCGCTCTCAAGGCCGGACAGATCATCCAACTCACTTGAGTCAAAAAAGTTGAGAGAGTTTTCATAACGGACGGTGGGATCAAAGGGGATCCAACCGATGCCCTTGAGATAAATTTCCGCCCATGCATGGGCCTGGGCGTTGCGCACTGTAAAATAACCCGGTTCCCCCATCTCAGCCGATCCGACGCTGAACCCTACCACATACCGGGAGGGGATCCCCAATGTCCTGGCCATAACCGCCATGGCCGATGCGGTATAGGTGCAGTACCCTTCCCGCGTCTCCAGGAAATGGGCTACAAAATCCTGATCCTCCGGCGGCATGGGGACATCTAGGGAATAGGCGGTATTTTGATTAATCCATTGCTCCAGAAGGGCAGCCCTTTGATAATCGGTATCGGCCCCAGCCGTCACCATCCGGGCCATGTCCCCTACCTCTTGGGGGACGCTGTCGGGCAGCTGGGTATATCGTTCCACGATGCGGTCATAATCCAAATCGCTCTGGTTTTGGTTGATGCGCTCCAACCGCAAAATATCGCTGGCAAAGTTCTCCAAATCCCGGTTGAAAAAACGGCTGACCACGGTGTAAGATTCTCCCTGATTCAAAGGATTTTTGACAAACATCTCGGACTGCATATCATAATACGCATCCTGGCCAATCAAAACCGATTGAGGCCTCCCTGGGACAAACAATGTCGATACATTATCCTGCAACATGGTGATCTCGGTCGTAATATTGGTGGTAATTTGATTTAAGATCTGACGGCCTGTGCCATTAAAGCGATCGGTTCCAAAGGCCGCTTGGAAGTCATCCGAATCGGTGATGTCCTCGCGAAACGGATGTGTGCCGTCCTTTCGGCTGTCCTCCCAGGAGTAGCCGGTATACCGGTCCATAACGCTGCCCCTGATTGCCAAGGGATAATCGGTCTTTACCGTCATCACGAGATCTTGGTTGAGGCTGATGGGGCCTCCCATCCGTCCCCCCGCCGGCTGATAACCGGTCCCTTCCAGGCTAAAACTATCGCGTTTGGTGGTAAAGATGTTGCTAAAATACTGTTTGATCTCCATGCTCTGTTGATAGAGGAAGGGCGACTGAAACTGTCGTGTATCCTGGGGGGTAATAAATAATGTCAGGATAACCGCCAGCACTCCCACCGGCAAGGCTAAAAATTGCATATAGCTCCGCGCCGGCGCCATAATAAGCCGATTCTTTTTGAGCATGCTTTTGTGTACCGAGCGGGGCAGCAACATGGAGAGCCCCACCAAAGTGATGCACAAAGGAATAACTAAGTCCTTATAATTGAGGACGTACAGCGTGATAAAAACCCCGCTGACGGCCGCGGCTGTCATAAGGAAGCTGTACGCCCTGCGGATCATGATGAATACCAGCAGTACAACCCCTGCCGCCAGTAGAATCTGCACAAGCAAGGGGCCCCCATTGGCCCACCAGGTGGAGGACCGTGGAAACTTGCTTACCCACCAGGTAAAGAAATCCACCGCCTCGGCCCACTCCCGGCTGAGGGTGAATCCATTTTGATACCACAAAAATCCTATCGATAAAAAACCTAAAAGGATCAGGGAGGTCCAAATCCACCATTTGCGGCTGAGAAGTACCACTAGCAGAACCATGATGCCGCACAATAACAGAGTAGTCCCCATGGATTTAGGGAACGGCAGCACAATAAACACCGCCATCAGGATTCCCGCTGATAAAAAGAAACACGACAATGCATCGGCCAATAGATTTAAAGCCTTTTGTCCCCTGGAAAGGGAAGGAAGTTCCCGTTTCCCCGTTTTAATCGAAGAATTTTTTTGTGTTTTTTGTTTTGATTTTTGTCGTTTCATAGGCTTTTCCTCAGCACTTGGGGCACGCCGTCCATGGGGACAGGCACCATCTTGACGCCCGGACGCATTTCACTTTTTTGCCGTTCCAATCCCGGAACCTGTACTTCCAAACACACCGCCCGGCATCCCAAAGATCCTAGCAGAGATAGGTTTGCCACGGTCTCGGTGTCCGCCCGTGCGGTGATGACATATACCATTCCAGGCCGTTTCTCCTCCGCCGTTTCCCCTCGCAGCACATCCCTCATCGATCTCTTTCCCTCAAATGGGAGACAGGCCAGCCACTGATACACCTGTGGAAATGCGTGGACGCCAGAACACCATTGCCACGGGCCGCTGCTTGCCATCACTTTAAGGCCCCGGCCGGACTCTGCCAAACAGGAAGCGATAGAACATGCCAACTGGCATGCCGCTTCCCCGTAAGCCAGGCTTTTTTCCGGATCCAGTCCATAATCTTGGTTGTCCAAAATGAGCAGTACATGCCGCTCCACCGCGATTTCATATTGCCGGGTGTAAAGCTCCCTTGTTTTGACCGACAGCTTCCAGTGGATGCGTTTCAAAGGATCCCCCGGCTGATAACTGCGTGGGGCGGAAAAGCTATCCCCCGCATCGGCAGGACGGGCCTCGTTGGTGGCATCCCGGCCGGTTTGGGAGGAGACCAGCTGTTCCGGCAGGACGGCCGGAAAAATGCGAGGACATACTATTAACGATAGAAGATCCCCTCCCCGCTTTTGTCCTAAAAGCACCACTCGATGAAGGCCAAAAACGTCACATACCTCAATGGATTTGATTCCTATCATGTATTTCCCCCGATAGGGATATTCAATCGAAAGGTCGACATGATTGGAGCATCCCGGCAGCCATGGGATCAAAGCTTGGACATCATCGCCTTGCCCCGTGCCTACATTCACTTTTAAAAGGGAGAAAAACCACTTTTTCCCCGTAAGGTCAAGGTGCAGCCGTGCCGATGTCCCCGCCATAATGGTGCCCGAAGAAAGCGACTGCTTCCAATGGAGTTTACGTGCCACCCATAAATTCCCCAGCACCGCGCTGAGGAATACCGCCAACAGGATGCCGAACACCACAAAAAAATCACTTTTGCCGCTGGCCAAGCCTCCGACGAGGAATACCACCAACAGCACATAACAAAACCATCGGCGCCCCCTCATGACGACACTCTCGGTACTGGCACGGTGGAAAGTACTTTTTGAAGTACATCCAATGGGCCTGTTTTTTCCAGCATAGCCTGGGACGTCATCACCAAGCGATGGCTCAATACCGGTATGGCAAGAGCCTGGACGTCGTCGGGAATGACATAGCCCCGCCCTTCCATCATAGCCATAGCCATCGACGCCCGCATCAAGGCGATGGATCCACGCGGGCTGACGCCCAGCTGCACGTCGGGATGCTCGCGAGTGGCCTCCACCAGGCGGACGATATATTGTTTCACAGCGGTGGAACAGTGGACATGATCCAATGCCTCCTGAAGCAGCAACACCTGTCCGGCAGTTGCCACCGGATCCAGCGGCGACTGCGCGGCACTTTTTTGGTGCCGGGTGAGGATCTCCACCTCTTCCTCCTCATTTGGATACCCCATGTGGATGCACAAAAGGAACCGATCCATCTGGGCCTCGGGCAGGGGATAGGTTCCCACCAATTCCACAGGGTTCTGTGTGGCCAGCACGATGAATGGGCGAGGCAGAGGATAGGTTTTGCCGTCGATGCTGACCTGCCCCTCCTGCATGGCCTCCAATAGGGCCGACTGGGTTTTGGGGCTGGTGCGGTTGATCTCATCGGCCAACACGATCTGGCTCATAATGCTTCCGGTATGGACTTCCTGTTCCCCTGACTTGATGTTGTACATGGTAAACCCCGTAATATCCGACGGCAAAACGTCAGGAGTAAACTGGATGCGGCGGAAGGTACATCCCAGCGACTGCGCTAGGCTGGACACCATGGTGGTTTTCCCTAGTCCCGGGACATCCTCCACCAACACATGGCCGCCGCAGAGCATGGCGATAAGAATCAAATCGATCTCTTTTCTTTTCCCCACCATATTTTTTGCCACATTTGTCCGTATGTCGTCCAAGAGTTGCAAATAGCTCATAAACAATCCCTCAATTTTCCATAAATTTCACATCAAGATTTCCTAAAGTAGAACATTTTGTATTTAAAATTATGATAACAAAACTATCCAGCGAAGTCAAAGACAAAAGCTCCCAAATCTCCAAACAAACTGTTACTAAAGCATAACAGTTCTGTAACATTGAGGTGAATCCATTGACTTCCCTTTTTCCGTAGGGTATAATTTGTCTGCATGTTTTTGCGTATTGATAAGGTTTTTGAAGATTTATAGGAGTATGAATGTTTCAAAATACACACAAACTAATTTAGAGTGAAATTAAGGAGTTGCATTTCATGAGCAAACACGACTCGTCCCGCGGAACTCCCTACGACAACGGCGATACATCAAGGGACATTTATTCCAACAGCCGTTCTTCCAGAGGGTCTTCCAGCCATCGCCCTCCAAATAGGAAAAAAAAGGGCAGCGCTAAAAAAATTGTCATCCGCGTCTTGCTAGTGGTACTGGCCCTTTTGATTGTGACCGGCGTAGCCGGCGCTTTGTATATCAACTATCTGTTGGGGCTGCGCAAAACTCCGGATGATCTGGAGTCTATGGGCATCCCACAGCTTTCTTCCAGCGTATCCACATCCGGTTCAGACGTATCTCAGCCGCCGGAGGTTAAGGATATTATGAATGTATTGCTCATCGGCAGCGATACACGCAGTCAAACAAACCGCGGCAATTCTGACTCGATGATTGTTTTCACAGTGGACGGCGTCCACAAAAAGATCAAAATGACCTCCATTATGCGTGACATTTACGTCTCCATTCCCGGCCATAACGATCAGAAAATCAATGCAGCTTATGCCATCGGCGGTCCTGAGCTTTTGATGGATACCATCGAGCAGGCTTTTGATATCCGTTTGGATTATTATGCCATTGTAGATTTTGCCATGTTTGAGGATGTGGTCAACAAAATCGGCGGGGTGGATATTGAGTTGACCGAAGCCGAAGCCAACTATATGAATAGGAAGAACAATCCCGATATCGATCAGGAGACTACTGTATCAGCAGGCCTCAACCATATGGACGGCAAGACCGCCCTCAATTATTCCCGTATCCGTCATCTCACTGGCGACGATTTCCAGCGTACACAGCGTCAGCGCAATATGCTGCGGGCCATTATGGACCAGAGCAAAGATTTGAACATCTTAGAACTCAACGGTCTGATCCAAGAGGTGCTGCCCAACGTCACCACCAATTTAAGCGATTCTCAGATTTTGAGCCTGGCTATGCAGGCCGGTTCTATTTTGAAATACCCAGTCAATGAGCTCCGTATCCCAGCCGACGGCACTTGGACCAATACCGATAGAAAGGTTACCGGTACCGACGCTTTGGATATCGATTTTGAGGCCAATAGCGAATTGATGAAAGATTTCATTTATGAAGGGGAAAATCCCGACAAGGCCAGCGCCAAATCCACCTCTGTGGAAAAGACCGGCAGCCAAACCGACGCCTCTTCTACCAAGGGAACTTCTTCTAAAACAACCAAAAAGACATCTAAAGCAAACTGATCCGATTGTTTGTTACACGTTTCAAGAAAAACCCTGCCCGCGCCCAGTTGAGGGCACAAGGCAGGGTTACTTTTTTCCATGAAATGTGTAATTGGCCTTTAACGGCCTAAACTAATCATTACCGTACTTTCTATAGATTTTTTGAAACTATCCTCTATTTTTATGATCTATACGGAGGTGTATCGTTTTATGGTCGATATCCACACCCATATTTTATTTGAAGTGGACGACGGCGCAGAAAGCCGCGAAGAATCCCTCATGATGTGCCAGATCGCCCAGGAAAATAATATCGATGCTATTATCACGACATCTCACTTTGTTGATGTACGTACAGCCCGGGAGTATGTGTCTACTCGCCAGGATCGCATAGATTCTCTCAAAGAAGAGGCCGCTAGGCGATTTGGTGTGCAGCTTTATCCCGGTGCTGAAGTGCACATTACACAATCCATGTTAGAATTGGAGGACTTTTCCCCCTTCACTCTCAATCACAGCCGTTACCTGCTTGCCGAGTTCCCCTTTCGTTTGGATCATCCTCAGATAATCCTGGATCAGGTGGACCAATTGTTTGATCGCGGCGTCGTGCCCGTTTTGGCCCATCCGGAACGGCTGATTTATCTCCAGAAGGATTATGGGCTGGTCAATGAACTAAATGATATGGGGGCATTGTTCCAGGTGACGCTTTCCAGTTTAGCGGGCAACTTTGGCCGGGAAGCCCTTTGGTTGTCTATGGCTATGGTCCAAGCCAATATGGTGGACTGTCTGGCGTCAGATGCCCACCGTCCTGTGGGACATCGGGGCATTGACCTGTTGGACCAGGCGGTATACATTCGTCCCTCGCTGCCCGACTACCTCATGCATCGCATGTTGGTGGAGACACCCACTCAGATTCTCAATAACCAAGCCATATCCTCCCGCCGTGTGGATCCCATCTTCCGCCGTTGAACTTTATTTTGACTTTGATTTTTGTGCATAAGGCCGCTTCCTTTTGGTATGGATTCGGCCTTATTTTTTTGTCTTTTGGCATATAGACATAGGCTTGTGTCCTAATTTTTGTGTGGTATAATGAATGCAGTATTGTAGGATCGTATTTTATTTTGTCGAGCACAGAATCGAGGGATGTCTTGTGAAATCTACCATGAAGGCTTTGGTGTGCCATCAAAACGGCTCCATCCAACTGATGGATCGTCCCCTACCTGCCATCCAGAATACGCGTGACGCTGTGGTCAGGGTAACCTTGTCCTCCATCTGCACCAGCGACCTGCACATCATGCACGGTGCTGTCCCCCGTGCCAAACCGGAAACGGTGCTGGGGCACGAATTTGTAGGAGAAGTCATGGAGGTCGGAGCAGATGTCCACAACCTGCACCCTGGGGATCGAGTGGCAGCCAACTGTATCACGTTCTGTGGGGAATGCTGGTTTTGCCGTCATGGGTTTATCAACAACTGCCAGCACGGCGGTTGGGAATTGGGATGCCGGATTGACGGCTGCCATGCTGAATATGTACGGGTCCCCTTTGCCGATATGGGGCTCACCAGGATTCCGGACGGCGTCACCGATCAAAACGCTTTATTCGTAGGGGATATTTTATCCAGCGGCTATTTTGGCGCAGAATTGTGTTCCATCCGGCCAGGAGACACAGTAGCTGTCATCGGAGCCGGACCGGTTGGGCTTTGCGCTATGAGCTGCTCTAAGCTGTTTGGAGCGGCCAAGGTCATCGCCCTGGATGTGGACGAATCCCGTCTTGCCTTGGCTCAAAAACAGAGGATTTGTGATGAGGCCGTCCATCCGGGCAGACAAGATGCTAAACAAATCGTAGACGCCCTCACCGATGGACGGGGGGCCGACGGTGTAATTGAAGCCGCCGGTTCTGAAGAAAGCTTCCGGACGGCATGGGAGATCGCCCGCCCCAATGGGACGGTGGCGGTGGTGGCCATGTACGAAGGGGCACAGGTTCTCCCTTTGCATCAAATGTATGGCAAAAATCTTATCTTTAAGACGGGAGGAGTGGATGCTGTACATTGTGAAAAATTGCTTAAATTAATTGAAAGCGGCCGTCTTTCCACCGATTTTCTCATTACACATACCGCTCCCCTCAACGATATTGTAGAGGGGTACCGGATTTTTGGACAAAAATCCGATGGATGCCTGAAATGGGCCATTACACCTTATCAAGATTGATGCTGTACTCTTTGTCGTGTGTAACAAATCGCCTCAAACTTTTTTGGTTGAAAATTCATGCATCATACGGTATAATGGTAAAGATTAAGCTTATAATGGCATCATTTGGATTGTTATATTAATGGAATTGGGAGATTGCTGTGGACTATTCCAATAAAATTTACCTCACCAGCCTTCATATGAAACACGGTGGCGTAGAGATGGTTATAGCATCTTTAGCCAACGGTTTTGTTCAGCGGGGCTTTGATGTGGAAATTCTATGCACCTATCAATTGGGCGAGCCGGCCTATCCGCTGGATGACCGGGTAAAAGTATCGTATCTTACAAACGATTCGCCCAACCGTGAGGCCTTTGCTGAAGCTGTGCAACATAAAAATCCTTTTGGGATTATCCGAGAAGGATTGCGTGCCATCGGCATCCTTCACCGCAAAAAGTCCACCATGAAAAAAGCGATAAAGTCTATTCAGGACGGAACGGTGATTTCCACCCGCCATGAGCATTCCTTGCTGCTTTCTCGCTATGGAGCACCTCAAGTAAAAAAAATTGCCCAGCTACACTGCGACCATCAGTTTGATCCCAAGTTCATCCGAGGAGTCCAAACCGGATATCAAAACATCGATTATTTTGTATTGTTAACCTCTCAAACCCAGAAAGAGGTCGAGGGGTTTTTAAAAGGACATGTCAAACCTCAATGTGTGACCATTCCTAATTTTATCGATCCTCCCCCCAACCATCTGCCTACGCAAAAAAAGCATCAGGTGATGGCTGCCGGACGCCTTCATCCGGACAAGGATTTTGCATCTCTTTTGCGTATTTGGGCCAAGGTGGCAAAAAGCCATCCGGACTGGATCCTAAAGATTGCCGGAGAAGGCCTTCTGGAACAATCGCTGAAGCAGCAATCCCGTGATTTAGAGATTGAAAATCAAGTGTGTTTCACCGGCCCTTTACCTCACGATGAGCTGTTGGAAGAAATGGCCATATCATCCTGCTATGCCTTAACTTCAGTGAGCGAGAGTTTTGGCCTTGTCCTGGTGGAGGCCATGAGCTGCAAAACCCCGCCGGTTGCCTTTGACGTCCGAGTTGGTCCGGCCTCTATTTTAGAGGATGGGAAAAGCGGATTTCTCGTCCCTGATCGGGATGAAGATGTATTTGCCCAGCGGTTGTGCCAGCTGATGGACAATGCTGTTTTGCGTGACCAGATGGGACAAAAAGCTGCTAAACGAGCGGAAGATTTTTATTGCGACAAGGTATTGGATCAGTGGATGCATTTGTTGCGCTCGTAACCATGCAGCAGAGGGATTTTTTGTTTGACCGGACCGTCCTCTTATTGCGGGAAACTGGAGTGTAATGCATGCTAAAAGATTATTTTAAAAAATTATATACCGGTACACAGGCGGATTTTTTTGATAGGGCGTGCCAGGCGATGGACCAGGAAAAAAAGCTGTTTGTGATTACCGCCAATCCAGAGACCATGATGATTGGCGTACAAACGCCGGAATTTGACCAGGTGCTTTGCAGTGCCCATTCCGTCATTGTACCCGACGGCATCGGCGTGGTCAAAGCGGCCTCTACCCTTGGTCTGGAACCCCACGGCAGGGTAACAGGAGTGGAACTAGCCGCCCATCTTATCCAACATGCCGGTGAAACGGGCCGCCGTATTTATTTATACGGAGCCAAAGAGGAAGTCATATCGGCTTTGGTAAAAAAGATCTCAGATACCTATTCGCCTGACGTATTAGCCGGTTACCGCAACGGATACGGGCAAGACGATAAGGAAATACTGGAAGAAATTTGCCGGTTAAAGCCGGATGTCATTTTAGTTGCCCTGGGTATCCCACGTCAAGAACTTTTGATCAACCAATGGTTTGACCAATTGGACAAGGGTATTTTTGTGGGGGTAGGCGGTTCGTTTGACGTATTGAGCGATACAAAAAAACGTGCGCCGCAGCTTTTTGTCCGACTGAATTTGGAGTGGCTCTACCGCATTGTAAAAGAGCCCAGTCGATTTGGAAGGTTTTATCGCAGCAATATCCGGTTTTTGCGGGAGATCCGGAAAATAAAAAAACAAATGGGGAAGTAATATGCCAATTAAAGTAATGACGGTGTTTGGAACTCGTCCAGAAACCATTAAGATGGCCCCTTTGGTAAAGGAGCTCAAATCCAGGCCGGAAATTGAAACCATAGTATGTGTTACCGCCCAGCATCGTCAGATGCTGGACCAGGTTCTTCAGGCTTTCCAGATTGTGCCGGACTATGATTTGGACATTATGAAGCAGGGGCAGACGCTTTCTGACATCACAACCAGGGTGCTTACCGGGTTGGAACAGGTCATTCAGGAAGTAAAGCCCCACATCGTCTTGGTGCATGGCGACACTACAACCACCTTTGCAGGAGCTTTGGCCGCTTTTTATCAACAGGTTGCCATCGGGCATGTGGAAGCCGGCCTGCGTACCTATAACAAATATTCTCCGTATCCCGAGGAGATGAATCGCCAGATGGTAGGCGTTATGGCTGACATGCATTTTGCGCCTACGGAACAGAGCCGTCAAAACCTCTTGAAGGAGGGGAAACGGGAAGAAAGCATCTTTGTGACCGGTAATACAGCCATCGACGCTTTGAAAACCACCGTGCGTTCCGACTACCAAAGCCCTCTTCTGGATTGGGCAAAGGACAGCCGTCTGATTGTGTTGACTGCTCACCGCCGGGAAAATCTGGGGAAACCGATGTACCAGATGTTTCATGCTATCCGTCGCATTTTGGACAAGTACGACGATATCAAAGTGGTGTACCCTGTCCATCTGAATCCAGTGGTCGTGGAAGCGGCAGAGACGGTATTTGGCCAGTGCGACCGTGTAAGATTGATTAAGCCCATGGAGGTTGTGGATTTTCATAATCTCTTAGGGGCGTCTTACCTTATCCTCACCGACAGCGGCGGCATCCAGGAAGAGGCGCCTTCCCTAGGAAAACCGGTTGTGGTATTGCGGGATACCACCGAGCGGCCGGAGGGTATCGCCGCCGGCACCCTAAAATTAGCTGGTACAGAAGAAGAAACCATCTTCTCTATTATTGATCAACTTCTCAGCGATCCGGACGAGTACCGGCGTATGAGCCATGCCTCCAACCCTTATGGCGACGGTTTTGCCAGCAAACGTATCGTGGACGCTATTATCGCCCATTTTTCTAGATAAGAAGAATTGAAAAGAAGAAAAGCTCGATCCCATTAAATGAGATCGAGCTTTTCTAGTATGGTGATATTATGGGGAAATGTTAGGTATTGTCAAATGATACAAATAAAGGGATCCCTTTACTGGCTGATGGCTTTTCCCAATGCTTTACAAGCTTCACTGGCTTCATCGTCTGGGGCTTCATTGCAGATAACACCTTGATCTACAAGTACAGCTCCATCCCCCTGGCAGGTATCCTCCCAGGTGCGCATCCATTCGCCATCCCCCCAGCCGTAGGAACCAAACAGTCCGATTTTTTTGCCGTTCAGCTTAGGGCGGCATTGATCAAACATAGGTTCAAATTCGCTTTCTTCCAGTTGTTCTGCACCCATGGACGGGCATCCAAAGGCAATCGCGTCATACTGGTCCATTTGATCGGCTGAAAATTCCGCGGAGGTAAATACATCCACCTCTGCCCCTGCATCTTTTGCGCCTTCCGCCACCAAGTCGGCCATGGCCTGCGTATTGCCCGTACCGCTCCAATATACCACTGCTACTTTGCTCATAAGGTAAGCACCTCTTTCTGTAAAATAATTTGGCAAAGGACAGCCATCCGTTTCTTTCAAACAGATCCCCGCTAAAAGCAGGACAAATGCTGTTTTGCATTTTCGGCTTTTTTATGTTAAACAGCTACCGTCAGCTGCAAAACCGTCCGCCCCTGTTGGAAAAGCCGGGTATACACATCCCGGCACTTTTTAAACTTGGCAAACAGCTTTACCGCCTCACATTCATCGCAGTATACTTTCCAGCATCCTGCACACTTGCTGTTTTTCCCTGCATTCTGGATAAATCCCACCACGTCTCCCAAAGGATACCCCAAAAACAATCCAATCTCATGGGGAAACTCAGACTGTTCAAACCGGGCTTGCAGTTGCCCGATGGCATCCCGGACCGAGAAATTATGATATCCATAGTTTTTCAAAAAGGCGATGGTATCCGGATGATTTAGATCTTGTTGCAATCTGTGCTGCCGGTAGACATAGATGAGCGCCACATGATTCTTCTTGCGCAGCACCTTTACCGATACCCCCTTTTGGGAAAGCTGCTGGTGACAGCTCTCTACATAGCGTTCCAGCATATCCTCCGACGAATAGGTATAAGAAAAGAGATTGGCCGTTTTTAATGACGCCAATGTAGGGGAACAATGCTCCACCAAGTACCGTTCCAACAAACAATCTCACCATCCTTTGATTGTGAAAAACTGGGGATTTTCAGCCCATCTGTTAGCTATAACTAACTATTGAAGTGAAAAAACAACGGATGTTATCATCCGCCTTCCTTTAGTTAGCTATGACTAACTATATGGGAATATAACACATCTTCTTTTTTCTGTCAAGGAGAAATGTACTTTTTAGAAGTAAAAATTTTAGAGTCCCTTTTCCCCATCTTAAATTTTCAAGTGAACCAAAACTATTTTATATTGTCGGTTTTTTATTTCATTTAAAAAAGTAATCCATCTTGCCCATAATAAATCATAATATTATATCATTTTAGGATAAAAATCAAAGCAATCGGAATGGCATGGATTTATAAATTATCTGGTTTCCCTGTTGTTTTTGCCTGTAAACCAAGTTATGTGCGGCAAAAAATCAAAAAGGAACTATGGCTATTGCATTGCTTTAAAGCAATGCAACCCCTTGATTGCAGTTTTATGCTAAAAACCGTATAAACATTTTATTTTAATTGCTTTTGTTTTCTAATTGGTATGTATTCACAAATTTTAATTCAAATTAAAAAGTGTTTTTCGGTAAATTAATTTATTTTAATATTTTAAATCTTCTGAAAATCTAAATATATTACAGGATTATAAAAGATTTTACGGTTTTAATTTCCAGTAATTATATTATAATAGTCTATGTTAATCCTTAAAATTACTATCTATTGCATATGAATGCATATGAGTATTACCCTTTTGTTACCTTTTATTAAGTAATTATAGATGTGATCTTTTATGTCTTATAGTTATTTTATACAAATGATTGCATCTAGCAATCGGAAAGTCAAAGCAAAAAAAGAGTATCGATGTGTTTTTTGTTTGTCAGTACGTTTTTTACGGTATCCTTATTGACCGTAAAGATATTGAATGAAATAACAGGAGGTGAAAAGGAAGGAGGCTATAGCGGAAAGCCCAATCCGCTAAAAATCCATTTTCTGCAAATAAAAGAACCAACTCATTTGAAGAACCAAAAAGGTCTTCGCAAAATTTTGTCAGAAAAGAGGAGAGTACCTTGAAGAGAAGAAAAAGCCAGTGTCTTATAGCGCTTGTTCTTTCGGTCATGATGTTGGTGCCGACATTGGGAATCACCGCTTCTGCTAAAGTGGAACTTGATTCAAGCTTCCAACTTTATATGGTTCCCAACACGCATCTTGACACCGCATGGCAATGGCCGTATCAGCACACAGCTGATAACTATCTAAGGAACATGTACAAAAACCAGCTTTCTGCCCTGGAAAGCAATCCCAACTATAAGTTCACTACTTCGGCATCCGCCCACTACCAGTGGATCAAAGATTACTACAATGAGGATAACCCCATTGAAAACCAACGGTATTGGGAACGGCTCAAGAAATTGATCGAAAACGGCCAGTGGGATATCACCGGCGGCCAGGTGGTCGAGCCCGACCTGAATATCCCCAACGGTGAAGCCCTGGTCCGTCAGAGCCTCTATGCCCAGCACTTCTTTGAAGAAGAGTTTGGCGAGGAGAACGTACCGACTGCGGGCATGGTTCCCGATGTATTCGGATTCTCCGGCCAGATGCCGCAGATCCTTTACAAATCCGGCATGCCTTACTTTGTAACCAGTAAGATTAACTGGAATGAAACCACCGGCCAAGGCGGATCCAGCGATTCTTACAGAAAAGTGAACGACGGCAACAGAGGCCGTGATTCCGACATCCTGAACTGGCGTGCTATCGATGGAGAGACTTCGGTTCTTGCCTACCTGCTCTACAACGATTACAACAACACGAGTACTGCTGGTGCTGTTCAGCAGATCTTTGACCAGAACTGGCAGGAAGGTAAAGAAACCGGCGTCAAGAGAGCGATGGCTTTCTTTGGCGGCGGCGACATGGGCCAGGGCCTGGCCGGCAGAGACGGCGACAGCTACGGCTATGTTGAAACAGTGGATGAAGGCACAGTAGCCGACGTCAAAATGAGCACGGTAACAGAATACTTCGATGATGTTGCTGCCAATGAAGACCTGAGCCAGCTTCGTACCTATGAAGGTGAGATGTATCTCGAATATCACCGCGGTACATACACCACATGGGCCCGCATGAAGAAGTACAACCGTGACAACGAGATCTTGGGAGAAAGTGCTGAAAAGGCCGCTACTGTCGGCTTCTACACCAATTCCATGCCCAACAACGGTTCTGACAAAATTCAGGACGCTTGGGAAAAGGTCTTGCTCAACCAGATGCACGACGTACTGCCCGGCTCTGCTCTGGCTTATCAGTACTATGTGACATTTAACCAGGAAGAACTGGCCGCCAACCTGTTCAACGGCGTGCGCGACAATGCTCTGGGTGCGCTGGCATATCGCGCTGACACCGATGTATCCGGCAAACCGGTATTCGTTTACAACGATCTTTCCTGGGCACGCGACGGCGAAGTCACTGTGGAACTGCAGTACGACGAGACCCCGCCCAGCAGCGTAGTGGTTTACGACGATGAAACCCCCATCTATCCCACCAACATCGCCCGCGATGAGGAGAAGAATACTCTGGATGTAACCTTTATGGCTACCGACGTTCCGGCCATTGGTTACAAAGTGTTCGATGTGAGAGCAGAAGAAGCTGGCTCCCGCACCACTCCCCTTAAGGTCGACGAGGAAAATCTGACTTTTGAAAACGACTACATCAAGATGAAGATCAATCCGGAGACCGGTTATATCTCCAGCTTGCAGTACAGAGACGGCGATTCTTGGCGTGAGACTTTTGCACAGAACGTCGGCACAGAAGGCGCTGAACTTCATGTGTACAAAGATACAGAAGTTCGTCCTCCCCAAAACTTCGACGTTTGGGAACTGAACGCTTCTGAGATGAACAAAGAGCCCGACTGGATTGTGGACGGCGCTCCCAAATCCATCTCTATCGTGGAAAACACTCCTGAAAAGGTCACTGTACGCGTTGTCAAGGAATGGAGCGGTTCTGAGATCGCTCAGGATATGACCCTGTATGCCGATAGCGACCGCGTGGACGTGCATCTGTCCGCCGATTGGTATCAGCAGAAACGTCTGCTGAAGGTTTCCTTCCCCATCCTGGCTGACGCCGATGTGGCCACTTACGAAACTTCCTATGGCGCTATCGAGCGTCCCACCGACCGTTTGAACGACTTTGAAAAAGCCCGTTACGAAGTACCCGGTCACAAGTGGATGGACGTCACCGACGAGAGCGGTGAATACGGTGTAAGTATCCTCAACGACGCCAAATACGGCTTCGATTCCCTGCGCAGAACCCTGGGCGGCACTACCTTTGTGCGTTCGCGCATCACTGTAGCCCGTACTCCTAGGGCTCAGTCGTGGGCACCTTCCGGTCCTTCCGGCGACCACAGCTCCACCTGGACCCCCTACACCTCTTATGTTGTAGACAGCGGCACACATGAGTTCAACTATTCCATCTATCCCCACAGCGGCAGCTGGAAAGATTCTGAGACCGTCAACGAGGCTCAGGAACTCAACTACCCGATGACTGCTTTTGAGGCTCCTAAGGGCGCCAGCAACGGGCTGGGTTCTTCCGAATCCTTCGCAAGCTCTGACAAGTCCAATGTCATTATCAGCGCTCTGAAGAACCAGTACGATACTCCCGACGATAACAATACCGTCGTGGTCCGCGTTTATGAATCCAGCGGCAGAGATACCGGCGATGTCACCATCACCCTGCCCGGCAACATCGAGAGCGCCAAAGAAGTCAACCTGCTCGAACATGACTACGACAAAGACTTCTACGAAGATTATCAGGTCAAGGATCTGAAGATCGATGGCAATAAGATCACCTTTGACATCGGTAAATTTGAGATCTTGACCATCGAAGCCAAATTGACTCCTTCCGAACTGGAAGCTCTCACCATCCCGCAGGAAAGCGTTGCTCTGACCTATAATCAGACAGCTACCACCTCCAAGTCCAATCGTCAGTATAACCGGATTGACGGCGGCGGACTAGCGGAAGATCCCGGTATGAGCATGCCTGAGATCCAGTGGCCGGAGGACGGCATCGACTATCAGGGCATCAACTTCAGCATGGGCCCCAAGGATGCCGGCAATGTGGTTTTCGGCGACGGCTCCACCATTGACGTGAGCACCGACGCCAATTACAGCAAGGTTTACCTTGTAGGCTTTGCAACCGGTAAGGACATGGCCTCGGCTTCCGGTGATTTCACCGTTACTTACGAAGACGGTTCTACCACCACCAAGAACATCAAGTTCAGCAACTGGCGTACCGATCTCTCCGGATGGGATCGTGAAGCTTGGATCGACAATAAACCCTATGTTTACGATACCATTGCTCACTTCAACACCCACTATCATCAGACTCACGGCACCACCGGTGAAAGAGGCTATACCGGCATCATGATGGAATGCTACAACTATATGTTCCTTTACGATATTGACATCGACGATGCCAAGACCGTAAAGAGCATTACCTTGCCTAACAATGCCAACATGAAGATCGCCGCCATCACATTGGCCGATCCTGTGGATGGTTATGGTAAAGTGTACGATTCTTCCAAGGCTGACGATTGGTCCTTCGAGGCTCCAACTCCCGACGCTCCTCAGAACGTTGTCGCTACCTATGAACCTGGAACCAATCCTCCCTACAGCAACTTTGTCATCACTTGGGATAAGGCTGAAAATGCCGTCAAGTACAGGATCCACTACGGTTCCTCCCCCGACTTCGTGCCGGATGAGTCCAACCTCCTGGCTGAACAGGGCGGCTTGAGCTACACCCACACCGCTCCCAGCATCCTGGGTCCCGACGCTATGGCCGGCAAGGGCCAGCTGTACTACAAAGTAGTGGCCATCGGCAAGGCCAGCAATCTGTCTGAACCTTCCGAGGCTTCCAATGCCATTGCCCCGCAGTACATCGACTACGCTCAGAACAACAGCAGTGTTACCGTCAGCGGCCAGACCAACGCCACTGAAGCTGGTCCCAAAGCTGTGGACGGCAGCCTGTCCTCCAAGTGGTGCCAGACCGGCATCAGCTCCAGCAATCCCGCTTGGCTGCGCATCGACCTGACCGGCGAAGAAGGCAAGACCATTAAGGTCAACCGTTTTGATCTGTACCACGCTGGAGCCGGCGGTGAACAGGCCAGCGCCAACACTGGTGATTACTACATCGAGTACAGCGCCGACAGCACCAATGGCACCGACGGCACCTGGACTAAGGTTGTCGATGTGACCGGCAATAAGGACTCCGTCACCTCCCATGTCCTGGAGAGCGAGATCGACGCCCGCTGGATCCGCCTTACCGTCACAAAACCGGAGGCCACTCCTTGGACCAACGCCGTCCGAATCTATGAATTCAAAGTGATGGGCACCAACCCGAGCTTCACCGAGCCTGCTCCTGTGTCCACCGCCAACAATGCAGCCATCGCTATGTCCGCCAACGACAATAACGAGATTAACCTGGCTGTTTCTTACGACTACTACAACCAGGCCAATGACACCAATCCTGGTTCCAAGACCGAAGGCGATACCCAGTTTAAATGGTATAAGAAGTTCACCGACGTTTATGGCGATGTGTATGCCTCCATCCCGGGCGCTACCTCCAAAGAGCTTACACAGCCTCTGGGTGACATCAACCTGGTAACTTCCTACCGTTGCGACATCACCATCTATGACAGCGACGGGACCAAGGGTGAAACCGTTTCGGTTGAAATCGATTCCCCCATCTCCACTGCGAAAAACGCCGAGATCGCAGCCACTGCCATCCCGGGCAACCAGATGGAATTCACCGCCAACTACGAGTACTACAATTCCATCAACGATACCAGCCCCGGCACCAAGGTCGAGGGCGACACCCAGTTCAAATGGTACAAGCTCGTAGGCGACGAGTACGTTGAGATCGAGGGTGCAAACTCCAAGACCCTGGTCCAGACAAACGATGAAGCACGCGAGGCCGAAGCCTACAAGTGCGAAATCACCGTTTATGACAGCGACGGAACTATGGGTAAGACCGTTTCCGCTGAGGTAAATACCTACGTCAACGTCATGCTGGGCGCCAAAGTAACGGAGGAAACTTCCACCAACGACTCGGCCAAGAAACTGGTAGACGGCGATTATGGCACGAAGTGGGACGTTGTCACTGCCAATGAAGATCCCGGCCCCTGCCCGCACTGGGCTATCCTGGACATGGGTGAAGTTAAGAGCATTGACAAGATCAAGGTTCTCCATGCTAACTCCCATCCTTCTCAGCCTTACGATGAGAATCCCCTCATTGCAACCTATGACTTCGATGTGAGTTACAGCGTTGACGGTGAAAACTGGACCACCACGGAAATCCGTGCCAATACTGATCCGACCACCACCATCGACTTTGGTGAGACTGTTGAGGCACGCTATGTGAAGATCTACGTCATCACTCCTAACGCTGGTACTGAGGAAAATGGCTTCGATTCCCAGTATAAAGCCATCCGAATCCTTGAAGTTGAAGCGCTGCAGAGCATCACAGAGGATATCGATGCATCCGAACCGGTTACCCTGTACGAAGGCGACCAGAAACTGGATTCCTTCGACGCTGCCAAGGGTAAGACGGTCGACGTCAAGGTCGATACCGAAGCTACCTACCAAGGCAAGGTCAATGTCGTGGCCGCTACCTATAGCGATAACGGCGCTTTGCTGAACGTGAAGTCGGTGGCTGTGGATGTCGATGAGACCGGTGCGATTGATTGCACTCTGTCTGATTTTGCAGTTTCCCAAGACGCTGCTAAGATGAACGTCTTCTTCTGGGCCGCTAATACACAGGCCCCCATCTCCGAGGCGATTTTAGTTGGCTAATGCTTGCTATGTCCCATTGATAGCATGATGGTTTAAAGCTAGGGGGAAACTTTTTCATACGACGAAAAAGTTTCCCCCTCCTTTTTTCCTCCTCTATTTTACAAAATTCGACGGCATAGCCAATTCTTTGGAATCTTGTGTACGAATGAAAAACCTGAGCCGGGTCCAAGGCTTCAAATTTGCAATATAGCAACTGACTATAACATAGAATCGAGATGAGTAATTTGTCAAAAGTCCGTCAAAGTGAACCGCTGAAAAAAGAGAAGCATAATAAAAAATTTTCTAAAAAGTTGTTTTTTATTATACTTGCTAGTTGCTTGCTAGTTGCTGTAGCTGTTATCCTTGTGATCTGGATTGGGGGTAACAATCAAGCGGATCAATCCAAATATTCCATCGGTTATGCGGTGGAAACCAATCCGGGCGGCGAATGCCTAAACGTCGACGTCACGTTAGACATCGATAAACTAAATGAAAAACGCACCATCGATCTTTACAAAGGTTTGATGACGGCACAATGGCTCGAATGCGTCGATGATTCCGGCAATGAAGTGCCTTATACTGAGTCAACCGATTTAGTTTCAATCGGCCCTATCGACGAAACCACCAAAACAGTGCATTTCAAATACGACGCTTATCTTGGCCAGACCGGCGAAGAATGGGAGGATACCTCCTATATCCAAGGATGCCTTTTTGAGGATCTCGTCACCTTCTCCGGTGAGTATGCTTTGCTCACCCCATACGTCGATCCAGACTTTTTGGATTCCATCGGCAAATATGTAACAAGTGCATCCTTCACCTTTAACTATCCTGAGGACTGGCAGTCCATTTTACCCTATCAGGCCCCGCTGGCTGAACAGCGTTCCTTTACCCAAAATAAACCTGACTGGGATTTCTTCAACAGCATCAGCAAATCCGCCTTTTGTTTCGGACAATTCGAGCAAAATGAGAATTTCAAAGACACCATGGTATTTGTCGACAAAGGCATTACCGACAATGTCTCCGAACATTCCCTGGAAGCTCTGACCATATTCTTAGACTATTACACCACCATCTTTGGCGAACCTTTGGACGATGTACCCATTGTCCTGCTTCGGAACCGTCCGTCGGATGATTGCATCGTTGTAGGCGGCATCGGAAGCGGTAGTTCCGCCCTTTCCATCAACATGCGCATGGCGGATGACGTTAGGGTCCTATCCAACATGGTGTATCACTCCTTCTTTGACAGCAAGGTAAAATCACGCAACCTTCGTTACGCAACCAACAATTGGCTGTATGACGGACTGGCCGAATATTACGTCGGCATCTCGGCAGGGATCTTGCCCGACACCATTAAAGATGAGTATGAAATCGAAGCCCCGGCCTCTATGCCGGAACGGTATCTTGAGTATCTGTACTTTTCATTGAAGGAACCCGGGCTGCTAGCTGTAAGCCCTACCGATGAAATGAATATGTACAGCGCCCAGCAAGAATTTTATATGGGTGTCAAAATCCCTCTTGTCATCGACACCATCAACTACTCCATCGAACAGCAGGAGGAACAACCGGATGGTTTGATTAAGGCGCTGGTGGAACAAGGTTCCAATCCCAAGCCCATCGATGTCGAGAAATTCCTACAGGATCTCTGTGGCCCTGATTACGAAGCCATTAAGAACTACATCTCCGGCCGGGCATTGATCCCCAATTATAGGGAGTATAACATCGACGCCCTGCCGCCTGCGCAAATCCTCAGCATCTTAGACGCCGATGAGGAGGTATACTCCTATTTGTTCATCGAAGAATCGGCCTATTATCCCTACGAGCCACTCTATCTGCTCAATGAGGAACCCTTTATGGCCGAAGTTGCCAAACGTGGAATCCACTACAATACCCCCGAAATCCAAAACGAGGTCAAAGGTTTCTCCACTGTTCTCGACCGGTTGCTCCTCCAATACGCCATGTGGGCCAGCTTAGCCGGCATCGACGACATCACGCAACCCAACATTCTCCGCGATCTCACCCAGGAAGAAGTGACAAAACAATGGGATGAGCTCCGTGAAGAAATCGGTTATGAGATCGACCTATCCTGAGTGGAGGAGTCAAAACTATGCGGGTCACTAGGAATACCAAAATCATACTTGCTGTCGCCATCCCTTTGGTGATACTCATCGGCGCTTTTACGGCTTGCTTCTTGGCTGTGGACATCCCTCCCAGCTTTGAATACAATGTATCGGTATCGGAAGAGGATTCACAAACACTTCATGTTGACATGACCATTTCTATGCCGTGGTTGTGCAAAAAACAAGATGTTTATGTGTATCTAGGCAATAAGAATATCCAGCTTCGTTCCTGTACCGACTCTTCGGGGAACAACCAACAACCCGTTGTATCAAACGACATAGCCGCTATCCCGGTTTCCCGAGGGGGCACTGTCCATGTCGGCTATGACGTCAGTGTTTCTGTATCGGCCAAACACGGCAACAGGGGCGCTATTACAGACGATTACATCGTCTTTGATGGGGATCAGGTCTTTTTGCTCCCGGCCGAGTTTTATGTATTTGACCAACAAGGCGTCGAGAATTCCGTAAAAAGTATCGATATGTCTTTTCAGTTCCCGGAGGATTGGAAAAAGATCATCCCCTTTGAGCGAATTGAGCATCCGCAGTGGATGGATATCTACAAAATTGCAAAAAACGCCTTTGTATTCGGTCAATTCGATGAGAAACAGAACCCAGACACCGGGCTCAGTATCTACACCCTTCCCGGACAAATGGTGGACGATACAGAAGGGTTCGACAGCCTATTTGCATATTACAACGATTTGTTTGGAAGCAAACCCTCTTCTTATAATATCGTGCTGCTCCCCCCCGATGATTCGGGTGAAAAAATCATGGGAGGTGCAGGTACCGGTACGGTGGCTGCATCCTTTGATCCCGATTTGCTCCGGGATTGGCAATTGTTGTCCCACCGTATGTTCCATGCCTTCTATGACAATGCCGCACCGTACGTCAATGTGCATGCGGCGCCTAATCTATGGCTCAATGAAGGGCTGGCCACCTACTACGAAAATCTGGCTACCGACGCCCTGCCGGAAGCTCTGAAATCACAATTAGGAGTTGATGTCAACCGCCAGATGGCGCTTACCTTTGACCAGTACTTATACATGCGTCTGAAAGAACCGTTCTCTTACAACTTCGCCCCCATGGACGAAAATCAGATTACTTCGGAAGCCATGAGTGAATTCTTACATTATACGACGGCTCCTCTCATTGTGCAGGCATTTGAAAACATCTCCCTAGAACAGGGTAACGAGCCCAACGCTCTATTGCGCTACTGTCTGGATGAAAGTGCCTTTGAGGACCGCTATACCGCCCTCACGGCAGCCATGGATCTGCTGGGAGGCCAGGCGCAGGACTTCTGTGAGAATTATCTGATCGGCGTAGGAATCCCTCCGCTTTGGGATTTAAAAGAATATCAGCCTTCCTCAACGGAGGTTCTGGATTCCCTAAACTACATCGAGATTCTGCTGGGAAGCTGGCAGAAAAAAGAAAACAAGGATTATCCCACCCACATCGTATCAGAAGAAGAGTTGGAAGAGGCAATGAGCGTTATGGATGACAACAGCATCTCATTGTTGTCCGATGAAGTAGAGGCCCAGCTCAAGGAGTATTGTCCGGAGGTATACGCGCTGGTTGCCGATTATTATCAGCAGGCCACCGAAAAGGGGTTTGAGTTGGATGACAAAGACTTGCGATTCAAAATGTATCAAGAAGAATCTCTGGATAATGGAATGACAAACTAAAATTCTCGGATCATTTGATTGACACAATATTAAAAAAGAGCCGTCCTGTTCTTTTCGTAGAACAGGACGGCTCTTTTCTAAATCGCCCTTGCCTTGAGAAACTCACATGAGTTTGCGGAACAAATCCTTCAGATCCTCCACATTGGTATCCTTGGGGTTGCCGGGACGGCAGGCGTCGGCAAAAGCCGACTCCGCCAAGAAGGGGAGATCTTCTTCCTTGATGGCCTCCAGCTTGTCCGGGATTCCAACATCGGCCGACAACTTTCTAACCGCTTCCACCGCCGCTTTACGGTATTCCTCCTGGGACATGTTGTCCACGCCCTGGACACCCATAGCCCGAGCGATCTCGCGGTATTTTTCACCGGTGCATTCGGCGTTGTATTCCATCACGATAGGCAGCATCATAGCGCAGGCCACGCCGTGGGGCGTATCGTAAACCGCACCCAAGGTATGGGCCATGGAGTGGGCGATGCCCAATCCCACATTGGAGAAGCCCATGCCGGCCACATATTGGCCCAACGCCATGCCTTCGCGGCCCTCCTTGGTGTTGGCCACCGCGCCGCGCAGCGATCTGGAGATGATCTCAATGGCTTTGAGATGGAACATATCGGTCATTTCCCATGCGGCTTTGGTGGTATATCCTTCGATGGCATGGGTCAAAGCGTCCATACCGGTGGAGGCTGTCAATCCCTTGGGCATAGACGACATCATATCCGGGTCCACGATGGCGATAATGGGCATATCGTGGGGATCAACGCATACAAATTTGCGCTTCTTCTCCACATCGGTAATGACGTAGTTGATGGTGACCTCAGCAGCCGTACCGGCAGTGGTAGGGACAGCAATAATGGGAACACAAGGGTTCTTCGTGGGGGCCACGCCCTCCAAGCTGCGCACATCCTCAAACTCCGGGTTTGCGATGATGACGCCGATGGCTTTGGCCGTATCCATAGAGGAACCGCCGCCGATAGCAATGATGTAGTCGGCGCCTGAATCTTTAAAAGCTTGTACGCCGTGCTGGACATTCTGGATGGTGGGATTTGCTTTGATATCGGAATAAATTTGATAAGCAAGATGCTCCCTGTCCAGAATATCGGTCACTTTGGAGGCCACCTTGAATTTGATCAAATCCGGGTCGGAACACACAAAAGCTTTTTGAAAGCCGTGGGCTTTGGCCTCATTTGCGATCTCTTCGATTGCGCCGGAGCCATGATAGGAAGTTTGATTGAGCATAATCCTGTTTGCCATGGGTGATCTACTCCTTTACTGATTTTTAATGCATCTGCCTATAGCAGTGGGCAGATGTTTGAAAGAAAGCCTACTATCATATACCATATCTCGTTATTACTATCGTAACTACAATTGGGGCAAAAGTAAAGTTACAAAATCATCCACTTGTAACATCTCTCGAAAATTCCTCCATTTCCATTTGAACTAAGGCAACGGACTTCAACAACAATTTATCAAAGTACCGGTTGATGAGATCGCATTTATCCTGGAAATTGCGGTAAAAGGTTCACGGCTGACGCCGCAGACAATTGTCCTTTTATTGTAACAGAGGAAGTTATTGCCGGCAATTACAATTATCACTCCGCTTCATCAAAAGTAAACAAAATGTTAAAATTAGCACTCTACTATTGACAGTGCTAATTTTGGTGTTATAATAAAATTGAACTTGAAAGAGAGGTTCCACAGAGAAACAATGTGAGAGCTTCCCCCAAGAGATTCACCATTCACACCAGATGAAAACCCATGGTAACAAAAGCTCGCCACCGCGAGGATGATTTCCCCACAGCTACGAGTGAGACAAAATGATTGGAGGAATGACTTATGTTACCTAGCATTTTTGGTGAAAACTTGTTCGATGATATGTGGGACGATATGTTTGATACCACATCGATGTTTGGCCGCCACAATCCCCTGTACGGCAAGCATTCCAAGAATCTGATGAAGACCGATGTCCGTGAAACCGACCATTCCTATGAACTGGATGTGGATCTCCCTGGATTCAAGAAGGATGAAATCCAAATCCAATTGGACAATGGCTATCTGACCATCAGTGCAGCCAAGGGCCTGGACAAAGATGAAAAAGACAAAAAAGGCCGTTACATCCGTAGAGAACGTTATGCCGGCCAATGCAGCCGCAGCTTCTATGTAGGCGATAGCATGCAGTCTAAGGACGTAACTGCGAAATTTGAAGACGGCATTCTAAAAATCTCTATGCCCAAGATGGAACCCAAACAGCTACCCCATCATGGTTCCATTTCCATTGAATAATGTTTGCAAAGGCCGTCCCTCAGGGGCGGCCTTTCTCTTTTTAGAAGGATGCAAAAAGCCTGAAGTACAAGATATGTACTTCAGGCTTTTTTAGACGTTTTCTCCCTCCCAAGACGTTAAAACAGCTAGTTGTTCCGGAGTGTGCAGCCAATGCTCCCCCTGCTCCATAACCGTCAAGGCTGCGCCGTATTTCCGGGCAAAGGCACGGACAGTCTCTCTGGAAGTCATATGGTCCTTTCCCCCGTACAGAATGCAAACGGGACAGTGCCAATTGTGGATAGCATGCTCCCTGACATAGGTCAGATAGCGCCAAGAGAGGGTTTCCCCAAATTTTGTTGGGATCTCCCCCTTTTCCTTGAGGGTACACTCTTGGACCCCTGCCCAGGACATCATGTCTAAAATCAATTTTTCCATGTCCACTATGGGGGATACAAATAGGGCCTTTTGGATATTCTCAAACGCCAGCATAGCGAAATAGGCCCCAATGCTGTTGGCCCGGATCGAAATTCCCTCCCACCGGGATGCAAGATAAGACATCACCATCTTTAGCTCCGGCACCACCGTCCAGGGATTACATGCATCCTGCGTTTCTTTTCGAGCGCCGTGCCCCGGCAGGTCGATGGAAAGCACCTGGTATTGCGCGGCACAGGCCATCTTTGCAAAGGCTTCGGCCTCCTCTTTGTATCCGCATTTACCGTGCAGAAAGAGATAGATTTTATCACTGTGCTGGCCGTACAGTACGGCAGGGATACCCTGGATCTCCAAAAACTCCTTCTCCATCAGATCAAGATCCCTTCGCAATGATCGATCTCATGCTGGATGATTTGAGCCGTCCAGCCGGTGAAAGTTTTGTATCGGGTTTGAAATTGAGGGGTCTGGTACTGCACTTTAATGGATCCCCATCGTTTGGTTTTCCGTGTGCCGGTTAGGGATAAGCATCCCTCTTCCGCCTCATAGGGTTGGGATTTTTTCACAATCTCCGGGTTAAATAAGATCATGTATTCTCCTTGGTTATCAAAGGCAATGATCCGTTTGCCAACGCCGATCATGTTGGCCGCCATACCCACACAACCATCCTTATGGGCCTTTAAGGTATCCAGCAGGTCCTCCGCCACCGGTAAATCCTCTTCTGTGGCCTTCTCGGCCTTCTGAGAGAGGAAGATTACATCTTTTACAATTTCTTTTACCACGTTTTTCCCTCCCACTGGGTCTTTTTCCCTTTCTCCTTGAGAAACACATAATGGTATTCTTCCGAATATTGAGGGGCGTATCGGTACCCTAGATCCTGGAATTCCCGGAGTTGTTGGACATTAGCCACACTGTGTTCGGCCATCCATCGCACCATTTGGCCCCGAGCCATCTTACACAATGTTCCTTTTTCCACCACTTTTCCATCTTTGAGTTCCCCAAAGGTGCAGGTAAAAAAGCCCACGGAAGACGGCAAATAGGGCTTCACCGCACGGCTATACTCATTTGAAGCCAGGTTGAGCACAAGATCGGTTTCCTCCGCCAAAGCCTTTGCCAGCTTGTCTCCCCAAAAAGCGTACAAGTCTTTGCAACCGTCCACAGACAGCTTAGCCTGCATTTCCAGACGGTAAGGCGTCACCCCGTCAAAGGGCCGGAGCAGGCCGTAAAATCCCGAGAGAATGCGAAGATGTTCTTCCAAAAAGGAAAATTGATGGGTTTCAAAAACCCCTGGGGCCATGTACCGGTACTGTATTCCTTCGTAGGACAAAATAGCTGGGGTCAGCTGCGTATATAGATCCATGCGGCGCACACGTTCCAAATTCAATGCGGCAATGGCGTCGTTGCATTTCCAAAGGGTTTTGAGTTCCCCATCCGACATAGTTCTCAAAGCCTTTAACAGCCGCTGTGTTTCCGGCAAAAAACGGGGTAACCCGATGGGTTCCAATGTATCGATATCCACGTTCATTTTCTTGGCCGGCGAGATGATGATCCGCATAGGTCAGCTCCTTTGTAAACTTCGTTTCAGCCGTTGCTGCATGGCCGGTGACGTTGGCATAGACCAGTCGATCGCCATCCCCATAGTAGCTTATGGGGATGGGAAAGGCAGCAACCTGTTCACTGTATCGCTTTCTCCGATTCCAAACCTTTGGCTAGAATAGCCTTAAGAGCCTGGGCGAAATTTTCATCCTGGGTCGGCTTACGCCGAGGCGGGCCTTTGAGACGTCCACCGGCATTTCGAATCTTCTTGGCCGTATGTCGCGCTAAAAGAAGGCTATCGATATTCGCATCGGTGTATTCCATCCCATCCTGATTGAGCACTCGCGCCTGCCGGGCCAGGCACATGGCGGCAAGTCCATAGTCCTGCGTGATCACAATATCCCCAGGGCACAATAGATTCACCAGGGCGAAATCCACGCTGTCCGCCCCCTTGGAAAAGGTTAAGGTGGTGGCCCCTTGCTTTTCAAAGGTATGGGAGGTATCGCAGAGAATCAAGCATTCCACTCGGTTCTCACGGGCGATGGCTACAGCGATGTCCACTACCGGACAGCCGTCAGCATCAATCAAAATGCGCATCGGGATGGCTCCTTTAAACAAATGTATCTATCATAACAATTTTGGTTTATTATACCACGTTTTACTTCCCTTTCAAAGCGGGAGAGTGGTACAATACCCCTCTATCCCCTGCCACATCCTAGGCACAAATTATTCTTAATTTTTTATCACAAAGGACTTGACTTTGACGTAACGTCAACCGATACAATAGGAGCCAGCAGCTGCAAAACCAAAGGAGGGATCTTGCCCATGGAATATTCCATTCAAGAATTGTCACGTCTATCCGGGGTGACCACCCGTACCCTGCGATGGTACGACAAGATCGGACTGTTAAAACCCAGCCGAGTGTCTGAAAGCGGATACCGTTATTATGGCCCTGTCCAAGTGGATCGGCTTCAGGACATTCTTTATTATCGGGCACTCGGGGTAGAGCTGGCCCGCATTAAAAAATGCCTGGATGATCCTTCCTTTGATCGTCTCTCGGCTTTACGAAGCCATCTAATGGCCCTTCAGGCTGAACAAATGCGATTGAGCCGGCTAATCCAGTCGGTAAAACAAACCATCGAGACACAGGAAAGGAATGAGATGATGAACGACGAGCAAAAATTTGAGGCCTTTAAGCGTCAAGTTGTGGAAGACAACGAAAAGGCATATGGCCGTGAGATCCGTAAAAAATACGGCCATTCCCAAGTGAATGCTGCCAATGCCGCTGTAATGAATTTAACGCAGGAGCAGTACAAAGAGTGGACCGATCTAGGCCGTGAAATTCAGGTTCAATTAGAGGATTCCGTCCAAGGTAAAAAGTCTCCCTCCAGCGTGGAGGGACGGGAGATTGTCCGGCTCCACCGTCGTTGGCTGACGATAGCCAATGGTAACTACGAAATAAACCGTCATAAAGGCATCGCCGCGTTATATGTTGCGGATGAACGCTTCTCCGCTTACTACGATCAGAATGTCCCGGGATGCGCTCAATTCCTTCGGGATGCGGTTTATCATTGGGCGGATCAAATTTAAAAATGCTTCACATCCGAAAAACTTATGTATCGTGATTTTAGATTGTCAGAAATATAAGGCAACAACCAAGACGCATCTCAAAAATACGAGGTGCGTCTTTTTATCTCTTTATGTGAACCGCCCAATCCCACAAGCTGAAAGACACTTCGCGGGGGTACAAAACAAAACGCACCCCACAAAGTGAGGTGCGCGATTTGTCTGCGGCGAGTCGCCGCTGGTCGGGATGACAGGATTCGAACCTGCGGCATCCTGCTCCCAAAGCAGGCGCTCTACCAAACTGAGCCACATCCCGATTGTTTTCCTATTTGAGTGGTGTCGTGTACATTTTATTATACTACAGTCAGAACAAAAATGTCAATTCTAATTTTGATATCCGTAAATATAAAAGCAATTACTTCACCACGAGTCCCAAGAAACGGGCCAAGTCTGCCGCTTGAAATACGTCCACTATAGCCCCTTTTAACTCTGGACCGGACAACTGAATCCCCTGAATATCACAACTGCGCAAATCGATATCTTGTAGGCTGGTGGCCAACAATTCACTTTCTGCTAAAGAACAGTTGGTAAACGTTGTCTTTTTTAAATGGCAATTGCAAAAGCCTACCTGTTTCAAGCTGCTGTCTATCCATGAGACCTCCTGAAAAATGCCGTCGTTTAGATTGGCATACTGAAGATTGCACTGTCTCCATTCCACATGATGGGCCGAAAGTTCTGCAAAATTGGCCCCTACCATCTTGCAGTTTTGAAACAGCACTCGAAAAAAATTAGCTTCTCTCCAGTCCACATTGGAAAGATCACAGTTTTCAAATATGACATCCGAAAAATAGTTTCTCTGCATCTTACTGCCTACAAAACGGCAACCTAGAAAATGACAGCCATGCCATTCCAAAAAATCCCCGCCCTGTCCACACCAGGTTTGCCCTTCCAGTTTCCCTGCTTTCGGGCTTTCTCCCTGCATTGCAAATTGACGGACAATTTCATCCATGTTCATAGGCTGTAACTGTTTTGGCATTTTGGGCAAGTTCATTTGTCTTTCTCCTCTATTTTACGGAATTAATAAAGAACTGCTTGGTACCATGGTGTATTACGCACCACTAGAAATGCCACCGCTAGTACCGCCAGCAGTATAATCTGATACCGTTTTAGTCGAATACAAAGCGGGCGATAACGAGGTCGCAATGCATTGACAGTAAAAACCACATAGAAGATTAGGACCAGCAATGCCACAAGAAAAAACATGGGATTGTAAAAAAAGCTTCCTCCCCAATCTCCTCGTAAGAAACACTGGATAGATCGTGTTGCTCCACATCCCATACAACGGAAGCCTGTAACCACTCGAAAAAGGCAGGGCGGGAGGATACCCGTTATAGAAACAGCCCCTGTATGAAAAAGGAAAGAAGTCAACACTGCCAAAAAAGCCAACCCTGCACTGATGATCAGATTCCCCCTGCGTGTCATCCACATATGGCGCCAAAATCCTCCGGAAGTGGTAATAAAGTCTTGATTCTTTCCCATTGTTTTTTGCTCTCCCCTTCCTCAAAACATCTTATCAAGAGGTCGTTGATCAGCCAACAATATTATATCATAGTCTTAACGCTTTGGCATACGTCCAGGTAACCGGCAGATATTTCTGCAAAAAGATCCCCTGCCTTTTAAGGACAGGGGATCTTTACCGTCTTACAATTTTTTGTCCAATCAATACTCATAGCGATAATAGTAATAGAAGTTGTCGTTCATAATATCTTCTACAATATTGGGGTAGGCCGCCATAACTGCTACCATAACTATAAAGCTAAGGAATCCCACAATAGAGAGAATCAAACCCGCAATAGCCATACCGCTACGATTTCCCTTAGCCATGGCAATAATAGCACAAATCAGGCCAGGCAGACCTAAAAAGCCGCCAAAACATAGGCAAAAAACCAAACTTGCGATACCTAGGACTAAAGAAGCAATGGCAAGCCCATTAGCTGGAGGGACACTTTTTTGCACAGGGGGAACTCCCGGCTGATAATTGTACGGTTGATATGGATCAACCGCTGGGGGAACTGGCGGTTTCTGATATGGGCCTGGGTTGGGTTGGACAGGGTCACCGCTATATGGAGTCGACTGGCCTTGGTTAGAGGGATCCGGCTGCTGATCCGGTTGGTATGGATTATATGGATTCTGATCCATGGCAATTCCTCCTCAAAAACTTTATCCAGACATAGTATACCAATTTCCGATAAAAAAAGCAAGTGTTTTTATACTGATTCAACGGTTTACCAACATTCTCCTACTCATCCGAAAATGCGACGTCCTTCACCAATTATTTAACCTTTTCATATCATATTATCGGATGCGTTGACATCCCAGAAAGGAGTCTTACCAATATGGCAGATGCTTGCAGTTCCTGCAATTCTTGTGGAACTTGCCCTCCGATGATTGACGACAGGACGCCCTTTCCCGCCCATACCCCGGTGGCCATGGCTTATGTTCCTTACCAGAATATGACCGAGGTTTTTGAGCCGGAACACGCCCTGCGAGTCGGTACGCTTTTCCCGGAATTGGATAAACCGTTTCTTGCTGGAAAGGGGTGCCGCTGCTAATGGATGACCGTATGATGCTCATGCGTAAGCGGGCAGCGGCCTGTTTTTCCATGTGGGAAACCCATCTGTATCTCAACACCCATCCCAACGATACCCAGGCCCTTCAAATGCTCCGGCAATACGAGGCTACCTGCGACAAATTGACCCAGGAATACGAATCGAAATACGGCCCCATTTCAGCCAGCAGCGCTGATATGGGATGCCGTTGGTCTTGGTTAGCTGATCCGTGGCCTTGGGATTACGATAAGGGGGATTGTTAAGTATATGTGGAGCTATGTCAAACAATTACAACATCCGATTAAAGTAGCTACACCCAATCCTGCTTTGGCTAAAGTGATTATCTCTCAATACGGCGGACCAGATGGTGAATTAGGCGCTTCTTTACGTTATTTAAGCCAGCGTTATTCTATGCCCTATCCTGAGCTCAAAGGGTTGCTCACCGATATCGGTACCGAAGGGTCAGAATGACACACGACGGTGAGAAATGGCTGTATACCTCCGTTTCTCACACTTGAATTTTCAGAAAAAGACGGCGAGACATCGGGGGCACAATGATACACAGGCTTTTTCGGGGACATTTTGCTGTTTTTCATGGCATATTCCTTTCTCTTTGCGAAGCAAAGTTTCCTTATTTCCGGAATTGTGCGGTTCACCGCAAGGTGAATTGCCGGCGTTGCCGGCAAAGCACAAAACGGGCGTTTGAATTATTCAAACGCAACGCTCCTTTGTTTTATGATTGAGGTGGGATGTCCCGCCTTTTTTCCTGCAAAAAGGCCCCTTTGCTCCTGGGATACTCCCAGTGTAGCAAAGAAGGCCGAAGATAGCGAATGTATGGGCTCGAATTTTTATAGAGCCTTTTTGGGGCAGGCTTTGACACACTCCATGCACAAGATGCATTCGGTACCGTTTTTACGCCCTCGGGAGTTATCGGTCATATCCACCTCCATAGGGCAAACCGTTTTGCATTTGCCGCAGGAGATGCACTTTTCCTTGTCACAGGTGATTCGGAACAGGGAAAAGTAACTCATTGGCTTTAAGAAGACCGTAATTGGGCAGATGTATTTGCAAAATACCCGGTTATCCTTGAAAGCAAAAGCCAAAAGAATCCCCACGAGATAGTAAAGGATATTGCCAGCCAAAAACGCCCAGAACATAATTCTTTCCAAATTCCCCAAGTGAGCAAGAAACAGCACCGCCACGAAAACTAAAGATGCTGCGAAAGTTATGTATCGAATCCAGCCGATTTTTTTGCGAGGATGTTGGGGCGTTTTATAAGGCAGGAAATCCAGCACCATGGCCGTCCAGCAGGCGTAGCCGCACCAGCCGCGTCCAAAAATCAGCGGCCCGAAGATTTTGGCCACCGCATAGTGGATAGTGGCAGCTTCAAATACGCCGGTAAAGAGATAGTACCAGAAGCCTTCAATCTGCATATTTTCGTTGCAGATCAGGCCCAGATAAATCAGCATATACAAACCCACCAGAAGCTGGACAATCCGCCGGGCGTGCCTATAATTTTTGGTATATAGAAAGACACCGGTAGACAGCGCCAGGCCGATGTAACTGAAATTCAACAGGTAAAACAGATTGTCTTTTGTTAGCCAAAGGGTAAAGGCCACGGCTTCAAAAACCACCAACAAAAGCGCGGTGGGAAGATATTTTTTCATAGCAGTGCCACCTACAAACAGAGTGGGTTTCCTCTATAATCTTATTCTAGCATAAAGCTTTGTCATACGCCACCTGTTTTATTGGGCCGGACGGTTTTTCTTACTGGATACGGGAATTCTATTGGTATCTTAGAAATTGAAAGTTGAGAAATGAAATGGAAGTCTTTGAAGAATACCTAGCAAAAATTGAGAATGAAGCGCACCGGTTCAGAATGCGGGAAGTGCTTGCCTGGGTGAAAGACACTTTTCCGACGCTGGCAACGAAAATCGCCTGGAACCAACCGATGTTTACCGACTGCGGGACGTTTATCATTGGGTTCAGCGCCGCCAAGGGGCATTTCGCCGTCTCGCCGGAGGCGCAGGGAATGGCGGCGTTTTGCGATGATATCGCAAAATCGGGATACAACCAGACGAGCAATCTCTTCCGCATTCAATGGGACGAACCGGTGGACTTCCCCTTACTGGAGCGCATCATCCGGTACAATATCGAGGATAAAAAGGACTGCACCACCTTTTGGCGGAAGTAATCGCGAACGGAGGGAAAAGATTGGATTTGGCATCCGTTATGGCCGAACTGGAAGCGCTGGGGACGGAGCAGACCAGAAAAACCTATCAAAACCACGGGGCGCGGGAGCCTCTGTTTGGGGTAACGCTTCGGGACATGAAGCCTCTGGCCAAAACGATCAAGAAAGACCACGCGCTTGCGATGGAGCTTTACGCTACCGGCAACTACGACGCGCAAACGTTGGCGGGAATCGTTGCCGAACCCGACAAGATGACCGCCTCGGATTTCGAGCGTTGGATGGAAACGGCAAACTGCCGGGCTACGGTGGACTACGTGGTGGCGGTTACATTGGCGGAAACCGGTTTTGCGGAGGAGCTTGCCGACCGCTGGATTGACAGCGGGGATGAGAACGATCAGTCCGCCGGGTGGAACTGTTATTGCCGGCTTCTCAGCAGCCGCCCTGATGAGCAATTTGATCGAGGAAAGCTGAACAAGATGTTGCAGCGCGTGGTTCGGGATATCCATGGACAGTCCAACTGGGTGAAATATGCCATGAATAACTTTGTCATATCGGTTGGCACTTCCTATCTCCCGCTACACGAAGAAGCGATGAAAGCCGCCCTGAAAATCGGCGCTGTCTTGGTGGACCATGGGAATACCAGCTGCAAAACACCGCTGGCGGCGGACTATATCCGCAAAGCTGAGGAAAAACAGCGCCTGGGCTTCAAAAGGAAAAAGGCGCGCTGCTAAATTTGCTCAACTATCTCTTGTCGCCGCCAGGCTTTCCAGCACATCGATCCACTTGGTCGGTAGCAGCTTCAAATGTACCTCCATGCGCCGGTCGGGATAGGCGGTGATGTGGTCGAGCAGGTTCCCGTAGAAATTATCGGAGGCGTTCTCTCCCCTGACAATGCTCGTTACCCTGGCGCGGATATCTTTCTCCAGTGTGGCGGTGTCGTAGGACAGGCTTTCCCGTTTCTCCGCCGCTGCGATTTTTTCGGTGAGTTCTGCGATGTGGCGGTCGTATTCGGCATTCATCAGCTTCATGTCCTCTTTGGAAATACTTTTGGCGAAAAAGGCGTCCAGCACGCCTTTTTTCTTTGCCTCAATCTGCTCCAGCTCTTTTTTCAGCCGGTCGGCGCTGAGCTGGCTGCTGTCCTGAG
This sequence comes from uncultured Clostridia bacterium, assembly GCA_904397895.1. Classification (GTDB taxonomy): domain Bacteria; phylum Bacillota; class Clostridia; order Oscillospirales; family Acutalibacteraceae; genus Solibaculum. Next base: position 60,930 of record CAJFOZ010000088.1, read on the forward strand.
AAGACTGGATGGTCTCCAGTACCATACGGGTGATGTCACGGATGATAACGGCTGTATCCAGCTTCAGCATTCTTATCGACTGTCGCACCATCTCCATCCCTACCTCGTCCCGGAGCTGATAACTCACGTTGCAGCCGACCTCGTTGCCTGCCGGATCCATGTGGCGCTTGCCCTCCGCTGTGGCAGTGCCGCACCGCCATGCCTTGTAGCGGCTGCCGTCCTTTCGCCTGCGGCTGCGGGAGACAAAGCTCTGCCCGCATTCGCTGCACTTGATTTTTCCCGAAAGCGGATAGCGGTTGCCGTGGCCGGTGCCGTATTTGCCGTCGATATCCCGACGGGAAATCTCCCGCTGGGCTTCTTCCCACAGCTCCCGGGCGATGATAGGCTCGTGGTGGTCTTTGAGAAAGACAAATTTTTCCTCGCCCCGGTTGTATTTTTTCTGATGGGTGAGATAGTCAGGGGTGATGGTCTTTTTCTGCTTCAAGTCCCCGCAGTATTTCTCGTTGCGGAGGATTTTTAAAATCACGGTATTCCGCCAGCTTGTGCTACCGGTGAGGGTCTTGTAGCCCGCCTCCCGCAGCTCCCGGGCGATGACCGTGGTGCCTTTCCGCTCATGGACGTACTTGTGAAAAATCAACCGGACAATCTCCGCCCCCTGTGGATTTACAGTCATTTTACCGCCTTGCACATCGTACCCCAGCAGGGAGCGGCCGAACACGACGCCCTGTTCCATCCGGCGGGTCTGGCCCCATTTGACACGGGCGCTGGTGGAGCGGCTTTCCTCCTGCGCCATGGTGGATTTGATGGCTAGCAGCATTTCGGAGTCCTCTTTGAGGGTGTTCATATTGTCATTCAGGAAGAAAACGCCAATCCCCATCCGTTTCAGTTCCCGGGTGTAGGTGAGGCTGTCCAGCGTGTTGCGGGCGAAACGGGAAATCTCCTTTGTCACGATCAAATCAAACCGGTGAAGCCGGGCGTCGTTGATCATGCGGTTAAACGCCGCGCGCTTTTTGGTGCTGGTGCCGGTGATGCCCTCGTCGGCGTAAATCTCATATAGCTCCCAGTCCGGCTGGCGGTCGATGTATTCCCGGAAATACCGCTGCTGGCTTTCAAAGGAATTGGCCTGATCCTCTTTATCCGTAGAAACACGGCAGTAGGCTGCAACTTTCATTTTTCCATCACTCCTTGATTTTTCTTTCATTGTAGCGAGTCTATCTCGAAAACACGAATGTGCGGATTTGATCTTTCACTATGTAAAACGGGAAAAGCGCTTGCGGATCATAAAAGGACGACCCGCATTTCGCATCGTATCGATGCGAAAACGCGCTTTTTCTCCAGCATAAGTTCAAATTTGATGGTTCAGTGTGTCCAAACAGTGCTGAAATTGCACTTCGTTTAAAACGTCCTGCTCTTTCAGAGCGAGCAAAACCGACTGCTGATACAGCCGGTAAAATTCCGGTGTGGTCGTTTTGCTGACTGCGATTTCTTCGGTACATTTTAAAAATACCGCTTCATTCCCCATTGGCCACACCTCCCTCATCCATGTTTATGAAGGAAGATGTTTGGCTTTGCCTGTCCGCTGCTTCTTTCTTTGGGTGAAAGTGCTTGACATAGCGGGTGTGGGAACGAATAGCGAAATCGTCTGTGGAAATACCAGTTCCAAACAGCTTTTTCTCAGTTGTATCAAGCCGCGTTCAATGCTGCGGCGGACGGTGCTTTCGTCTACGCCTTCGCTTCTGGCAATCTGGGAATAGTTTTCCTCGCAGAAAAAGTATCGGTAAATGCGGACAGCCTGCTTACCCAGCAGGCTGTTCAGAGCGTCGTATAAAATGCGATAAGATTCCATCCGGATAAAAATTCGGCAGGGATCTACGTCGTAAGCCATACACCGGCTTTCCAGATAATCTTGAAGTCTTTCATCATCGAGTGAAAAGGCAAGCCTGTTTCTCCGATCCCGCTCTTTTTGGGCGCGTTCCCCTTTGTCAAATTCCTTTACAAGGGCTCTCCAAATGGTTGCGCTTTCTGCTTCATGAGTCATAGGATATGACCTCCTGTTTCTACACAGCTCACGGCTATGTACCGCAGGAGAACAGAGAATTTCTTTTTTATGTAGGAGGAACCGCCTGTCCGCCGGTTCCTCTGGATTTGTATAGCCCCCTAATTTAAAGCAGACTTTTCGATCTAATTCGGACGGCCTTTTCCAATTCCATACGGGAAGAACGAACTAAACCGCGTATTCATTAAGTCCTACGCTAATCGCCAACGCATGGTTGATACCGTGGAGATGGCACTCATTCAAATGCTCGACAAAGGCGCCAATCCGCCTTTTGTCAATGGTGCGGATCTGCTCCAAAAGGACAAGAGACGGAAGCTGTAGGCCGCTTTCCGGCTGAAGCAAGTAGTGAGTAGGCGGCTTGGCTTTGGCATTTACCTTGCTGGAAATAGCCGCGACAATTACCGTGGGGCTGTGCCGGTTTCCTATGTCGTTTTGAATGATCAAGACGGGACGGTACCCCTCCTGTTCCGAGCCCATTCCCCGGCCCAAATCGGCGAAATATAAATCGCCGCGTAAATAGGTGCGTTGCATCATAAGACCTCCCTTTGAATGGAAGATGGCATAAACCGCCTATGTAGGGGAACCGGGAAGGACAATCACAAAATTGCCGCGAAGAAAAGAAAAACAGGTGAAAGGCTTTTTGTCCTTTCACCTGTTTCCTCACTCAAGGGCGTTTTTTCAACCGCCCTATTTCAAAATATTTTTCAATCTTATTTCTGCGGCTGTCACCGATTTGGCAACAGCTTGAAACGCACACCCCTCCCTTTTTGCAATCTGCTTATAAGTCAAACCTTTAAAATAATACAGAATCAATCTGCGCCGCTGTGTATCCGATAATTGGGAGATCGCCTGATATAGCCGCTCATACTCCAGTTTGCGGATAACGGCATCCTCAACGGATTCCGGTTTATCTATAGCCCGTAAATTGAGGGGAATCTCCGTCTGTTCCGATTGTTCATAATGCCTGTCCACTGCGTTGAGATAAGAGAGATCTTCCAGCCCAAAGCGATCCATAAGCTCGAATAATTCTTTATCTATCGTGATTTCCCGTAATACCCCTTGTCCGTCTCGAAAGGAAAGAAAGTGCTGGTCCTCAATTTTGGCAAGGGTGTAAGGGTTATCTTTTGCTTTTCTTCGTTTTGGACGTTTTTCGTCCATAGTCGTTTACCTCCGATCGATCTGAATTTCAAGAAAAATTCAGGCCGTCGGTGGGCTACGGCAACCTATTCCAGAAGCAGGCTTGTCCTGCGTTCTGGTAAAAAACGACGTAAAAAAATCCGCAAAGGCCGTAAAGCGATTGCGGATATCGGAAAAATAAATTCTATGATGTAGAGATTGAATTTCTACTTTTGTGGCGTAAGAGTGCCATGAACAGCCGTGGATTTTTTTAACAGATGTTCCTTACAGCTGCATGGCGCTCTGTAGGTAGCTGCTGCTTCGGATAAGCAGCGGGGTGGCCATAGTAGACCAGCACATAAAAATCCCTCCAAACGCAAAACGGGTTTGAAGGGATGTAAGTATGGGCATGACAATACAGCCCGCCAAAACTCCGTTTTTCTATTTGGCGGACTTGCCGAAGTATCATAAAAAGAGCCAATGACTGTAAGACTACTCCACAGATTTGTCGGCTCTACATCTACGTGTATCGCGTTTTAATGACAACGATATGTAATTGTTTTGCCTGAATCAAGCTCTCTCGTTTGCACTTTGGGCAGTAGAGAGGATAATGGATTAAAACCGTATCCTCCCTGATTCGATCACGGGTTTTATTCCCGCAGACGGGACAATAGACCCACTCTGTTTGCCGCATGGGAATCACCTCCATTCTCCTGTTTTCAAGACATGGCCGAGGGCTTGCTGCTTTACAAGCCCGCCGGCATGTCTTTTTTATTCTTCCTTTTCCCGGAATCCCCAAGCCTCAAAATCCGTATCGTCCTCCTCCGGCTCCACTTCCTCCGCATAATCGGAACCGGTGGTCTCTACCGGGGCGTTGAGCATATAGGGAGTGACCTGCTCTGGTGCTTCGCTCTTGATCGTCATCACCTTGCGGACCGCCTTGCCGCAAAACACCATGGCAGCGGCAAAGGCAAAATACTGCACACAGCTTGTTAAGTAGAGATTCACAATGGCCAGTTCATTCCCCTTCACAGGAACGCCCTGCTCAAGCTGCCGGGATATATTTTGGTGGCAGGCTGCCAGGGAGACAAAGGCCGTAATCAGCAGCACCACCGCAAGGATATAAAAAGCTGCGGAAAGGAGATTTCCCTTTTTCGAGGGCTTCGCGATTTGATTGCTGTCCATCTCCATCAACGTACCCTCCTTTCGCTGCGGGGAGCGTTGTTTCTGCGGGATTGGGGCTGTGCCGCTCCATTTTGAACGCGCTCCAGCACCTGAAGTTCACCCTTTTTCAGCCGGAACACCACATCGGCCTGTTTTGCCAGCTCATTGGAGTGGGTAACGACCACCACACACTTGTTCA
>CAJFOZ010000089.1 GCA_904397895.1 uncultured Clostridia bacterium
ATAGGTACACATGTTGTTCCTCATCGGGCATAACTTCATTGTTCCTTCCTCCTTGCAGTGGCCTTTCTCGCCGGGGTCTAGATTTGCTCCACAGTCGGGGCATTGATAATACAGGCTCATTATTCCAACTCCTTTTTGTCAGAAATCAAGTCTAAAGCTTGTGACACGTGAGCCTTTGCAATTGATACACTACCCTTCGCCACTAATAAAGCATTATTGCCTTGGTCGCCATACGTGGCTTCTGCTACTTTTATCAAGTCAAGTGCTTCTGAAAGCGAACATTGGGCTATCAGAAGTCCTGTGTATGCTTCAACAGTTTCACGCCTATTAATCCTGAACATGGTTCTTCATCCTTTCTGTCACAGTGTCACATGTCACACTTATTTTTTATATCCCGACAATCTCATACTTCTATACTTCTCTTCTATTACCTCCTTTTTATATAAAGTTAAAGTATAGTGTGACAAGTGTTACATGCCTTAGAAATGCCCATTTCATGCGGCCTAGAGGTGCCACGCTCTTTTTTGCTTGTCACGTTACAATAACCGTGACTAGGGATTTACAAAGCATCTTCCAGTTTTGCCGTTATAGTATGGATGCCTGATTGATGCGCTTATTAGCTCAGTACGGCGGCAAATCTCTTGCGTGAATTTTGTCCGGTGCATAGCTTTTCTACCGCTTTCTTCGCACCAGCTTTTAAAGTTTTGGTAAACAGCTGGAATGGGTAAACCATCAAGATCACCTTGTTCTTCTAGGAACTCCCCTATCGGGTCATTTTCCCTCATGTACTCGTCAACCGCTTCTTGTACGATTTCCGGCCTTGTGAAGTCCCCGTTTTTCATTAGCCGCTTTAAACCTTCAACCGCTAGTCGGGTAAGAAATTCCATTTCCTCATTTGACCAACGCTTGTCCTTTAATTTGACATCTTTGTTTTTTGATTTGGAGAAATCTTGGGTTAAAGGAATCAATAGAATGCGACTGAAAAAACCGTCATCCCGGCTTTTAACTGTGGGAAGTCCGTTCATAGCGAAGAACATTTTCGCATAGGGTCTAAATGGTATAGGGTCTTGTCCTTTTTTCTCGGCCATAACGTTTTCCCCGGTCACCAGTTTTTTAAAGATGGAGCTGTCAGGTAAATATGTATCGGGGATATCGTCACCTATGTTGGCCGCCTTGCCGTACACATCAATGAGCCGAAACCGTTCTGCCGTGTCTTGCAGGGAAAGAAAACTAGCATTTGACCGGCCTAGAAGCTGGGTAATCATGTTGAGCAAGGTTGATTTGCCGTTGTTGCCGCTCCTACCGTACAGCATCACCGCCCCTCGGAAAGAGTTAAGCAGGTAAAAACAATTGCCCATGGCTTCATACAAAAGGTCAATCACTTCTTGATCCCCGTTTGCTATGCTTCGGATCACATTGGTAATTGTAGGGCATTCGGGGGCATTGGGCTTGTAATCGTAGGGGAAGCGGTTTAAGAACACGTATTCCGGGCTATAATCCAGAAAACAATCATCGTCAATGTCATAGATCCTTGTGGCGAAGGGGATCAGGTTAGGCGGCGACAGCTCCTTGACAGGGGTATCCAGGCTTGCTTTAATGTATTTGTATACCTCCCTTCGCTGGGAATCTCTTATACTGGGCACCAGCTTAATCATATGCCCGTGTAAGGTGTCCTCTCCGGCCTTGTACACGCCGTTGTCATAGATATGAATAGAATCATTGATCTTACACACAGAAAACTTCTTGATGAGGTAATCCCCCATGACATTGTGAAGGAACTTCCCTCCGTCAAAGAAATCTGGGGCGGGTTCTTCCCTCTCTTTCCACTTCTCAATCACTGCTGTGGCTTGGCGATAGAGATCTTCAAAATGTTCGTCCGACACTCCAAGCTCTTTCGCCTTGCGTCTGAGAGCTGACAAGCGGACTTCTATTGCTAAGGGTTCACAATGGGGAGTGGAAGCGGCGGCAATAAGTACAAGCCTATCCTCCCACTCCTTTATATTGTCAAGGAATTCTTGAAACTCGCTGTTGTTCAGTTGTTCCATTCGTCCACCTCCTCCTTTTTCCAAGGAGTTTTCCCGAACTTCTGAATTAAGAACCTTGCAATCAAATCGGCTGGAATGTCTCTGTAATCAGCCGATATCAAGACCGGTTCCCCGTCAATGATGCGGTATGTGGCGCTTATGGGGATCCGGCACATCTCATCATCCATGTTTATTCCTCCTCTGCTAGAATCTCGGTCACGTCTATGCCTAATGCATTGGCGATACGTCCGACAGTAGCTATCTTGACGCTTTCTTGGTTCCACGCTCGTTTAAAGACTGGGTAAGAGATACCCGCTTTTTCGCTTACCTCTTTTGGATTCATTAGAGCCTTTGCCATGATGATTTCTAGTTTTCTTGCGTCGATCTTCATTTTCTCACCTCGTTTCTGTTGTTTTCCTTCGTGTAATGTGATAAGCTAATACCGTATTGGTTTAGTATGCTCATATTATAGTTGAGTTTATTCAACTTGTCAACTTTGTTGGTTTAGCATACTCAACTTTTATGTTTTAACTAAAAATAGGAGTGCTGAACTATGAGTTTTTACGATAATTTTGTATCCCTATGCGCTGAACGTCAAATATCTCCATCTGCTGTAGCACAAAAAGCCGGTTTAGATAAATCTATTGTTAGTTACTGGAAAAAGCATGATAATGTAATACCAAAATTCGAAAATCTTCAAAAAATAGCGGCTGTTTTTGAAGTTAGCATCCCCCACCTTCTTTTGGGTCATGATCCTAAAAAACGAGAAGAAAAAACAGAAGAAAAAACATATGAACAGATAGAAGAAGAAGTAGAACAAGAGTTAGAAGATTATATTGAGAGGAAAGATCCAAAGTCGGCTCGTCTTGCAAGGTTTCTAGCCAATAATCCCGAATTTGTAAGCTATCTAAGCAAAATAGGGTTTGAGTTCAAGATTGATCAAGACAATATTATTTGGGCTTGGTACAAGAAGACCTATGATTATGAAATCTCTATTGAGGACTTGGAATTTCTGGAATCACAGACACAAAGCTTTATTAAACGTGAAATTTCCCAAGATGCCCCCGATGAATTTAACCTTTCCTACTTAGAAGAACCCGACGAAGAAGACTAACCAAACCAGAAATGGCCCGGTTAAGGCTATGAGGAGTGGAAAAAACTCCCCATCCCTATAAGCTACCCCCTGTTGTGGACTTGTGTTCTTTGCGCATATGTGGTAAAATGGGAGCCAAGGGAAGAGGGTTTTTGTAGGTTCTTTTCGCCTTATTTAGTGGTTACTTGTTGGAGCAGGTAGCCACTTTCTTTTTGCAGGCTTCAAAGTATTTTTGCTTCTGCTCTTGTGTGAGCTTCTGCCAGTCTTTGAACTTCATGCGGCCACCTCCTTTCTGTGTGGCCTCTCTTCCCTTGACTGTCTTTATTATACTATATAGAGCGCTATATATCAAGATGGAGTAATGCACAAACTATAGCGCACTATATTGTGCAACATGTATATAGCGCGCTGTATGGACTTATGATATAATAAAAACAGTAAAATGAGGGGAAGTGTTACTATGCCCTACAGTGAAAGTCAGAAGAAAGCTACCATGAAATACATAAAAGAAAACTTGGAAGAGATTCGTTTCCGTGTGCGTAAAGGTCGTAAAGGTGAAATACAAGCCCACGCGAAACAACAAGGGGAAAGCCTTGCCAAGTTTTTAAACCGTGCCATAGACGAAGCCATAGAGCGGGACAAAGCAAAAGACGCGGAAGAATAAACCACAATACCCCTGAGAAGCCGTAGAAAGCCCGTAGAGCGAAGGAAGATGAAAGGGTAGTTTTTTATTCGCTCGTTAGGAACAAATGTTCTCAGCGTGGCTCTGATAGACTTTTACGCACATAAAAAAGAACCCGCTCAAAAATGAGCAGGTAGGGAGGTGAAACCGTGCAAGCGGTGATTTATGCCCGATACAGTTCGGACAAGCAGAATGAAGAAAGCATAGACGCACAGGTCAGAGCGTGTAAAGAGTATGCCGCCCATAAGGGGTATACTGTGCTTGATATCTATGCTGACGAGGCTGTGAGCGGAAAAACAGCCGCCCGCCGCCAATATCAAAAGATGCTGAGGGATGCAGACAAGGGAAAGTTTGAAGTGATCCTATGCCACAAATATGACCGTATCGCCCGCAATCTGGGAGAACACGTTAACCTACAGGCACGGTTAAAGAATATAGGCGTTGACCTGGTGGCCGTCGCTCAGGACTTCGGAACCTCCAAAGAGGCCAAGATCATGCGTACCCTTGTGTGGAGCTTATCCGAATACTATATTGATAACCTGGCAGAAGAAACCAAGAAAGGGCTAAAAGAAACCGCTTTGAAGGGGCTTCACAATGGTGGGTATCCCCCATTTGGCTATGACGTAGTAAACCAAAAATACGTCATCAATGAACTGGAAGCGGCCTACGTGCGCAAGATATTTGAAGCGGCAGCGCAAAGAAAAGGCTTTACCGAAATCATAGAGGAAATGGAGCGGTGCGGCATAAGGGGCAAGAGAGGGAAACCCATCCGCTATACGCAAATCTATGAGATGCTACGCAATGAGAAATACACGGGGGTTTATATCTACAGCCCACAGGAGGAAGCCGACAGGGGCAACAGACGGGACAAACCCCACGCCATAAGAGTAGAAAACGCCCTGCCGATCATCATCGACAAGGCGCAATTTTTGGAGGTGCGGAAGATTATGGAAGGACGCAAGCAGACAGGCAAAAAGGCCGGCTATTTGTGCAGTGGCTTGGTATATTGCGAATGTGGCGCAAAGATGCACGGACGCGTTTCCCGCCGTAAGGGGCACGAATACCATTATTTCAGCTGTTCCAAACGATGCGGGCGGCCTGCTGTGCGTATGGAAGAAGTAGATAGAGCGGCTTTAAACTACCTGCACGACCTTTTATCAGCCCGCAATCAAGATAGGATCACCCTAGCCCTTTTGCGCTATCAGGCAGAAGAACCCGGACGTCTTGCAGATTTCCAGAAGGTTCTAAACAAGAAGATCGACGACAAACAAAGGCAATATGACACCTTGATGAAGAATCTTTCTAGCGGGGTACTTCCCGAAGAGGTAATAGCCGATATTGGCGAACAGATGAAGAGCCTAAAAGAACAAATCGCCTGTTTAAAAGCCACAAAGCCCCCGAAAGATTTCACCGTGGATCAAATCAAGGCTTGGTTGGCCGCTCTGAAGGCCAACCCGGATGACAAGGCCGTACATCTTCTCATTGAGCGTATTAATATAAAAAATAAGACCGAAATCAACATACAAAGTACATTGACCTCGGTCTTACGTGAAGTTGGTTGCGGGGGGCGGATTTGAACCACCGACCTTCGGGTTATGAGCCCGACGAGCTACCGGACTGCTCCACCCCGCGATATTAGCACTCCTGAAGAAGAGTGCTTTTTTATTATACACAACTCACCAATAAAATGCAAGTGTTTTCTATAAAAATTTCAAGATAACTTTTGTTCTACCTTTTTGTTCTTTTGAGGAAGTGTACTGAAAAGATAAGAAAAGATCAATCCTGCAATCATCAAAAGAAGAGAAATGATCGTAATCATATCTCCTTGCAATGGCGGGACAATAGCCAAAACTGAACCTGCCAAAAGTCCAAACACAATATAACTCATGATACCATAGGCCTTCTGATACAAATAGGAAATCAGCTTAGCAAATAATAAAATAGAGGCTATCAGCCCCAACCCAATGGGTAACATGGATACAATATCAAAAGAGGTCAAAATATTTAGTAACGTCTCATATGCGCCCAATGCCATCAGGATGAAAGAAGCACTGATCCCTGGGATAATAGTGCCAAATCCAATAATAGCACCGCTGAGAAACAGCATGCCGAAGGAAGAATCCATTGGGCCGGATGATATGGGATTGGCCTGGTTGAGAAAAGTCAATATGGCTGTAAGGATAAAGGCAATCCCTGCCCATATCAAATAGGATTTGCGAAATCCTTTGTCATTGGCCTGACGTACCACAGAAGGAAAGGTCCCGATCATTAGCCCAATAAATAGGCATCGGACTTGCGTATTATAATGGGCAAAAAGATACTGGATAATGTTGCTAAACAGCAAAATCCCCAGCACACCACCCACAAACAGCGGCCATAAAAACTTTATTTTTTCCTTAAACCCTCGGTAAAAATGGGCAATGGCATCGGTAAGCTTATCGTAAATGCCAAAAATAACAGCAATGGAGCCTCCACTGACGCCAGGCGCGATGGAACCAATGCCAATTAAAAAACCTTTCGCAATATTTTTAATTATCTTCATACCAAATAGTTCTCCTTCTCTTTGTCGGTATGAGAGGATTATAGCATAAACCAGCTGCGAATCTATGGCTTAAACGGTTTGTTTTCAAAAATTTTAAAATGATAATTTCTATTTTCTGTCTGGATTATAGATGAGGAAGCCCCTATTGTTTCCGATTTATTCTATCCATCTGAATTGATAACTATTCTGTCTCTGCTCACATTGTTTTTTATTATTGTATTTTATTGTAGAAGTCCTCTATTTATTCTGGACTAATGGATCTTAGGGGATCACCTCTTTAAATAGCTTAATAAAAGATAGTATAAGAGGGCTTTATTATTTGTTTTAGATAATTATCAAATTCAACAAATATTTATTATGCTAAAAAATTTATTCACTATTGTTATTTTTATTGTTATATGTATAATTAAAACTATTGAGAAGTTATATTTTCACAATAAAAATGTATGCTTCAGCAGGTTTATTTTTTTCTTCTCTTGGTCGTAAATGTTTCTGAGAAATATCCCTGACATGACGATTAGGAGGCTAAGCCATTTGGTATGGTCTGTATATCTTTTATCAACCCATGAAAAAGAAGGAGGTTCCAGATGAAGAAGAACAGAATTTGGTCTAAGCTGATTTCCAGTATGCTTGCGGTGCTGTTGACGGTTAGTGTGGCAGTCCCCAGCATATCCCCAGCTGCGGCCCAAGAAGCAGAAACCGACTACACACAATACGTCAAAGTGTTTAACAACACCGGCGGCGACCACGGACAGCTCCATCCAGGCGCCCTCGTGCCCAACGGGTTGGTCAAACTCAGCCCGGATACTTGGCCTAGGCCCGGTGGGTCCGGCCAATCGGGGTACGATTTTAACCAACCTAAGGTCCGCGGATTTAGCCACACCCGCATCGAAGGTGTGGGATGCTCCGGATCAGGCGGTGATGTCCGGGTCATGCCGTCCCTTGCCGAGCCAACCCGTGGCTTTGATCCGGATGAGGATAGCCTTTACAAAGCCAATGAGGAAGGTACTACCGGATATTACAAAACCGATTTGACTCCCAATGAACCTCATTACCAAAGCTCTTCCCCCGACGATAAGCTTTTGGAAAAGGTCCAGGTGGAGGAATCCACTAAGATTGTTGCCGAGATGACGGCACGCATCCGCACCGGCTACCACAAATACACCTTCCCCCAGGATAACGCCTACATTTACATTGACCTGGCCGACGCCTTTGCTGGACGCAAGGACGCCTACATTGAGGTGACAGGTAATGATGAAATGTCCGGCTGGGTGACGGGTGCCAACGTATGCGGCAGCGGCACCTACAAACTCCACTTCACCGCTAAATTTAGCCGTCCCTTCTCCTCGTTTCAAACATACGGCAACGACGAAGTCCTCAGCGACAGCGCCACCCAGCAAGGGAAGAATTCCGGCGCTATCGCCTATTTCACCGACGCTAAGTCGGGAGGTCCTCTCACCCTAAAGGTGACCATCTCCCCCATCAGCATCGACCAGGCCAAGGTGGACATGCAAAATGAATCCCCCGACTGGGACTTTGACGCCGTCCGCCAGGAGGCTAAGGACCAGTGGCAGGACATCCTCAGCCGCATCAGCATTGAGGATAGCCGCACCGATGCCGATACCCAGGATCTCATTGAGATGTTCTACACCGGCATTTACCGTTCCTTCGCCGTACCGGTCAACGCCACCAGCACGGAAGGGACCTATATGGGGACCGACGGGCAGGTGCATTCCACCAACGGCACCACCCATTACGATTGCTGGAGCCTGTGGGATGATTTCCGTAAATATCCCTTGATCGGCCTCATCGCCCCGGAACGTTACAATGATATCATCCGATCCCTCAGCCGGGGATACGTCGAGGGCATCGGTTTTGCCAGCGGCCACGATCAACAGCCGGTCCCCACCGTCCGGTACGAGCACGGCCTCGCCCTCATTGCCGACGGCATCGTCAAAGGCTATGAGGATGAAAATCTCCCCGAAGTCTTTGAAGCCATTAAAAAATACGTGGAAAAATACCAGTTCAATTCCTCCGACCGGGCCCGCAAATACCAGACGCTGCGCATCGACAAGAACTTGGAAAATTCCTACGATGATTATTGTGTAGCCGTCATTGCCAAAAGCCTGGCCGACCGCTGCAAGGATGCCGGTGATCAACAGGGCTATGAACAGTACATGGCCGATTATGAAACCTATTTAACCGGCTCTTTCTTTTACAAAAATATTTGGAAGCCGGATGCCGATCAAAATTCCGAAACCGGTGAAGACATCGGCTTATTCTGGTCCCGGGAGGCCGACGGAAGCTGGAATCCCGACGTCACCCCTTTGGGGTTCGACCAGCAGGCCTACGAAGGCTCGGCATGGCACTGGCGTTGGACGACCCCTCACGATGTGGCCGGCGCCATCCAATTGGCCGGCGGTAAAGAAAAGATGCTGGAAGATCTCAACTACTTCTTTGATAACAACTGGTTTACTGCCGTCAATGAAACCGATCTCCAGGCCCCGTACTTTTTCAACTACGTAGGAAAACCCAGCAAAACCCAAGAGTGGGTCAACGCGGTTTATACCAAGGAAACCACCCAGGTTTTCCACAACCACGGCCCCTATCCCTCCCCTGTCACCGATAAGGTATATAAAAACGGCATTGAGGGATACCCCGAGTCCATGGACGACGACGCCGGCACCATGGCCGCTATGTATGTGGCGGCTACCATGGGCATCTTCCCCTTTGCTGTGGGAGAAACCTGTTTTCAAATCGGTTCCCCGGCCTTTGAGAAGATCACCTTTGACGTAGGCGCCGGACGTGAATTCGTCATCGAGGCCAAAGGCGTATCACGTGACAATTTCTATATCCAGTCGGCCCAGTTTAACGGCCAGGATTTTAACCGCTCCTGGATTGACTACAGTGAAATTGCCCGAGGCGGCAACATCGTTTTCCAGATGGGTGATACCCCGTCCACCTGGGCGGAGGATGGCATGACCTCCCCTTCGGCCAGCAACATTGCGGGTGATATTCTCAAGGATAATGCTTCCCTCGCCCCCCGGTATGTATCAGAAGAGACGTCCGAAGTCTTATCCGCCAAATCCAACAGCAGCTCCATGGATGACAATCTCCTTGCCCACTGGACCCTGGACGGCAACGGCAAGGATTCGGCTGGCAATTATGATCTGACAGTAGGGGAAAACGCCAAGTTTGAGCAAGGTAGGATCAATCAAGGTGTCCGTCCCAATTCATCGGTCATCTCCAATTCTTCTGATGACCTCAACTTCAGCACCCAGAGCTTCTCTGCATCGGCTTGGTTCAAGGCCGATTCCAATGTAAACGGCTGTATTTTCTCCAAAATCGAATCATCCAACGCCGTGGCAGGCAGTTCCGTAGGAGCCAACTCCGGTTGGAGCGTGCGCATCGATGGTGGGAACCTGGAGTTTAATATTTTAGACAACGGTTCCTTCCGTCCCAAAACCAAGGCGCCTGAAGCTGGCACTTGGAACCACGTGGCCGTCACCCGTGACGGCTCTACCGCCAAGCTTTATTTAAACGGACAACTGGTCTCCACCGTCACAAACGACGCCATCGGCGGTGATTTGTCCATTCCCAGTGTCATCCAGCGCGATTTCCTCATCGGGGCACGGTACCAGTACCGCGAGGGGGAAAGCGCCGCCCCCTTTGAAGGGTATATTGCAAACTTCTTCAACGGCATCATTGATGACGTCCGCGTCTACAGCGGCGCATTGTCCGATCAGCAGGTCCTGGATCTGTACAATGAGGCGTCGTCCGGGAAGAAGGTTACCGTCACCTTCCAGAGCAACGGCGGCAGCGACGTCCAGCCGGTTGAGGTCAGGGCGGGCAATGTGTTGGGCAGCCTCTTCCCAGAAGATCCCACCCGTCCCCTTTACGATTTTGACGGTTGGTACCTGGACGACGGCACCTTCCAGCAGCCCTTCACCTCCCAGACGCCGGTGGATGGGTCTATGACCGTGTACGCCAAGTGGAATGAGAAGGCCCTTTCTCCCACCGATTACCTGGCTTACTGGTCCTTCGACGGTTCTTTGGACGACATGGCCGGCAACATCACCTTAACCGCATCCGATATCGCGTATGAAGACGGGAAATACCAGCAGGGAATAAACTCCAAAGGTTCCCTCATCTTCTCGGACGATCCACGGCTGGAATTTGGTGAAAACGCCTTCTCCGCCTCGGTATGGTATAAGGCCAACAGCACCAGCAACATGTGTATCCTCTCCAAAACCGACTCGGTGAAAAACACTGGATGGGCCATCCGGCAGGACAGCGGTAAACTGGAATTCAATATTTTGGACAATGGCAATCTCCGTCTCAGCGTCCCGGCCCCTTCGGCCAATCAGTGGCACCATGTGGCTGTCACCCGGGATGGCGACAACATCAAGATGTACATCGACGGCGCTTTGGCGGCCGAAAAAACCGTTGCAATTGGTTCGCTCCAATGCGATTGTCCCTTTGCCATCGGCGCACGGCACGAAAACGGCAAACCAGGCAATCTCTTTAACGGCGTGATCGATGAAGTCAAGGTATTTACCCGTGCCATCACCGCCGGGGAAGTCGCCGCCATGTTTGAATCCAACCCCGGCGTGGTCATCGGTATGGATCACAAATCCTTTGAGGAGGAAATCGGACAGGGGGCTGAGGACGGCGTTATTGCAAACGGCATCTGCTTCAGCATTGCCGGCGGCGAACGTTGGGCCGACGGCGATATTACCTATCAAATGGTAGAATCCGGCGGCGACCTTTCCTGGCAGGACGGCCAGGAGCAGTTTATCAAACTGTCGGGCGTTCCGGAGGGCCTTACCCCTAAGTTTACCCGTTTAAGCGATACTGTCATCCAGATGGAATTGATAGGGAAAGCCTCTGTCAGCGACGGCTCGGCAAATGGAAATCTTACGATTTCGTTTAATCCCGCTAAAGTGGTACTACCAGACGGTTCTCCCCTACCGGTAGACAAGAAAATTATTAACAGTCTCATCCCCATCCCCTGCAACTTTATCGCTGCACAGATCTCCTTGGATACCGATACTTTTGAGGAGACCGACGCCAACAGCGGCGTATTGGATACCGCTTTGGAGGTGCGCCTGATGCATGAAGACGGCGTCCAGTTGGCCGACAGCGGCATCCTTTTCTCCTGCGGCGCCGGCGGCAATTTGGAAGTGGGCAAAGACATCATTGTGTCCAATCTTCCCGACGGCCTCCATGCTGTGGCTAAGGCCCACAGCGATTGCCCCAAATGCCTGACCATCACCTTGGAAGGTACCGCCACCGACCGGGTAGACGTCAGCGATATTACCATCCAGTTTATGCCTTCCGCCTTTAACCATCCCGAGATGGCGGTTAAGAATACCCTGATCACTGGTATCAAAGCCAAGTTTAACGACCGACGCCTGTGGTACTCCACCTCCCTGCTGAAAGAATCAGCCTTGAGCGACGGCAGTTTCGATCAGGTCGTTTCCATCGAAGCCACCGGTACATCCTTCACGGGAGAGATTGGCGCCCTCCTCCCCGCTCAATTTGATAATTTGCCGGAGGGGCTCACCGGTAAGATCACCAAAATAACCGATCATCAGGCGGAACTCCGCCTGGAGGGCAAGGCCCTGCATCACGACCTTAGCGACAGCCTGGACAGCGTCACCGTCCAACTGGATAACAGTGCTTTTGTCAATGGAGACGCCGGTAAAGTGGGCTACTCCTCCAAGACATTCGCCCTCACGTTTGCAGATCCTACCCTCTCTTACAGCACCAAGTATCTTTCTGAAAACGGTCTGAATGACGGTTCCATCGTCACCACTTCCCTGGTCGCCCTCAACGATTCGGACGAAACGTTTGTAGGCGCTGTAGGCGAGGACTTTGTCCAGTCCGGCAAAGTAAAAGTCTCCCATCTTCCGGAAGGCCTCCAGGCATCGGCTTATTATTTGGACGCCCATACGGTCCAGTTGCGCCTCTTCGGTAAGGCTGTGGATCACGCTTCTTCTGACAATGTAGAATGCGTCACAGTGGTATTCCAGGACAGCGCCTTCTCCGGCGGCAAAGCAAACCGCATTGCCAATTCGGCCCTCAACGGCCTATCCGGCCTGCGCATCTCCTTTATCGATGGGCCGGGCGAACCCACTGTGATCCCCGAGTCCATCCAATTAAGTGGTGCAGTGGATTTCCTTCCTTTGGGACAGAGCATTTCCCTTACCGCCACCGTCCTTCCGGAAGATGCTGTGGATCGCAATGTCACATGGTATACTTCCGATCCAGCGGTCTTGTCGGTGGATCAAAACGGCCGAGTGACTGCGGTGGGAATCGGTTCGGCTACCATCCGTGCCCAGAGCAATTACGACGCCCGTGTAGCGGCTCAATGTACTATTATTGTAAAGGAATGCGATACTGACGTCACGGCTACGCCCGACAAAGGCCGCTATGAATTAAACGAGACCATTACTGTCACCATCACCACCCCGGCCGATGTGACGGGTATCCAGCTCCGCAACGAGAATCACAAAGTCTTAGGCCTAACCTATGTCCATTCCCAATACCTAGACGGCTACAAAAAGTGGACCATCCGATTCTCTTTGGGCACCCAAGGAGATCGATCCATTGACGTCTTTACCCGTTCCGGGACCCAATGGGCCGATCAACCGGCCACTTCTTTTGATGTGCGCGTCGGCATGCCTGTTGATCCCGTCGACCTGCGCATCTACAGCGCCGATATCTTGACCGGGCAAGCCAAGGTCAACGAGCCTTTTACCGTTCAAGTCAAAACCTCTACTTCAGCCGTCAAGCTGGCTGTAGCCAACGAAAACGGCAGAGGTATTAGCCATCGTGTTGTGGGGTACGAGGATCAGGACGGCATCCGCACCTGGACCATCCAAATGGCGGTAGGAACGGCCGGACTGCGTATTTTCTCCTTCTCAGCCGCTGATGACCACGGCCAATTCTTACCATACACAGTGGAGGATTCCATTGCCATCACGCCGTAATGGTTATTTAATTGCAAAGTTCTACCATTGAGGCAATGTGCCGCGGGATATTAAAACAATCCTGCGGTACATTGTTTTTGGGCAGAAGTTGATAAGAATAAAGCTTTTTTCACAACTTTTATACATGAAATTTTTGTAATATGACAAAAATCGTACTATTTTCTAAAAATATGATGTGATTTATAGTCACATCGTGTATACTATAATTACGAATATTTTTCTTTCCATTCTCTGAGTATTTCCCTGCTGAGGTGCTATACCATATGAATATTCTTGCGCATCTATTCGACGGTGGGTCTTCGCCGCGGCGAGAACAGCTCCTTGCCGATCATTGTAAATCTGTGGCTGAGTTAGTCAGCCGGTCGCTGGCTCCCATAGGACTGAGTAAGGTGGGATATCTCTGCGGCCTAGTCCATGATGCGGGAAAAGCATCCTCTGAATTTCAGGAGTATCTCCGCCGTGGCGACAGTTCCCTCCAAGGAAAAATTAATCACAGCACAGCCGGCGCCCGGTATCTTTGGGAACGTTGGGGACGTTGTTCTTCCGGCCCTATTCAATTGGCGGCCCAGGTGGCCGTCATCGCCATTTTATCCCATCACGGCAACCGCATTGACATCTTAAATCCAGACGGGGAATTGATCCTAGAAAAGAGGCTGTTCCCCACCAAAGAAATTCACTATGAAGAAACAAGGGATACCTTTTTAAACCAGTGCATCTCCGCCTACGAAATTGAAAAAACAGTTCTACAGGCGGCAGAACAGTTGTCTTCTCTTTGTGGTAAGATGAAATCCAGTGTTTTAAAACACCGGCCAAAGGATAATCTTTACTATTTGAATTTGCCGGATACAGAAAGATCCCGTCAAGAAGCGTATTACATACACCAATCCCTCCGGTACTTTTTGGGGCTTACCAGCCGTCTGGCCTTCAGCGCCTTGGTGGATGCCGACTGGGAGGATACCGGCGCTTTTTTTGAACACCGTAGCCCTCAGGCATCCCAAAGGCCGGTCGACTGGGAATTTCTCCAGTCCCCTTTGGAGGAACGATTGTCCTCTCTTCCTGAAACGGGACGCCTTACCCCTTACCGCCGTCAAATCTCCGACCATTGTCTTACCGCCGCCCAGCGCGGCCCCGGCATCTACCGGCTTAGCGCCCCTACCGGCAGCGGCAAAACCTTTGCTTCCCTCCGGTATGGCATCGCCTGCTGCAAGCGGCAAAAGGCGCCTCATCTTTTTTACATTGCTCCCTTTCGATCCATTCTCAGCCAAAATGCCAAGGAGATCCGAGAGGTTCTTCCCAAGCAATACGTGGATGCGCAAGGACACTCGTATCCCTGCGTCTTGGAGCATCATTCCGACGTCACGGTGGATTGCTCTACCGAGCAAGGAGAGATGGTCATCCGCCAGATGCAGCGGTGGGACAATTGCCCTGTGGTGCTGACCACCACCGTCCAGCTGCTCAATACCCTATTTGCCGCGCCTCGGCAAAATGTCCGACGGATGGCGGCCTTGCAGGGATCGGTCCTGATCTTTGACGAGGTGCAGTCCATCCCCCCCAAGATGCAGTATCTTTTTCACATGGCTCTGAATTTTCTCGCCTACTTCTGCGGATGTACCATCCTGCTGTGCACCGCCACTCAGCCGGAAGCCCAACACTTGGCCTTTCCGCTGT
Organism: uncultured Clostridia bacterium; assembly: GCA_904397895.1. Taxonomy (GTDB): domain Bacteria; phylum Bacillota; class Clostridia; order Oscillospirales; family Acutalibacteraceae; genus Solibaculum. Next base: position 15,005 of record CAJFOZ010000089.1, read on the forward strand.
GGCCTGCACCGCAGCCAGATCTGCTCCCTTATTCGACAAAAATGGCCGAGGCCTTCCGCCGCACTCAGGCATTGGACTGCACATCCCCCAGCAAAAGCTGCAAAGAAATCGCGCGGATGGCTTTGGATAAATTGGAGGACGCCCCGCATATCCTCATTGTTCTCAACACCAAGCGCGCTGTCCGTAACTTGTACCAAGCCCTCCAAGCGGAAAATCCAGACTGCATCCTCTTCCATCTTAGCACCTCCCAATGCTCCGCCCATCGGGAGGACATCATCCGTAAAATACGGGATTGTCTCCCAAACAAAGAAAAACCGATGATTTGCATCAGTACACAGCTCATCGAGGCCGGTGTGGATCTGTCTTTTGACTGTGTGATCCGCAGCTTGGCCGGGTTGGACAGCATCGCTCAGGCTGCCGGCCGGTGCAATCGCCACGGTGAGACAAGTCTTCGGGATGTCCTGGTGGTCACATGCCGGGAGGAAGACCTCAGCTATCTCCCCGATATCCGTTGGGGGCAAGAGGCCACGCTTTCTGTATTGGACCATAAACCGGAGGATCTGCTTTCTCCGGAAGCCATCCAGAAATACTACCACCACTATTTCCACATAGAACAAATGCAGTCCGCTATGGGATATCCCCTGTCCAAGGGCTCCAGCAACGGGCCCACCTTATTCGATCTCTTGGGATGCAATTCCTACGGCCTGGCGGCATGGATGGAAGAAGGCAATCCCAGGCCTTCTTTGCCCCTCCTACAGGCCTTTGAAACGGCTGAAACCGCCTTTGAAGCCATTGAAGGCGGCGGATATACCGTCCTTGTCCCCTACAAAAAGGGACAAGATCTCATCTCGGAGCTTACCTCTAACCAATCTGTCCAACAGCTGGGCCAAATTCTCAAACAATCCCAGGCCTTTTGCGTCACATTGTTCCGGTACGAATTCAAAGCTTTGTGCGAAAAAGGCGGGATCTACCCCTTGGCAGACGGGACGATTTACGCCTTACAGCCCTGCTTCTATGACGACGTTACCGGTATCTGTTCTGATCCCGGTTCGGCCCCATTGCTTTTTCAATGATCGTCTTTTTAGAAAAACTGAATACAGAAAGGAGAATGTGTTTATGCAGCATCCAAACACCGTTTCATTCCGGGTCACAGGACGGTTTGCACTGTTCAGCGATCCCATCACCCGGGTGGGCGGTGAAAAATACAGCTATCCCATCCCCACCTACCAAGCCTTAAAGGGGATCCTGGAAAGCTGTTACTGGAAACCCACCTTCTGCTGGATCATCGATCGGGTACGGATTGTCAATCCCATCCGCACGCAGTCAAAGGGCATCCGTCCCATCAAGTACAACGGCGGCAATGACCTTTCCATCTACACCTATCTGGAGGATGTTGACTACCAAGTGGAGGCTCATTTTGAATGGAATACCCACCGTCCGGATCTGGCCTGCGACCGCAATGAGAACAAGCATTATTTTATCGCCAAACGCATGATTGAAAAGGGAGGCCGCCGCGATATCTTCCTGGGCACGAGGGAGTGCCAAGGGTATGTGGAGCCTTGCGCCTTTGGAGATGGGCCAGGCGCCTACGACGATATACAGGAGCTCTCCTTCGGCATGATGGTGCATGGCCTTAGTTATCCCGATGAAACCGGCGGGGATCAGTTGGAGGTCCGGCTTTGGCAGCCGGTTATGCGCGGAGGGGTGATTAGGTTTATCCGGCCGGAACAATGTCCCATCCGGCGTCCTGTCAAAAAGATGGAGCCGAAGCCTTTTATCCCTGGGCAAAATATGGGCCTTTGCGACCCGCTGGCCCAAGAGGAGGGATGGGTATGAGCTGGCTCCAGACCTTGTATGAGACCTATGAAAACAACGCGGATCTTATCGGCAATTTAAACGTGGGGAAAGTCCCTCTTCTTCCCATCTGCCACACCACCCAGCAGGTCCAGGTTACCATTATTTTAGACGGCTTTGGGCAGTTTCTGAGAGCCAAGGGCAATGCCCCGGAGGAGCGCACCACCATCATTCCTTGCACAGAGTCCTCCGGAAGCCGCACCAGCAAGCCGGCCCCTCATCCTCTCACCGACAAGCTACAGTATGTGGCCGGCGATTACAGCAGCTTTGGCGGGACAAAAGAAAGCTGTTGGCAGGACTATCTCGCCCAATTGAGAGACTGGTGCCAGTCCCCGTTCTCCCATCCCGATGTCCGTTTGGTCCTGCGCTATGTGGAACAGGGGCATCTGATTGCCGATCTGGTGGATACGGGGGTGTTGTTTTGCGGCCCGGACGGCAAACTTCTCTCCCGCTGGGAAGGAGAAAATCCCCCCCTTATTTTTCAAAAAACAGCTAGCGAACAATTGGAGACGTTTGTCCGCTTTGAAATCAACGACGGCGTTCGTCTCCCCGTCCGCCTGTGGGAGGACCGTTCGGTGTGGGAATCCTTCCAGCAGTACCAGATGTCCCAACTGACGTCTTGGGATTGGTGCTATGTCCAGGGCAAGCAGATGCCGGTATCCACCTTAAACCCCTATAAAATCCGCCACTCTGGCGACCGGGCTAAGTTGGTGTCGACCAACGACAGCTCCAATTTTACCTACCGAGGCCGGTTTGTCCAACCCGGGCAGGCCTTTAGCCTTGGATACGAAACCAGCCAAAAGGCTCACAGCGCCCTGCGTTGGCTCATTGGCCTACAAGGATTTCTCAACGGGGATCAAGCCGTCGTTGCCTGGGGGACGAAAAATCAGCCGGTGCCTAACCTATTGCAGGATTCATTGGATCTGTCAGAACAAGCCGACTCGTCTTTCGACAGCCTTTTCGGCTCGCTTCCCGCTGATCTGCCCCAACGGGTTCCACATACGCGTCATGAATATGCCGTCCGCCTGCGCAATGCCATCGCAGGTTATGGTCGCCGTCTGACCGAGTCGGATCACACCGCCGTCATGATGGTGGATTCCGCCACCCCCGGACGCCTCTCCATCCGGTATTACCGGGAAATGCCCGGTTCGGAATTGATTAAGCGCGTCCAGTCCTGGCACGATGAACACACCGGATGCACGTGGCTTTTGGAGTACCGTTCGGTTCCGGAAGCCTGCCGGGACGCTTCCAAAAAACCTAAGATGGTGCATGTGACATTTTGGGGCGCGCCTTCCCCTATGGACATCGTCAAGGCGGCCTATGGCGAAAAGGTGGACGACAAGCTCAAGAAAAATACCATAGAACGCATCCTAGTCCCCTGCATTATCGATAAATCCCTCCTTCCCCGGGATCTAGTGCTGAACGCCGCCCGTCGCGCTTCTTCCCCTGAAAGCATGGAGGAATGGGAATGGCATAAAACATTAAGCATTGCGTGTGCATTGATCCGAAAATTTGAAAACGACCGCAGAAAAAAGGAGGTATGGACTATGTCTTTGGATCGGGAATCCCATAACAGGGACTACGTTTTCGGCCGGATGCTGGCCTGTGCCCAGCAAATCGAACGCTACGCCCTCAACCTCAGCGGCGAAAAACGTCCCACCAATGCCCAGCGGTTCCAGCTGCACTTCAGCATGAAACCGGCTTCCACTTGGGAACAGTTGGATCATCGCCTCATCCCTTACCGGGACCGGCTGGGGGACAAAGCCGATTGGATCCAAAAAGAACTGGAGGATGCTATGGATCTCCTCTCTATTTCAGACATGACCGACCATTCTTTGGGACCGGTGTATCTGTTGGGATACAGCCATGAAATGATGTTTTTCCAGCAGGAAATCAAACGTTTCCAGGAATTGAAAAAGACAAAAAATTTGACTCAGGACCCGTCCGACAGTCTATCGCAAAAGGAAAGTGAGGAATAACCATGGAAACTTTATCTCATAAAATTGATTTTGCTTTGGTGTTGGCCGTCGACCATGCCAATCCCAACGGCGATCCGTTAAACGGAAACCGTCCCCGGGAGAATTACGACGGCCGTGGCGAAATTTCAGACGTATGTCTCAAACGGAAAATCCGCAACCGCATGATGGATCTGGGCCAGCCGGTGTTCGTCCAGTCGGACGACCGGTGCCAAGATGGATTCCACAGCCTTTTAGAACGTGCCAAATCCAACGAAGTCTTGGCCAAAACCAAAGATAAGGAAATCTATGCTGCTGAGGCCTGCCGCACTTGGCTGGACGTCCGCAGTTTTGGACAGGTATTTGCCTTCAAAGGCAGCGATGTGTCGGTTGGCGTGCGGGGGCCATTGTCCATCCATCCTGCCTTTAGCGTGGATCCTGTGGACATCACCAGCCTCCAGATTACCAAAAGCGTCAACAGCAGCAACGTCGGCAGTGAAAACAAAAAAGCCAGCGACACCATGGGTACCAAACACCGGGTGGATTTTGGCTTATATGTGACCTATGGCTCCATCAACTGCCAACTGGCTGAAAAGACCGGATTTTCCGATGACGACGCCGCCGTTGTCAAAGAAGCCCTTCTGACCCTATTTGAAAACGACGCCTCCTCAGCCCGTCCGGAAGGCAGCATGGAGGTGGTCAAGCTCATATGGTGGCAACACAATTGCAAATCCGGACAGTATTCCTCGGCAAAAGTCCACCGTTGCCTTAAGGTGGAGAGCAAAGTGCAATCCCCCCACAGCATCGACGATTACTCCATCTCGGTCCGTGAGCTAGAGGGATTGGCCCCGGAGGTCCTGGATGGAAGATGAGCAACATTGGCTTCAGCTTTCTGGAATCCAGCATTTTGCGTTTTGCCCCAGGCAATGGGCTTTATCCTATTTAGAAGGCATCTGGATGGAAAATCTCCGCACTACCGAGGGAAGCCTTTTGCATCAAAGGGCACATGATTCCTCCCAATCGGAAAAGAGGGGCAATCGGCTGATCCTGCGGGGACTGCGTGTCTTTTCCGCCTATCTTGGAGTCAGCGGCGAATGTGACGTGGTGGAGTTTACACAGGATCCGGACGGCGTCCCATTGGCCGGTTACCAGGGCACTTGGAAGCCTTATCCGGTGGAGTACAAACGGGGCATGTCCAAGCAGATGGACGCTGATCGATTGCAGCTCTGCTGTCAGGCCATGTGTCTGGAAGAGATGTTGTGTTGCCCCATTCCGGCCGGCGCCCTGTTTTACGGGGAAAGCCGGAGGAGAGAGGAGGTCTCTTTTTCCCCCGATATGCGCGAGACCGTTAAAACAATGCTGGCCCAAATGCATGACTATACAAGACGGGGACATACTCCCCGGGTAAAGCCCTCCAAATCCTGCAACGCCTGTTCTCTCAAGCCCTACTGTCTGCCTGTTATCCTGCGGGCACAACACGGCAGTGCTTCCGCTTACATCCGCCGCCGTCTGGAGGAAAAGGAGGACCCCCTATGAGGACTTTGCTCAACACCCTATTTGTCCTTTCGGAAAACGCTTATCTATCCTTGGATGGCGAAAATGTCGTGGTTTTAAAAGAGGATGGATCTTCCTCCCGTTTTCCACTGCACACCTTGGAATCCATCCTTTGCTTCTCCTACAAGGGGGCTTCTCCTGCTCTTATGGGGGCTTGTGCACAAAGGGGCATCTGTCTTTCCTTTTATTCTCCCAGAGGGAAGTTTTACTGCCAGACGTCTGGGGAAACCCATGGGAATGTATTGCTGCGCCGGGAACAGTTTCGACGAGCGGACAGTCCCCTGTGTTGCCGGGACCTGGCTTGCAGTTTCCTAACCGGAAAAATCTACAACGCCCGCTGGGTATTGGAACGTACCGCTCGGGATCATGCCTTACGGGTGGACGTCGATGGGTTGAAAGCCGTCAGCCGGTCGCTTGATACTGCCGTCAAGTCCTTATCTCAACAACCCGACACCGACGCATTACGAGGCATCGAAGGCGCCGCGGCCAGCCAATATTTTAGTGTATTCGACCATTTGATCCTTCAAAACAAAGCCGATTTCTTTTTCCATGGGCGTTCCCGCCGCCCTCCCCTGGATAAGATGAACGCTTTGCTCTCCTTTGTTTACACCTTGCTCGCCTCTGACTGTGCGGCTGCATTGCGCGGCGTTGGACTGGATCCATATGTTGGATTCCTTCATACCGATCGATCGGGACGGGCTTCTTTAGCCCTGGATCTCATGGAGGAACTTCGACCTGTGCTGGGAGACCGCTTTGCTTTGACATTGGTGAACAGCCGCACCATTCGTCCCAACCAGTTTGAAATTCAGGACAGCGGCGCTATCTTTCTAAACGAAGCCGGACGCAAGGCCACTTTAGCCGCCTGGCAGGAGAAAAAACGGGATACCTTAACCCATCCTTTTCTGCGGGAAAAAATTCCCTGGGGGCTGGCCCCCTATTTACAGGCTCTTCTTCTGGCTCGTCATCTCAGGGGAGATTTGGACGCTTATCCACCATTTCTATGGAAGTGAAACAATCATGTTGGTTCTTATCGCTTACGATGTCAACACCGAAACGGCTGCCGGCCGCAAAAGACTTCAGAAGGTAGCGAAAACTTGCGTAAATTGGGGGCAACGAGTACAGAATAGTGTGTTTGAATGCCGGGTGGATGCCTCTCAATATGCACAACTAAAATATTCGCTATCCCAGATCATCGACTTGAAAAAGGACAGCATCCGTTTTTATAATCTAGGGAACCATTACCACAGTCGTATTGAACACATGGGGGTTCATCCGGGATATGATGCTCAAGGCACTTTGATGGTTTAATTATCTTGATCTTTTAGGTATCAGGATGAACCCAGTGCGACAGGTAAGCTATCACAAAACCTCCGGGTGTCTCGCACCATATAAAAGGATGTTTTGGGTTCCTTTTTTAGGTAAAAATGTCTTTTTTGTACTATCTATCTTTTTTCTTTTGAAATTTTATTGAAACTTGCAAAAACAAATATATTTTTTATTTATTTTTGCTGTCGCACCTCACACGAGGTGCGTGGATTGAAATGTTCGAGATATAAGAAGGGAAAAGCATCATGGCGTCGCACCTCACACGAGGTGCGTGGATTGAAATATTGTACATACAATCGCAAGGAGGAGATAATTATGCGTCGCACCTCACACGAGGTGCGTGGATTGAAATAGGTTTGGCATTCTGCCGGGACATAGAAAAAACGCGTCGCACCTCACACGAGGTGCGTGGATTGAAATCTAGTTCAACGCCATCTTGGTAAGCTTTTGCACCAGTCGCACCTCACACGAGGTGCGTGGATTGAAATGTTCCGCGAAGCCACAGAAGGCACTATTGGAAATACAGTCGCACCTCACACGAGGTGCGTGGATTGAAATATTTTGACGTTACGCCACACATGCTTCGTCATACCGTCGCACCTCACACGAGGTGCGTGGATTGAAATATCTCCCTGTTGCTACAAGGCGTTGAAAAGTACAGGTCGCACCTCACACGAGGTGCGTGGATTGAAATGCCTACCGCATATATCCCGCCGGGGGAAAACGGAGGTCGCACCTCACACGAGGTGCGTGGATTGA
>CAJFOZ010000090.1 GCA_904397895.1 uncultured Clostridia bacterium
CCCCCACAAGGAAAGGCGGTACGCTACCCCTCCACGGGGCGCATACCGCCTTTTCTTGTTATCCAGCCCTCCGGCTGTATCGCTTGAGCAAAAGTCAGCGTGGGATTGATGTGGTATCTTTATCTAAGTGAACCCCCAAGCTCCCACTTAGAAACTGTCTGCCGGGAAACGCCAATTTGGTTCCCAAGCTGCTCCTGGGATAGGCCAAGCCGTTTTCTGTGTGAAATCATTTGTTCTTTAAAGGTCATTCTTGGTTCCCTCCTTCCTCAGAATTATAGCAAGCACTGTCAATAATATCTACCATTTGTTCTTGGAAAACTGTCAACCAAACATAACATTGGATCTTTTTATACCTGGATCAGCACTTTTTTAACCAAAAGCCTTTCCCCTAGCTGCGGAATGCTTGAGAAACTACATGAACAACAGGTTCTTTCCAGCAACATCTGTTGGATCTGCACCAGCAACGTGCCAAAAGTCTCTTAGAAGAACGGCCGTTTCTCAACCAATCTATGGGATGCTTCTGGAGTGAAACGAAACAAAGAGCCTGATACAACAGGTATACCAGGCTCTTTGTGTTTATTCAATCCGTTTCATCCATTCTTCCACATCAGAAAAGAACCGGCAGAGATGGAATCCATCCGCCGCTGCATGGTGGATATTCATAGTAAGAGGTAGCTGCATTCGCCCGTTATGATCCTCCGTATACTTCCCCCAGGTAATCACAGGGGCCAGGTAGGTCCCCAAATCAAAAATGTGCATGTCGAGGTTCTTATAGTGCACCCAGGGCAGGCAGGAGACGTCAAAGGTATTGGGTGGGATCTCTTTCAAGTCAAATTCCCGCAACTCCCTATATCGCTGACCATCCTCCAGAAACCGACTATAAAAGGTGCGAAAATCCGGATGATATTCCGTTACCAGTTTGACAAATCTTTCGTCATCTTGATGAAAGTGGGCATAATAAGGGGAAACAAAATCCCAAATCCCAGGATCTCCATGGGAATCATACCCCATACGTAATTCTTTGCGGCTGTTTACCGCAGAACTAATCACCCACATCATGGCCGGATAAAACTTGTATCCCTTCTGATGGATGGCTCGTAGGAAATCGGTGATATCCACATCTGCCGTTAGACTCATTACGCAGCGGATGTCGTCGATAAAATGTCGGAATACCGGACCGCGCTCCCATACTTCCAGATTTAGTTTTTGAAACTTCATTCTTGATAGCCTCCTAAAATATATTCTCTATTTTAGAAGGCTACATCCAGGCCGCGCTTCATGTCTTCACCTCATTTCATCTGGATTTATTGTATCACAAACCACGGTTCAGTTCAAATTCACACTCTACAATACTCCATCGGCGTATAACGCATCCCATCTGTCAGCCGCTCTTCGGATAGGTTTTGAAAGCCAAGCCGGCGATAGATTTCCACGGCATACGGAGAAGAATTCACCGTAATCCGAACCGCCCTGCTGGAACTCAATACTTGCTCCCATAATTTCCTGCCTATTCCCTGACGTTGAAACGGCTCATCTACAAAGAAAAGACAGATATGGCTAAGTTCATTTTGGGCGGCAATAACACCGGCCAGTTCATTGTCAACATAAGCACCAAACATGATAAGCCCCGCCATTTGTTCTTTGTTATTTAGAAAATCCATAAAAGACCTTATTCCTTCTTCGGAATAATCTGGTGCTTCAAACCGCAGGAATGTCCGGCGGATGAGTGACGACACCAATGGATCAAGGCTACTGACTTCCCGGATTTTTGTCCTTTTCATGCAGAATCTCCTTGATTTGGGGGATGGTTTTCTTTTTATCCCGCAGTGATTTGATATATGCGATGCGCTCTACCGTACTCTTCCTGGGATACCGGCGAGTTAAATTGGAATCCTCCTGTTTAAAGGGAAGAAAGCCTTCCTCGGTGTAGAATTTCAGAGTGCTGTATCGGGTTTCTGTCAGGCGCACCAATTCCCCGATGGTCACATAGTCGGATGCCAGGATTGCTTCCATGCTCCTCTGTCTCGACACGACGTATCCCCCTTTTATCAGGTAGCTACAATAATAACAAGGGCAAACAGGTTTTCAATATATTCCACCATCTGTTTTACAAACTGGTTTTCACTGCTTTTTTTGATGCTTTTTAACCGTTGCTTCAGGTCTTTCTTTTCATAAGCGGAAAAGTAACGGCATAGATCCCCGCTCTTCTGGAGAAGGACAGTCAAAGCGATAATATCCTCGGAAAGTTCTCCATCCTCCAGCAATTCCGCGCGGATCTTCTGAATCACCGCATCCTTTGCTTTTGCATCCGGCACATAGACAGAGGTTTTTCTCAACATGCCTCCCTCTCCCTTTTCTGCACAGCCGGCCTCGGCCAGGGTATCCCCAATATCTCCCAATAGTGCGTAAAGATTTTTATCGCTGAAGCTAAACGAGAAGTACTCCATCACCGCTTCCACCTTTACCGGCTCCTTTTGCCGGATCCGATCATAGACAGGGCTCAGATACTTTTTTCCTGCCGGCAGCGGCGCAACAGTGGATATTTTCTTTTTCTCCAGTTTGAGAACGCCCTCCATCAGGAGCTCTAGAATACTTCCTGCGACCAGGCACACCCCTTTCTCCACATCCATGGATGAATACTTTCCCTTCTCGTTCAAGGTACAAAGCAGATATTCCTGCGTGAGGGATAGATCATTCATTGCAATTCCTCCGATCAAGCATTACAATTACTTATCACTTACTACTTACCACTTACGATATAAAAATACCACACCCAATTTGCCCTGTCAATATCTTTTTCCTTAAAAACAATGACAAAAATAAGTTGTTCCCTGGAAAAGATACTCAGGACTGAATGCGTCCGATACGGGGTATCAAGTGAAAACAATCGACCTGGATAAAAGTTTAAAAGTTGGGATTTTATCCGATATAAAAAGAAATGCCTTTCTGCTTGGAATAACAGGAAGGCATTTCTTCTCGGTTTACCGCTTTCTGATCGGTTGCCGGATGACCGTCTTTAGGTTCTCCGGCTTGCACTTTCGCACATCACTTAGATAAATCTCATGGTGGTATCTCTGATTGGAAAAATCCAGTTCATACCCTTGTCCTTCAGCATACCGTTCCATATTCCGGATGGTTTCCGGCTCATCGTCATAGGGACCGATATGCATACATTGGACACACACCCCCTCCTGATAGGTCAGGAATTCCACCTTAGAAAAATCGGTTCCTTTCTTTGCAGCCGCTTCCCGGATCGCCCAATCGAATTCCCCCTGTGTAACGAACTCCGGCAATCGGATTAGGGAGATCCAATGGAAATCCTCTTTGCAGGTGTAGTCGACGCCATGCAGTCCCTCCTGCCACCAGAAGCCTTCCAGCGGCGGAATCACATGGTCAAAGTACCCGTTGATCTTATGGTTTCCCATCTTGCTCATTTTGATGGTATAGGCCACCCCATACAACAGCCCGATGGCAGTCTGATACGCCCCACCTTCTTCATTGGGATTGCCCTTGCCGCGCACTGCTAGAAAATTCATGGAGGGTACATCGATGATCTGCGGTTTCTTGGACGGCAGATAAAGCTCCTTATACGCCTTTTTATAATCAAACGCTGCCATTTGGATTCCTCCTTTTCTTGGGCTTTGGATCCGGAAGCACTTCCCAGGTAGCCCTTACCAGTTGGGTGAGTAACGACCGGTCGTCGATATCCTCCACCAAAAAATAATCCTTTGCCCCCTCATAGGGCGGTGCTTTTGGAACGTCCGGAAAGGACTTTGCCGTCTCCGGTGTGATCTTTACAAAGAGCTGGTCGTCGCAAATCACACCCAAGAACTTCCCGTCGCAGTACCATCCGTATTCTCCAAACATCCTGCGGTAGACAATGGTTCCCGCATCCTGAAGCTGTTCCGCCACGTATTCTACAAATTCCTTACTTGATGCCACGCTTTTCACCTACCCGGATATATATTGAATCAATGTAAGCTAACCTTCTTTTGTTTGCAGACAGACGCCGCCAGTAAGCGTTACATTGGCGCCAAAATCCATAATCACATGAAGCACGTGGTTTCCTTGTGAAATGCCTTGGATGCTTTTAAATCCGTAACCACCGGCAGCGTTTTTTTAAAATCCACCCCTCGCCTCCTCCTTTAGACCGATATAGAGATGGATTTCCGTATGCTCCATATGGCTGTCCTGGTATTCTTCAAAATCGCAGATAAACGTCCTGGGAAGATCCATCCTCCAGATTTCCCGCCAGGCCTTTGCAACCTCTTCAACAGCCGTGCGCATATGGCAGGTAATCACGAATTTGGCATAAGGCCCTGCCGGGATCCTGCGGAGCTCATATGCAGAGTGCTTGGGCTCTTTTGTCACTGTACAGCAAACCATGGCGGTATAATCGTCATCAGCATCCCCGGCATAATCCGTATAAAGCCCAATGGCTTTTTCATCGGCCTTGTCCGGAATACTCTCGTAGATTCCTCCTTGATAGAACCGGGCCCATAGGCCCCCGATCACCATCCCCATATCCGGCGCATGGTTGTTGGTACGGGCGGTAATCCCCGCCACAAGTTTCTCCTGTAAGGTTACAATTTCATAGTTCATACGGAAAACTCCTTTCGGTTTGATAGCCTCATTCTATCAGGCCTAACCGGACAGCTTGTCTGTCATGAATCGGAATATTGTTTTTGAAGTTCTTTTCCAAACCTAGCCAGCCTTTCCCGGTATTTTATCGGCTCTAAAAGTTCTGCCCCACCCTGAAAGGATAAAATCCAGCCTATCATGCTTTCCTCATCCGTAAATCCCAAAGAAATGAGCAAATGTCCGTCTTCCTGTACCGTAAAACAGTCCGGCCCGTACTCTTCCACTAGACGCCATCGGTATTCCGGCGCCACCAACGCTCTCACCAAATGGGTATGGGGAAACACCTTTTCATTGGATAAATCCGGCAAGGGAGCCGGACGTTTTTCAAAGGGATCCTCCATCTGAAGCTCCGTCATACGGACTAGCTTAAACAGCCGGTAATCCTCCCTCTCCAGGCAATAGCCCCAGACATACCAGTTTGCCCAACGAAAAATCAGGTAATAGGGTTCAACCACCCGGGAGGTTTCTCCCTTTGGTGAAAAATAATGGAAGCTCATGCATCTCCCACACTCAATGGCCCTGTGAAGGAGCTCAATTTTAGGGGCCAGTGCGGATTTGCTCCAGGAGGAAAGATCGATGAGGATATGCTGTCCGCCGGGTATCAGATCCGAAGCGCCGGTTGAAAGCTTCTCCATGAGTTGAACGTATCGGTTTGTACCGCTTACGCTGTCCAGACTGCGAAGCCCTGCCAGAATGGCCTGCATATCAGCGGACGTCAACAGGGTGCTGTCAATTTTATACCCCTCCATAATGGAAATCCCACCGTTGGCTCCCTGGGCCGTTGCCAACGGGATTCCCGCCCTGCACAAATCTTCAATATCCCGGTTGATGGTGCGGCGGGAAACCTCAAACTTTTCCGCTAGATAAGGGGCTGTTACTTTGTCCTTCTGCAACAGGATGGACAGAATGCCGATTAGTCGGTCAATTTTCATTTTATTTCCTCTTTGCTTTTCATCAATGTCTCGGCCAGTTTTTCAAATTTTCCAATTGATAGGATTTCATGAGTGATGAATCCTCCCTCATAAAACAGGGTGAAGTTGGTCACAGCCGCCGGCGCATTCTGCGCTTTTTCCCTGCTATCGACCAAAACGGTTTCAAATGGAACGCCGGCTTTTTTGGCGGACTGCTCTAAAAGCGGCACATATTTGGCCGTAAAGGGGCACTGATGGGAATAGTAAAGCACAAACCCCGGCTTTTTAATTTCGGGTAATTTTACCTGAGTCCGGAAATAAGGCTTCGACGCATCTTTTGAAAACGGAAGGTAAAGAAGGGTAAAGTCCGGATTTGCCGTATCCGCTAGCTGGAACCCCTTATAAGCCAAGTATTTTGGGTCGGATAAAAAAGGTTTCTTCTTTGTAGAAGAAATCACGCACAGGCCCAGCTTTCCTTTTTCCCTGCTGTCCCGGATACACTCTTCCAGCAGCAGGTTGGCGTTTCCCCGGCCCTTATACTGGCCGGAAACCCAAAAGCAGTCGATGAACATATACCCGTCCGCTTCAATGGGAGCCCAGGCATTTTCCGCTGGAATATATTCGATAAAGCATTTCCCACGAATGTTGCCCTTTAAAAATACCAGGCCGTCCTTGAAGCGTTCTGAAAGCCATTTCTTTTTGCTCTGGACCTGAATATCTTTGTTGCCGGAGATGGCGCAGCAGATATGTTCCTGCTCTAGATTTTCCGGCGTTACACGAATCAATTCCATTTTAATCATCTCCCCTCGGGTTTAATGTAGCACAGTATTCATGACGATAGTATGTCATGTTTCTACCAACAACGCAACCAAAACATACATTTCTCGTTATATCTGGTTGGTAGAAATGCAGCGGGAAAACGATATAATAAGAGCGAGGAGGTTGGAAATACATGAAAAAACAATCCAATATCATTTCTCAGAATTTAACCACACTACGGCAGTTTCATAAATATTCTCAGGAAGAAGTGGCGGAAAAAATTGGAGTCACCCGCCAGGCAGTGGCAAAATGGGAATCAGGGGAAACCATTCCCGACATTCTCAACTGCGACGCGTTGGCAGAGCTTTACGATGTATCGGTAGACGATCTGATCCATTTTAATCAGAAAAAGGAACGGATGCCGATTCCACCAAGAGGCAAGCATCTTTTTGGGACCGTCACGGTAGGAGAACGCGGGCAGGTGGTCCTTCCCAAAAAGGCTCGGGACCTTTTCCACATCAAGCCGGGCGACCTTTTGGTCGTATTAGGGGATGAGAACCCGCAAAGCGCGGGCATCGCCTTGGTTAGCGGTGACACCGTTCTTCGCAATATTGCCTTTCTGCGGGATATGCTTTATAGCGGCGAAAAGGAGGATAATAAATGACTGAATTGCTTCAGGTAGAGCATTTGAACAAACGTTATCCCGGTTTTACCCTGCGGGATGTTTCTATCCGTGTAAAACCAGGGCGCATCATGGGGCTCATCGGCAAAAATGGAGCCGGCAAAAGCACGACCTTAAAATCCATACTGAATATGGTCCGTCCGGAATCCGGAACCGTCACCATGCTGGGAAAAGATTTCTTCCAGCATGAAAAGCAATGCAAGCAGAAAATAGGCGTAGTTTTCGGGGGCATCGATTTTTACCCGTTGAAAAAGCTGGCGGCCATCACTGCTGTGACCAGACGGTTTTACCCCGATTGGGATCAGAAGCGATACCAAGAGTACCTCAGGCAGTTTTCCCTGGATGAAAGCAAACAATTCAGGGCGCTTTCCAATGGGATGAAAGTGAAGTATCTGCTAGCGCTGGCCCTTTCCCATAACGCACAGCTCTATCTTCTGGATGAGCCTACTTCCGGATTAGATCCCGTTTCACGGGATGAAATCCTCCATATCTTCACCCGCATTGTTAAAGATGGAAAGCGTTCCATCCTGTTTTCCACCCACATCACCTCAGACCTGGACCGCTGTGCCGACGATATCACCTACATCCAAAACGGACAGGTACTGGAAAGTGCAGATAAGGAAACCTTTCTTCAGTCCTTCGATCATCTGAAAATGCCGACAGATACCGGTCCGCTCACTTTGGAGGAAATCATGTTACGCACAGAAGGGAGAAATTTGGATGAAACTGCTCTATAAGGAGTTGGCGTTGGCTGCCCATCCCACTTCCATTGTATTTGCTTTTTTAGGCTGTTTGGTTGTAGTGCCGGCATACCCTTATACCGTCATTTTCATGTTTGGTTGCCTGGCTCCCTACATTACCTTCCTCTATGCCAGAGAAACCAATGACGCCTGGTATACCGCCATTCTCCCCGTCACCAAGCGGGAAAGCGTCAAGGGAAAATGCCTGCTGATTCTCTCCATCCAGCTGTTCCAGTTGTCGCTTTCCATCCCTTGTGTCTTTCTTCGTGGGATCCTCCAAGTTGGAAACAATCCGGTAGGGATTGACCCAACGGTTGCCTGGTATGGGTTTGGGTTGATCATTTACGCTGTTTTTGATCTGGCCTTCTTCCCTACCTATTATAAAAATGGGTACAAAGCAGGAAAAGCTTTTGTAATTGCCGCCATTCCCATGCTGCTGTTGATGATAGGGGTGGAGGGAGCCGTCCATCTTCCGGTTCTTGCCTGGCTGGACAGCTATGCGCCACAGCATCTGATGCAGCAAATACCCATCCTGTTTACAGGGATCCTATGCTATATGGTTCTGCTTTTCTTAGCGTATCGGATTTCCGTCAAACGTTTTGAAAGAGTGGATTTATAAAAAAGCAGCTTCGACTGGTTTCTACCAGACGGAGCTGCTTTTTGCTGTTTGGTGATCATTAACATTCAGGTTCCAGCGTCATTGGATTCGCGAAAAGCCCTGGGCAAATGCCACGGCTGGGCCTTATAAAAGAGGCGCAAAACGGGATGTACTGAAGCTGTACGGCGGCCGGCTGCAACAATCGCTATGCTGTGTGTCATCTCTGTTTTGTGTATGGATGGAGGCCTGTGCAGAGACCGCCGGTAGGCCGAACGGCTACCTATTTCCAAAAGAAACTATTTCAAAGCAGTAGCCTCATATTCTGCTCGTAGCTCCACATGCCCACGGAAGTTCTTATAATCGACCATAATATAGTTCCCGCCGCTTGCGCAGGCGATATCGGTTTCAAAGTTGCCGTCTGCCCGCGGCTCTAGTTCCGTCACTTCCTCGTTTTGGCGGATGCGTATCACCGCACTGCCAGAATCATTTTTGATTGTGCCGTATAGATGGATCTTACGTAACTGGATGGAACCACCGCCGAATACAACATCCCTTCCGGTATCCCCGTCACAGTCCGCCTGATACCTGCCGGTATAGGCGTCTTCGTCGGGGAAACGGGAACCGATCAAATGCTTATCATCCGTAATCTGCGATTGCCCAAGGGCTTCAGCCAGGTTATTTAAAAACCTGTGGACCTCACCGCCGTCCATGCTACAGGCCGCTAGGGGAATTATGATACAAACCGCCGCAAACACTGCAAGGATTTTTTTCATAGGTTCCTCCTTTATCTGCTGACGATTTTGTAATAGGTCTTGGCCGTCAGCAGGTAGATCAGTACATACATGACCGCAAACACCAGGAAACACACGCCCGTGCAGGCGATGTACAGCCCCGTATTCATCAGATTGAGCAGCGCCAAGATCTTGGAGATCAGCGGGAATGCCGCCACAACATGGATGCCCGCTACAAGCAATGGCAGGAAGAATACGGTCAGCACCTGGGAGCGGATGGAAGACTTCACCTCTTCACGGCTCATACCCACCTTTTGCATGATTTCAAAGCGTTCCTTATCGTCATAACCTTCGGAAATCTGCTTGTAATAGATAATCAGCACTGTCGCCATGATAAACAACACGCCTAGGAAAATGCCGATGAAGAATAGGCCGCCATACAGGCCGATAAAACTGGTCCTGGCATCAAACCGTGACTCAGCACTTCCCTCAAACCCATTTTCTGCAAGCAGGTCCATCATAGCGGTATAGAACCCGCTCTGCTCTTCTTTACCGGCGTCGGTGTCAAACCCATAGAAATACCGGCATTCATTTGCAATATCGGTGAGGGCTTCTTTTTGTTTTGCATACAAGTCGTCAATTTCAGCCATGTCACGCACTACGATAAACTGGCTGTTGGCCACATTGGCCGCAAAGATGCCGTTCCCCACAAACTCATTCAGCTTTTCTTTCACCTTGTATTGCTTATCAAACACTTTCAGGACCGGATAGTCAAAACTCTTCCGGTTGGAGTACAGAAGGATTTCCCCCTCTTCCAGCGTTTCATTGGTCCCCATTGCCCCGTTGTAGTCCGACAGGGGGACGAAAATCAGATTGGTAATAGAATTCATCACCATCAAGGAACCGTTGCGGGATACCTGGAAGGTGTCGCCGTCTTCAATACTGGAAAAGGATAAATAAGTGTACTGGAGCTCATGGGTCACATGCAAGCCTTTTTGTTGCTGTAGGGCACGGATTTTATCAAAGGTTTCCTCGCTGCGTTCCCTGGAACCTTCATCCGAATACACCACAAAATCATTGGGATACCGGGTATGGATGATGTCTTCCATCCCCAGCATCATGGAGCTAGTGGAAGAAATCATCACCAGAACCATGGTGGATAGGATACAGATATTGGCAAGTCCTACCGCGTTCTGTTTCATCCGGTAAATCATGCCGGAAATGCTGATGAAATGCTTGGTTTTATAGTAGTACTTCTTGTTCTTTCTCAGCAATTTCAAAAGAGCGATGCTGCCGGCAGTAAACAGCATGTAGGTCCCGATGATGACCAGGACGACCGCCACAAAAAAGGTCAGGATGGATGCAATGGGGTTCTCCACTGTCAGCGCCATATAGTAGCCGACGCCTACACAGGCGAGTCCCAGAACAGCCATCAGCCATTTGGTTTTGGGTTCTTTCTCCCCTGCCCTGCCTTCCCGCAGCAGCTCTATGGGGTTTGCCACATGGATCTGGCGTACGGCATTGAGAAAAATCAGGAAAAAGACTACCCCGAAAAAAACAACGGTAGTTTTAATGGCTTCAGCAGATATAAAAAATCCCAGGGAAATTTCTGCACCGATCACCTTAGTGATGACAAGGAACATGACCTTATCCAAGGCGATCCCCACAAGCAAGCCGCCCCCTAAACCGATCAATGCCACGTACAGGGACTCCCATGCCATGGTCCGCGCCAAGTGGCGTTTCTCCATACCCAGGATATTGAAAACGCCAAATTCCTTTTTCCTGCGTTTTACCAAAAAACTGTTGGTATAGAACAGGAAGATAAAAGCAAACAGCGCCGTCACCCAGCTGCCTAAGGACATGGTATACATTAACGTCTGTGCGCCGATCATCTTTTCCAGCCCCGGATTCAGGGACAGGGATTTGATGATATAGAAAACGGCTACCGTCAGGATGCAGGTGAGAATATATGGGAGATAGGTTTTCCCGTTTTTGCGTATATTGCTGGCGGCCAGTTTGGGAAAGAACCCTTTATTCATGGTGATCACCACCTGTTATCAGCAACGTTAAGGTGTCGGATATCTTCTGGTACATCTGCTCGTCGGTACTGTTGCCGCGATAGATCTGATGGAACACCTCACCGTCTTTGATAAACAGCACGCGCCCGGCATGGCTTGCCGCTTTGACCGAATGGGTCACCATCAGGATGGTCTGTCCATCCCAGTTGATCTCGTTAAAAATCCGAAGCAGGTCGTCAGTGGACTTGGAGTCCAGAGCGCCTGTAGGTTCGTCGGCCAGCACCAGCTTAGGGCCGGTAATTAGGGCACGGGCCACGGCGGCTCTCTGTTTCTGTCCCCCGGAAACTTCGTACGGGTATTTGGCCAAGAGATTGGAAATGCCCAGTTTCTTTGCAATGGGCTGCAATCGGGTGTTCATCTCCTGATAGCTTTTCCCTCCCAGAACCAGGGGAAGGAAAATGTTATCCCTCAAGGTGAAGGTATCCAGGAGGTTGAAGTCCTGGAACACAAATCCCAGATTATCCCGGCGGAAAGCCGAAATCTCTTTTTCCTTTACCGTAGAAAGGCTTCTTCCTTCCAAAAGCACCTCGCCGGCAGTAGGCTTATCCAAAGCCGCCAGGATGTTGAGCAGGGTGGTCTTCCCGGAACCGGACTCGCCCATGATGGCCACATATTCACCCGGCTCTACGGAAAAGGATACGTTGGATAAAGCCCGTACCTGGTTCCCTCCGAATCGGGTGGTATAGATTTTCTGAAGGCTTTTCGCCTCTAATATCGCCATATGAATAGCCTCCTTTGTTTCTTTTGTGGCCTTATTATAACAAAGCGGCCGGAGCCCCCGACATCGAATCGGGTGACATTCCGGCCGTTTCGTGTGACATTTTTGCAAGATGGACTATTCCACCTGTAATTTATCGGTATGCAGATCAAGGGAAATGGTAGTTCCCACACCGGGCGTGGATTGGGCACTGATTTTGTGGGAGAGCCTATAAGCCGCCATTTTACATAGATACAGGCCCAGCCCTGTGGACTTCTTATCGGAACGCCCATTGTACCCGGTAAAGCCCTTTTCAAAAATTCTGGGCAGGTCTTCCGGCGCAATCCCGATACCGGTATCGGAAATTTTCAGCACCCTTTCCGGCGTGACTGTGATGGTCACTGATCCTTCCCGCGTATATTTGATGCTGTTGGATAGGATCTGCTCAATGATGAACAGGAGCCACTTTTCATCCGTCAGCACCGGCATATGAACCGGCTGATAGGCAAGGCGGATCCTGCGGCGCACAAACTGGGGCGCATATTTATGGATGGCCTGCTTGATAATACCGTCCAAATCGTATTCCCGGAAGACGTAGTCGGAGGACCCGCTTCCCAGCCGCAGATAGCTTAACACCATCTCCACATACTGCTCAATCCGAAACAGCTGGGCGGAAAGCTCCCGGTGTTCCTCGGTATCTTCGCTCTCCAGGGCCATCCGCATCACAGAAATTGGCGTTTTTATCTGGTGGACCCAGGTGGTATAATAGTCCATACTCTCCTGGCGTTCCGTGTGCCAATTGGTCAGAGCGGCGTCCAAAATACGCCGCTGCTCCTTCAGCATCTCCTGTAAATCTGCTTCTGCCAACGTTTTGGGGCCCGGCAGCTGATCCAGCATGATCTGGACATTCCGAGTGATTCTCCGGCATTCCTGATGCCGCTTCCAGTAAAAGAAAAAGTGCGCAGAAAGAACCACAGCCGCAAGAAGGGCGCATAGTCCCGACGCATACCACACTGCTTCGGTTTCCAGTTCATATAGGGAGAAAATGATGGCAAAGATGCCGGCAAACGCCAGAAACAAAAGTGCCGTAAACCGGTATTGTTTTAGATAGCAACCCACTATAGCGTACCACTTTTCCTGTTTCATTTTCCCCCCCGCCCCTCTCATTCGACGATGTACCCGCTGCCTACCTTGGTGGCAATAAAATCATGCAGTCCGGCGTTTTCCAGCTTCTTACGCAGGCGGTTTACATTGACTGTCAGGGTGTTTTCCTCCACATATTCGTCCATCTGCCACAGCTTGGTCATCAGGGCCTCCCGGCTGACCACCTTGCCTTTATTTTCCAAAAGGGTCTGTAGGATACGGAAATCATTTTTGGTCAGCTCAATCCGCTTCCCCTGGTAGGTAAGGGTGGTATCGTTCAGGTTCAGGACCGCCCCCCTGTGTTCCAAAACCGGGATTTTGCTTCCCATATCGTAGGTGCGGCGGAGCAATGCTTGGATTTTGGCGGTCATCACACCTAAATCAATGGGTTTGGCGATAAAATCGTCGCCGCCCATATTCATGGCCATCACGATGTTCATATTGTCCGAAGCGGAGGAAATAAACACCACCGGTACATTGGAGATTTTCCGGATTTCACTGCACCAATGGTAGCCATTGAAAAACGGCAGCATAATATCCACCAGCACCATATGGGGATCATACTCCACAAATGTGGGGATGACATTCTGAAAATCCTCTGCGCATAGCGCTTCATTTCCCCAGGATTGAATTTGTTTCTTTATGGCTTTGGCCAAAGAAACATCGTCTTCAATGATTAGAATGCGATACATAGCCCCTTCTTCCTTTTGCTTCCCCCAGTATTATTGGTTAAATGCCCGTTGAGATGAAGATTTCCCAATTATAATCAAACTGGATGCTGTGCTTGCTTTTTGAATATATCAACCGCATGACTTGTAATACCCAATAGATCCGTGCGTTCACAAGTTGCAAAGTGATATTTTAAATACAACTGGAATGTATCGTGATCCATTGCATCGATTGCCTCACGCATCAATAAGGCGCAGCCGTCTGTGGACACATAATGAAGCCGGGTTACGGGAAAATCTTTCATTAAATCGTCCACATCTTCTTTACGGACCAATTCAAATAAATCCTTTGGTTCCGATTTTGCGGCAAATGTTTGGGAATCAAGCAATCCATTTTCAATATATTGGGCAACATTGATGTTTCCGCGATGAAATCCCTCGTCAAGAAGACAGCCATCGGATATCACATAGGCGGCGAAAACCACGCCTCCCTGTTTTGTAACACGGATGGCCTCCCGCAACGCCTGTTGTTTATCCTCCTTATTATAAAGATGATATAGCGGCCCCAACAACAGCGTGATGTCGTATTTATCGTCCGGGAAGGCGGACAAATCCAAAGCGTTGCCCTGTCTAATCGTTATGTTTTCACTTGACAGCGTATTTTTGCGGAAAACCTCAATGTTATGTTCAACCAATTCCACTGCGTCAACTGCATATCCCTGACGTGCCAACGCATGGGAATAACGGCCGGTTCCTGCGCCGATTTCAAGCACACGGTCGCCAGGCTGTATGTATTTCTCTATATATCGCATCGTGGTGAGAAACTCCACTGTTCCATGCCGGAAGGACAATCGGCTATCTTCGTCGTAGCTATTATAAAAGTCGATTAAATACTCGTTTGCTTTCATGCTGCACCTCTCTTTATAGAAAATTTTACAGTTTTGATATCTATCCACCAGACCATGGGATCATTTCGATGGTACACACTACAAGCTTGTATATGGACAACCTGATGGACGCCCAAACGGATTGCACATGGGAAGCGGGATTTATATAGGTATCCCATTTGACTTTTTATAGTATTATCATCGCATCGCCAAAGCTAAAGAAACGATATTTCTCCTCTACTGCGATTCGGTAGGCTTCCAAAATCCTCTCCCGTCCTGCCAAAGCCGAAACCAGCATGACCAATGTGCTTTCCGGCAGATGGAAGTTTGTCACCAAACCGTCCAACACCTTGAAGGTATAGCCTGGATAAATAAAAATGCTGGTATCCCCTTCCGCCGCCTCAATTTTACCGTGATAGGTGGCCACACTCTCCAGCGTACGGCAGGATGTCGTTCCCACTGAGATGACCCGTCCGCCGTTTTTCTTGGTATCCAAAATAAGCTGGGCCGTCTCTTCCGGCAGCGTATAGTGCTCGGAATGCATGGTGTGATCCTCAATCTCATCCTCTTTTACCGGACGGAATGTTCCAAGCCCTACGTGCAAAGTGACAAAGCCAATGTTGATCCCCTTTTTCTTTAATTTTTCCAAAAGCTCAGGTGTAAAATGCAGTCCGGCTGTAGGCGCTGCGGCCGATCCTGGTTCTTTGGAATAGACCGTCTGATAGCGTTCCTTATTCTCCAGTTTTTGGGTGATATAATGAGGAAGAGGCATCTCCCCGATGCGTTCCAGCATAGGATAAATAGGACCTTCGCAAGAGAGTCTCACCAACCGGTTGCCGCCTTCGATGATGTCCAGCACTTCTCCCGTCATCAATCCCTCTCCAAAAGAGAACCTATGTCCAGGCCGCGCCTTCTTGCCAGGGCCACACAAAGTTTCCCAGACGCCGTTCCCTTTATCGGCCAACAGCAAAAACTCCACTACAGCGCCGGTATCCTCCCGCACGCCATACAGCCTGGCCGGAAGCACCCTGGAGTCGTTTAAAATAAGGCAGTCGCCGGGATTTAAAAGATCCACAAGATCGTAAAAATGCTTGTGCTCCACCCCTTCTTTGGATCGGTCCAACACCATGAGCCTGGAATGATCCCTGGGTTCTATGGGGGTTTGAGCAATGAGTTCTTCCGGCAAATCATAATAAAAATCGCTTTTTTTCATAGGTACTCCTTATGATCAGAATCTTAATGGGGAAGCGTCCATCTTTTTGGCCAAATTTGTTGACACAAAGGCCCCACAATGATAATATTATAAAAACATAGCTAATTGATATAAAATGAGCAGAATAGAGGTGCGCGATTGATAAGTAGTGCGTGAGAGGCCGCCGGGGCCTGTGACCACGTACAAAAGGCGAAAGCGCCGAAGGATCTGGGTTCGGCAGCCCTGCTCCTGGTTGCCTAGTTAAGAGCTTGGCAATTGTCATCATGCTTTTGATGGAGAGCTATTCGACGTATGGAAAGACGTTTTACGTCAATAGATCTTATTATATTGCATCGATGACCGGTTTACAACCGGTTTTTTCTTTGTTTTTTGGCTCATCAAATTCAGGAGGTATTTTGAGGATGAATAGCAAGCAGTATAAAGTGGGAATCATCGGCGCCACCGGTATGGTCGGCCAGCGTTTTATGACGCTTCTGTGCAACCATCCGTGGTTTGACGTCAAAATGCTGGCGGCCAGCGGACGTTCGGCCGGCAAACCTTACCGGGAGGCCATCGGCGGCCGTTGGGTTATGGATGCCCCTATCCCTGAAAAACTGGCCGATCTCACGGTGTTGGATGCAGAAAAGGATATGGATCAAATTGTAAGCCAAGTGGATTTCGTGTTTTGCGCCGTCAACATGCCCAAGGATGAGATCCGCGCCCTGGAAGAAAAATACGCAAAAGCCGAGTGCCCTGTCATCTCCAACAACAGCGCCAACCGTTTTACTCCCGACGTCCCCATGATCGTGCCGGAGATCAATCCCGATCACGCGCAGATCATTGAATCCCAGCGCAAACGTCTGGGTACCAAACGCGGCTTTATCGCTGTGAAATCCAACTGCTCTTTGCAGAGTTATGTCCCCGCCATCCATCCCTTGATGGATTTGGGCGTCACTAAGGTTTTGACCTGCACCTATCAGGCCATTTCTGGCGCCGGCAAAACCCTCAAAAACTATCCTGATATCATCGATAACGTCATCCCCTTCATCGGCGGCGAGGAGGAAAAATCCGAGCAGGAGCCTCTGAAAATCTGGGGCAGCATCCAAGACGGCGTCATTGTCCCCACCACTTCCCCCAGCATCACCGCCCAGTGCCTGCGCGTCCCTGTGCAGGACGGCCATATGGCGGCGGTATTCGCTTCCTTTGAAAGGCCTGTGGATTTGGACGACATCATCGCCCGCTGGAATGCTTACAAAGGCGTCCCCCAAGAGCTGGAGCTTCCTTCGGCTCCCAAGCAGTTCTTGCATTATTTTACAGAGGAAAACCGTCCTCAGACCCGCTTGGACCGCAATCTGGAAAATGGTATGGCGGTCTCCATCGGCCGTCTCCGCCGTGATACCCAGTACGATATCAAGTTCGTTTGCCTTTCCCACAACACTTTGCGCGGTGCAGCAGGTGGCGCTGTCCTGATGGCCGAGCTACTGTGTGCTAAAGGGTATTTTGACTAATCCGGTTTTTCGCCTTTTGATTGATGAAAGGAGTTTTCTGCCTTATGAAAAAGACTATTTTTACCGGTTCTGCTGTAGCCATCGTCACCCCGATGAATGCCGATGGCAGCGTCAACTATGAAAAATTTGGCCAGCTGATCGATTTCCAGATTGAAAACGATACCGATGCCATTGTAGTATGCGGTACCACCGGTGAATCGGCCACCCTGACCCATGAAGAACACTGTCAGTGCCTCCAGTTTGCCACCAAGCATGTGGCCGGCCGGGTGCCGGTCATCGTAGGAACCGGCAGCAATCACACCGATTATGCCCTGGCCCTCACCAAGGAGGCCAAAGAGGCCGGCGCCGACGCCGCTTTGATGGTGACCCCTTATTACAATAAGGCTTCCCAATCGGGCCTCATCACCCACTATAACTACATAGCCGACCGGGTGGATATCCCGATCATTTTGTATAACGTCCCCAGCCGTACCGGGGTAAACATCAAACCCCAGACTTATTTTGAACTTTCCAAACATCCCAACATCGTGGCCACCAAGGAAGCAAACGGTAATCTGGTTTCGGTTATGGAAACCATCAACCTGTGCGGCGATAATCTGGATATTTATTCCGGCAGCGATGAATTTATCGCCCCCATCATGATGCTGGGCGGAAAGGGTATTATCTCGGTCATGTCCAACATTATGCCCAAGGAAACCCACGCCATTGCCGCCGCTTGCTTAGAAGGCGACTGCAAAAAGGGCGGCCAACTTCAGATGAAGTATCTGGATATGATCAACGCCCTGTTCAGCGACGTCAATCCCATCCCGGTCAAAGAGGCTATGAACCTCATGGGGATGGAAGTGGGCAACTGCCGCCTCCCCCTCTCCCCCATGGAGGACGGTGCGCTCCAGAAGCTCAAGGACGTTATGAAAAAGTACGGTCTGATCTGACCCTGGTTTTAAACCAAATGATAGGATGTGAATCCCTTGAAAAATATCCTTTTAAACGGCTGCAACGGCAAAATGGGGCAGGTCATTACGTCCTGCGTAGAGCAGCGTTCAGACTGCCGCATTGCCGCTGGATTCGATATTAACACCACTATGTTATCGGACTTCCCTGTGTTTTCCGATCCGGAAGGTTACACAGGAGACGCCGATGTCATCATCGACTTTTCCCATCCCTCCGCCCTCTCCGGCCTGCTGGCGTTTGCCAAACAACGTAAGCTCCCGATCGTGGTAGCCACGACCGGCCTTTCTCCGGAACAGGTGGAAGAGGTCAAGGATGCTTCCAAGAGTATCCCGGTTTTTTATTCGGGCAATATGTCTTTAGGCATCAATCTTCTAATGGAGCTTGCCAAAAAGGCGACGGCTGTGCTTGGCGGATCCTTTGACATTGAGATTGTAGAGCAGCATCACAACCAGAAGATCGACGCTCCCAGCGGTACGGCCCTCATGCTGGCCGACTGCATCTCCAGCGCACTGCCGGAACAGCCCCGTTACGTATATGACCGCCATTCCCAGCGCAAAAAGAGGGATAAGGGCGAAATCGGCATCCATTCCATCCGGGGCGGCACCATCGTCGGGGAACATGAGGTGATCTTTGCCGGCCGTGATGAGGTGATTACCCTTTCCCACTCGGCCCATTCCAAAGAGGTTTTTGCCACCGGTTCTGTCAATGCAGCTTTGTTCCTCATCGGGAAAGAGCCCGGCCTCTACGATATGGGCGATCTGGTAGCGTCAAAAAATTAAAAAGTATTTACGACAAAGAGTTAGGAGGTACTAGCGCAGTGAAAATTTCACATACCATTTCGATCACAGAGGACGTCACCCTCATTACATTGAGCGATAGTCCTGCCGATATCCACTTTATTTCGTCCATCTTCGATTGCATCGCAGAGGCCGGGATCAGTGTGGATATGATCGCGCAATCGGCTCCCATTGGCGACCGAACCAGTTTATCCTTTACCGTTTCGGATGACGACATGCGCAAAGCGTTGGATGTGGTTTCTTCTTTGCGCGTCAGCCATCCTTCTCTGCGCCCCAACGTCAGCAGTGGCAATGTGAAGGTCTCAGTCTACAGTGAGCAGATGCGCACACAACCTGGTATCGCTTCCAAAGTGTTTTCGGCCGCCGCTTCAAGCAATGTGGATATCCGTTTGGTCACCACTTCAGAGGTGGATATCTCCCTTCTGATTACTCGGCCGGAAGCTGAAACCCTTAGTGAAGCTGTAAACGCCGCTTTTGACGAATAGTTAAAAAATTTACTGTTATGTGGTATACTATAGTCATGCAGTCAGGTGTAAAAATGCCCGGTGCATGACTATAGTATTTTTAAAGGAGATTGCTGTTTGGATCAAAACGACTATTTTATCCGTTTGGAAACGCCCGCTGATTACTGCCAAGTTGAAACCTTAACGCGAGAAGCATTTTGGAACGTTTATCGACCCGGATGCTCGGAGCATTATATCGTGCATTGTTATCGCGGTAAAGAGGATTTTGTCCCTGAGCTTGACTTTGTTATGGAGAAAGATGGAAAACTCATCGGCCATATTATGTATGTCCGAGCAAACATTCAAGCCGACGATGGAAGAAAAATCCCTATTATGACCTTTGGCCCCATCAGCATCGCCCCAGAATACCAGCGTAAGGGGTATGGAAAAGCGTTGCTGGATTATTCCATGTCAAAGGCAAGGGAGCTTGGTGCAAAAGCACTTTGCATCGAGGGGAATATTGAGTTCTATGGCAAGTGCGGATTTGTGGTTGCCAGCGCAAAGGGGATCCATTACCATGCAGAACCAAGAGATGCAGAGGTTCCTTATTTTCTGCTCAAGGAATTGCAATCGGGATTCTTAGATGGCGTTACTGGAGTTTACCGTCCGCCGGAGGGTTACTTTATCGATGAACAACAAGCTGAAAAATTTGATGCGGGGTTCCCGCCAAAACAAAAACTGAAACTGCCGGGACAATTGGTATAAATTGAAACGGATCAAAAAAGCCGATAGGTCGTCAAGCGATCTATCGGCTTTTTCTTTTTTTGATCTATTCTTTTTCTATTGGATCCTTCCAAACTGTTTCTCCAGCTCTTTTTGGGTCAGGCGGATGGCTACCGGACGGCCATGGGGACAATATCGGACATCCTCTTTCAGCGCCCGGACCGCCAAATCATAAAGCTCTTTTGGCGAGCTTTTATCCCCTGCTTTGATGGCCGCTCGGCAGGCAACCGAATGATAAATCCATTCCAATTGTTCAGGGATTAGATCCTGCCGGCAAGTGGCAAGCCGTCCTGCCAGTTCTGTCACCAGCAGTTCTACATCCGCCCCGTCCAACTCCAGAGGAGCCGATCGGACCAGAATACATCCATCGCCAAAATCCTCGGTTTCAAACCCTGCCTGGGCCAGCAAAGGCAGATGATCCAGCACCGCATCGTAAAGGGATTTTTCCAAAGTGACCGGCACCGGGGCCAACAGCATTTGATGATTGACCGTCGCATCCTTTTTGATGCGTTCATACAGCATACGCTCATGGGCGGCGTGTTTGTCAATGAGCAGAAGTTCTTTTCCTACCTCTAAAATGATATAGGTGGAAAAAGCCTCGCCAATCACCCGTATCACCGGTTGCTCCTCATCCCTTGCCTCTATGTCTTGAGAATTGTCAGGTGTTTGGGGAGAATTCCTGATGCTATCATCCTCGGCAGCAGAAATCTCCTCCTGATCCAGTAATACTCTGGAACTGCTTTGATAAAGCGGGGCCGGCTCTTTTAACTTCTTATTTGAATCAAAGAAGGCGGATTTTTCTTTTGGAATATCGGGTGAAGACTGGCGCCACACAACCGGTTGGCTGGAAAAGGACGATACCGCACTATTTTCCCGACGAGAACCGCCCTCTCCTGAAGTCAGTGAATCGGTAAGCTTCGTTTGCTCTATTTTAGCAGGAGGCGTCACTGGTAAAATCCGAATAGGCGGTTTGGGATCGGATCTAAGAGCCATCTCCTTGCGGTCGTCCTCTTTTTGAATGGCGCTTTTACAAGCGTGATATACCGCGTCAAATACAGGGCGTTCGTTGACAAAACGCACCTCGATCTTGGCAGGATGGACATTGACATCCACACCCTCCAGCGCCACCTCCAGATGAAGCACGCAGGCCGGGAACCGTCCCACCATGATAGAACCTTTGCAGGATTCCTCCAGGGCAGCCATGGCGGTTCTGGAACGCACCACACGGTTATTGATGAAGAAATACTGCATGCTGCGATTGGGACGTGCCGCCGTCGGTTTGCTGATGAATCCGTGAACCCGGATGCCATGAAGGGTATAGTCCACAGGCAAGAGGTTTTTTGCAAAATCCCGGCCAAATACAGCATAAATGTCGGACAAAAGATCCCCATCCCCTGGAGTCAGCAAAACTTCCTTGCCCGACCGGATGAACTTTATAGACACCTCCGGATGGGATAGTGCAATGCGATCCAAAACACCCGCTACGGAATTGGCCTCCGTAACATCCTTTTTTAAGAATTTGATGCGGGCCGGCGTATTGTAAAACAGATCCCGAACAAGAAAGGTGGTCCCTTCCGGGCATCCGGCATCCTCCATCCCGACCTCTTCCCCGCCTTCGATGCGGTAATGGGATCCGATCATCTCCCCTTTGGCACAGGTCAGAAGCTCCACCTTCGACACAGCCGCAATGGATGCCAAGGCTTCTCCTCGGAATCCTAACGTCCCGATATGTTTCAGATCCTCCTGGGTGTGGACCTTGCTGGTGGCATGCCGTAAAAAAGCGGTGGGGATATCCTCCCGCTGGATGCCTGCGCCGTTGTCGGCTACACGGATATAGGTCACCCCGCCATTTTGGATTTCCACTGTGATGGCCGATGCCCCTGCGTCAATGGAATTCTCTACCAGTTCCTTAACCACTGAAGAAGGGCGTTCCACTACTTCCCCCGCCGCGATGAGTTCAGCAATCTGTTTTTCTAATACCTGTATTTTAGCCATCAGAGCCTCCTTTCCTGTGTCCTGACGATTGGCTAGCCGTTAATTGTTGGCCATTTTATTGAGCTCATATAAGAAGTTGAGAGCTTCAATGGGGGTTAAGGTATTGACGTCAATGGACTTGAGCTTTGTGGCTATGGCATCCCCTGCCGACGGTACCAAGGAAATTTGCGCATCTTCTTCCCTCTTCTCCGCCTTTGCTCTGCGAGAACTCTTTTTGGCGGAAGCATGCCCTGTTTCTTCCAGCTGCTTGAGAATCTGCTTGGCCCGAGTAATGACGTCGTCGGGAATGCCCGATAGCTTGGCCACCTCGATACCGTAGCTGTCGTCCGCTCCTCCTGGGACAATTCTTCTCAAAAAGGTGATGTCGTCCCCCCGCTTTTTCACTGCGATGTTATAATTGCGAACGCCTGGATATTGCTGCTCCATCTCGGTTAGTTCGTGGTAATGGGTGGCAAACAGCGTCTTGGCGCCCAGTTTCTTGGTATCGGCCACATATTCCAGCACCGCCCGGGCAATGGACATGCCGTCGTATGTAGAGGTGCCTCGGCCGATTTCATCCAGGATCAAGAGGCTGTCGCGGGTGGCGTATTTTAAAATATGGGCCACTTCGTTCATCTCCACCATAAAGGTAGACTGGCCGGAGGTTAAGTCGTCCGACGCGCCCACACGGGTAAAGATGCTGTCCACAATGCCTATCGATGCCGCAGCAGCAGGGACAAAACTCCCGATCTGGGCCATGAGGACAATAAGGGCTGTTTGACGCATATAGGTGGATTTCCCCGCCATATTGGGGCCGGTGATAATGGCCACGCGATTTTCATCCCCATCCAGGAAGGTGTCGTTTGGGACAAAGGGGACGTCTTTCAGCATGGCCTCCACCACAGGGTGACGGCCCTCTTTGATGTTGATTTTGCCGTCCATGGTGATATCCGGACGGCAATAGTGGTTGCGGAAGGCCGACTGGGCAAAGGAACAAAGCACGTCCAGCTTGGCAATGGCCGAAGCCGTCTTTTCGATGCGGGATAGCTGGGCCGCCACTTCTTTGCGCACCGATTCATAAAGCTGATATTCCAGCGCTGTGGATCTCTCCTGAGCGCCTAAGATGCGCCCTTCCAACTCTTTTAGTTCCTGGGTGATGTATCTCTCACAATTGACGAGAGTTTGTTTTCTCACATAGTAAGGTGGAACCTGGCTCAAATTGGATTTGGTAACCTCTAAGTAATAGCCAAACACCTTGTTGAATCCAACTTTTAGGTTTTTTATGCCGGTTTTTTCCTTCTCTTCGGCTTCAATCTTGGCGATGATATCCCGGCCGGAGGTATGGATGCTGCGCAGATCATCCAGTTCTTCATTGTATCCTTTCCGGATGATACCCCCTTCACGGAGGGCTACCGGCGGGTCGTCTTCAATGGCCCGCTCGATAAGGTCGTACATGTCCTCCATCCCGTCGATGCTTTCCCGGATCTCAGTGAGCATGGCGGAATACCCAGCCGACAGACTCTTTTTGAGGCCGGGAAGACATTGAAAGGTTTTGGACATGGCCCTCAAATCCCGGGCATTTGCCGTGCCGTACACAACCCGGGTCATAAGACGTTCCATGTCAAAGATGCCTTCCAGCATCTCGCCCAGCTCTTCCCTCAGAGGCGTATTGGCAACCAATTCCTCCACTGCATTGAGGCGGCGGCATACCGACGCGCTGTTGACCAGCGGTTGCTCAATCCAGGAGCGGATCAGGCGTTTTCCCATTGCGGTTTTGGTGTGATCCAACACCCACAAAAGGGATCCCTTCTTCTCCTTAGCGCGCATGGTTTCCACCAATTCCAGATTGCGCCTTGTGTTGAGGTCCAGGCGCATAAACTGCGCCTCACTGTAATAGTCCACGTCGGTGATGCGTTCCAGCCCCGACTTTTGCGTATCGTACAAATACTGTAACGTCACGCCCAAAGCGCCCACCGTCTGGTCGCTGTCGCCTTTTAAATCCATCTGGTCCATGGTCTTGTGGAAGTGCTTTTCAATCAATTGCACACAGGTTTCCCGCCCAAACATATCCTCGGGGACAGGGGCAAAGATACAATTGAGCTTATTGGTGATAAAATCAATGATTTCCCGCTTTTCCGACGCCTTCTGATCCAGCAGGATCTCCTTGGGCGTAAAACGCCCCAATTCATTTTGAATGCGCAGGATAAGGTCTTCCCCTTCCAATTGGGTGACGTGCACTTCTCCTGTAGAGATATCGGCAAAACAAAGCCCAGCCACCTGGTCGGACATGGACAAGGTGCAGAGAAAATTATTGTTGGATTCATCTAGCATGGAGTTTTCCGTCACAGTGCCCGGCGTAATTACGCGGACGACGTCCCGTTTCACAAGGCCCTTGGCGGTGGCCGGATCCTCCATTTGCTCGCAGATGGCAACACGGTATCCCTTTGCAACCAAACGGGCGATGTATGCTTCACAGCTGTGATAGGGTACGCCGCACATAGGCGCCCGTTCTTCCTGGCCGCAATCCCGTCCGGTTAATGTTAGTTCCAGTTCTTTGGATGCAAGCTTTGCATCCTCAAAGAACATCTCATAAAAATCCCCCAGCCGAAAAAAGAGGATGGTATTGGGATTTTGCTTTTTAATCTCCAAATACTGACGCATCATGGGCGACATATTGGTATTCAAAGAAAAGTCCCCTCCCTTACTGTCAAACAAACTACCGGTGTCTTACCTTCATCCTTAGCTACAGCTGGAGCAACCGTCGCAACTGCCCGAACAAGCCGATGCATCGGCAGTATCGGGATCGGCGCCGTTGGCGCACATCATAATGATGGTGTTGATACGCTGAAGCAAAGAATCCAAGGCCGTTTTGGCCGCGTTATATTCCTGCATATGAGGGTTTGCCATAATTCTTTCATACACTTGCGTCAGCTCTCCATTGAGTTTCTCCAGGCGGGCCTGGTCTTTGTCCGCCTTGCTGTTTTCCGAGTTGATGGCGATGCGCTTTAAATTAAATTCGCCAATTAAATCCTGCAACTCAGCATCTTTGTCGTTGGCGTCCTTGGCAAGCAGGTAACGGGTATAGCACTCATCCTCCTGGATGGCGCGTCCCAATTCTCTTGTGATCTCGATGATATCCATTATAAATAACCTCCAGTTTAGTATCAAAACAAGTTGTCTTTTGCTTTTTTAATCTTCCAGCTCTACAAGTTCACCCTTCAAAATCCAGTTGAGGGAGGATGTCACATGAACCTGGGCAAACCGGCCGATCATCTCACTTTTCCCAGGAAATCCTACGATAATATTCCCGCTGGTGCGGCCGCATAGTTCGCCGTTTTTCCCCATCTCCTCGCAGAGCACCCGGACGGTACGGCCCACCATAGCGGCCGAACGTTTGGCGGCAATCCCCTCCTGCACTTTCAGCAGTTCATTGAGCCATTTGGCCTTTTCCTCGTGGGGGATGGGATCGGACAGCTTGGCCGCCGGCGTCCCCTCCCTGGGAGAGTAGATGAAGGTGTAAAGGGAACTGAATTCCACTTGGCGGACAAGGTCTAACGTATCCAAAAATTGCTCGTAGGTCTCCCCTGGGAATCCTACGATAATATCGCTGGTGAGGCAGATGTCCGGAATCTTTTCCTTTACGTAGGCTACCAAATCCAAATACTGCTGCCTGGTATAGCGGCGGTTCATGGCCTTAAGGATCTGATCGTTACCCGACTGGAAGGGCAGATGCAGATGGCGGGCCACTTTATCGCAACGGCTCATGGTATCGATGAGCTCATGGGTAGCATCCTTGGGATGGGACGTCATAAAACGGATGCGGAAATCCCCCGGGATCTGGTTGATACGCTCTAAAAGGCCTGCAAAGTTGATCTGTTCCGGAAGTCCCTTCCCATAGGAATTGACGTTCTGACCCAGGAGCGTAATGTCTTTATACCCGGCTTTCACCAGTTCCTTTGCCTCATTGACCACCGCCTCAGGGGATCGGCTGCGTTCCCGGCCGCGGACATAGGGCACAATGCAATAGGAACAGAAATTGTCACAACCATACATGATGGGGAGCCATGCTTTAAAATTGCTCTCCCGCACCACCGGCAGACCTTCCACAATCTCCCCCTGTCTGTCCGGCAGCTCAAATACACGTTTCCCCCCGGTCAGCGCTTCAAACAGAAGCTCCGGGAAACGGTGAATCACGTGGGTACCGAACACCATGCTGACATAGGGGAAGCTTTTGCGGATCCGGTCGGCCACCTGGGGCTGCTGCATCATACAGCCGCACAGGGCGATGATGGTGGAAGGACGCCTGTTCTTTATATGTTTGAGCGCCCCTACGTTTCCAAACACCCGATCCTCCGCATGCTCCCGGACGGCGCAGGTGTTGAATAGAATAAAATCCGCCTCGTCGGGCGAATCGGTAAAATCAAAACCCATCTCCTGCAGCATGCCCTTGATCTTTTGGCTATCGGCCACATTCTGTTGGCAGCCGTAGGTCCAAACATGGGCCAAAGGCGGCTGGTGCGTGGCACGAACGGCCATGATCTCCCGCACCTGATCCACAAAATCCTGTTGGCTCTGCAGTTCCATTTCAGATTGACTGTTGGGCAAGGGTGAAACCTCCTTCAAGACCTTGACATATATACTCATATCATACCATTTTTCGGCAAGTTTCACAAGCGCAAAGCCCGGCCAAGTACAAAAAAGATCCTGCACTAAAAAGTGCAGGATTCTTCACGCATGAAATAATTTTCGCACTCGTTTATGGAAGCGATAGAGATATAACGTGATGACCTTGGTCAAAGCGTAATCATAAATGAGGAAGGTGACATTTGCCAGCGCAAGGAGAATGATCGGACCCCATGCGCCAAAGCTGGTTAGGAAGTCATCCGGCACACCGGTGATCCAAATAGTCACCCAATAGGATGCTACAGCGGCTACGTTAAAGAGGGCAAATTTGGCCACCCATTCCACCCATCGTTTAGGGATTCGCTCCAGCCGGCTTTTCAGGATGGGATAGTATCCCAAAAAAGCCACATATAAAATGGATGCCTGCGGGTCAACGGCCAGTACGAAAGAGAGAACCGCCGTAACGGCAAAAGCTCCCAACGCCCATTTTGCGCCAGCTTCAATGGTCAGCAGGATCAGCAGTGCCCCTGCGATGGCAGGAAGAGCGTATGTCATGGTGGGGATCAGCCGGGTAAGAAACATGCATACCACAGAAAGTCCTGCAATAATACCGCCTAATGTGACTTTTGCGCTATTTCTCATGGACGTTTACCACCTCCATCAGCAGCAGGGAATCAAATCGCCGCCAAAACATTCGCAACAACAGTCGGCGCACAAAAGGCCCGAGCACATGTCGCAAGAGGAACACCCTGCTCCCGTACCTCCCGGAGCAGTGCGATATCCCCCACCTTGACGCTGGTACTGGATCTGGTTCATGGCGGCCCGATATTCCGGGTTCCCTGGATCCATACGGCAGGCATTGGCAAAATGATTGTATGCTTCCTCCAGCCATCCCCGACGGTAAAGAACATTGCCTTTCAGGAAATACCATTCCGCATCCCTTCCCGTAGCAGGAACGCCGTCTAAAAGCTGCTCGGCATCCTCAAGACGTCCCGACGCAATAAAGTTGCGGATATCCTGAAATTGCGAAGACCCCGAGGATCGTTTTGCATTGAAGTCATTGTACTGCGCTCCAGAACGGCGCTCTTTCATAATTTGGTCGTAGGCCTGGTTGATTTCCTGCATCTTCTCGGCAGCTAAATCGGAAAGAGGGTTGTCATTGTACCGGTCGGGATGGTACTTCTTTGCCAATTCGCGATAGGCCGATTTGATTTGATCGTCACTGGCGCCTCGGGAAACACCCAGCACCTTATACGGGTCGCTCATTTAACTTTCCACCTTTTTCTGAAGGGTATCATGCAAAACGGCGGGCAATCCTTCGTAAAGCACGTTTGATAAAATGGCTGAGAAGCGTCCTGCTTCCAGAAGGTCAAAGGCGTTGGCCGCCTCCGACAAGGTATGCTGTACAACCTCCTGCGCGTAAGTTCTCACTTCGGGCAGTTGGCCGGGCGCGGTCACTTTTAACGACAGCAAGAATGGATTATAGTTGCCAGATTCCAGATCCTTTTCCAAATCGTCGGCAGCGTCGATGAGATACACCCACCGTCCGACAAAATAACAAAGGCGACTTAGCACCCGCTTCTGCGTCTCATCCTCGCACAGGCAGCTCCCCAGATAAGACAGCAGTTTAGCCGTCGGTTCGGCAGCCCAATCGATGGATGGGGTCTTGGCCTCTTCAAGCGCCCGCTGGGAATCGATGTATTCCTTCATCTTTTGATCCAGCTCAGGATAGCGCTTTGCGGCTTTTTTGCGCTTGCCATTGGCCCACGGAAGGGTGAGGCGGGCCGGCAAGCCCGAAAAAAATGCCGAATCCTCCACGTGATCCTTGATCTTATAATAAGTCATGATCACAGCAGACGCGGCAGCAAAGGATAACTCCTCCCTCCTATCCTTACAGCAGACGCACTTTTTCAGCGGATTAAAAAGGCACCTCTGCCGCTCAAAGCTGGGACAGGTAGAGGAAATGGAGAGATACAGCAAAGCCAAAAAGGCAAAATCGTAATTGAGGATAAACCGGGTAGTAATCCCATACTCCCGGCCAAGGGTTTTGCATAAAGCACAGTATACGCCTTTGTAAGCATCAAACTCTTTCATTCTTAAGTTTGGCTTAAATGGCTTTACATATCCAAACAATCGGACAATCACTCCACTTCTATATGGAGTTTATTGTAGCGAAAAAAGCTCAAGATAGCAATGAACATACTGTAAATTTTTCTATTAAATCACTCTCTCTTTTTTAATCTCATTTTTTCACTTGAAAATCAGTGTATAAAGCGGTAAAATAATACAGTTAAATTGAAAATTCGGGATGTGATTACAATTGTTTGATTCCCTTAAAGCTCTCTTTTTTAAGTACAAAGAGCTGATTTTATACGTCTTCTTTGGAGGGTTGACTACTTTAGTCAATTTTGTCTCTTATGCGCTTTTGGCAAATGTCTTCCACGTGGATCCTATGATTTCCAATGCCGTGGCTTGGTTCCTGTCAGTGCTGTTTGCCTATATTACCAATAAAATCTATGTGTTTGAAAGCAAAGAAATGCGTCTCCCCTTCCTCTTGCGGGAAATGGGGGCATTCTTTGCCTGCCGTCTAGCTTCGGGTGTGATGGACATGGGTATGATGTACGCGATGCTTTACTGGTTCCATTGGAATGATTTGATCTCCAAGATCATTGCTAACGTCTTTGTGATTATCGTCAATTACATTTTAAGCAAACTTTGGATCTTTAAAAAGCCCAAGGAAGAAAACTAAAGGATGGTATCTATACGTGATTTGAAAACGTCTACCGTAAAATTTTATGGTAGACGTTTTTTGTCACCCTTCTCTTTTCATGCACGCAGCAAAAAACGGCGCAACCTAAAAAGGCCGCGCCGTTTTTGATCCTATCACTTCACAATTACGGATGCATAATCTCGCTGGCATCAATGTCCTTGAGATCAGCTGCATCGGCCGATACCGAGAACACAATATTGATCTCATGCTTCTCAGCCAAAGCAGCAACCTTTTGATTGAACTGGGCAAAAGCAGCCAGATCATTGCCACCGATCTTTAAGGTACCATCGATGAAAATATCGGTGATGTCATAGTCACCAGCGCACATACCGCTGATAAAACCATAAAAAGCATCGTACCCATGGATATCGTAACTATCAGCATCCAGCAACCGCGCTTTATGGCTGATATCATAAAGCAATTTAGCATTTTTCTCGATAAAAACAACATGCCCTTTGGACTGATCCAACGCCTTGTTTACCAGTTCCAGCAATGCCTTTGTTTTTCCGGAGCCCTTTTTACCAACAATCAGTTTGATCATGGGAAATTCCTCCTGTAATTGTAAATTTGACCTCTTCGGGCCATTTTAAACGAAATAAATAAAATTGAATACCTTTGCTTACTGCAATCGCTCTTCCAATGCTTGTTTCTGGGCCTCATAGCCCGGTTTTCCCAGTAGCGCAAACATATTGCGTTTATAATCCTCCACACCAGGCTGGTTGAAGGGATTGACACCCATCATATAACCGGAGATCCCGCAGGCTTTCTCAAAGAAGTAGGTCATGTAGCCGTACTCATAAGCGTTTGTTTCCGGGATGGACAACACCAGGTTGGGAACGCCGCCATCGGTATGGGCTAACACAGTTCCTTCAAAGGCCTTACGGTTGACGTAGGACATGGGTTTGCCGGCCAAGAAATTGAGGCCGTCGCCGTCGTTGGGATCCTCTTCAATGACGAGCTCCGAACGGGCTTTGTCAAACAGCACCACCGTTTCAAACAGGTTACGAGTGCCGTCCTGGATAAATTGGCCCATGGAGTGAAGGTCTGTGGAGAAGGTAACCGAAGCCGGGAACAAACTCTTGCCGTCTTTCCCCTCGCTTTCACCGTACAGCTGCTTCCACCACTCGGCCACCATGGTAAACTGAGGCTCATAGCTAACCAGCAGTTCGATAGCTTTGCCTTTGCGGTACAAAATATTGCGCAGGGCAGCGTAACGGTAACAATCGTTCTGATCCAAGCTGGGATTCACATAGGCTTTTGCAGCGTCGGAAGCGCCTTGCATGATAGCCCCAATATCTGCACCTGACACGGCGATGGGTAAAAGCCCGACCGCTGTCAGCACAGAGAAACGGCCGCCTACGTTGTCCGGCACCACAAAGGTTTCATACCCTTGCTCGTCGGCCAACTTTTTCAATGTGCCCTTTTCCTTATCGGTAGTGGCGTAAATACGGCCCTTTGCCCCTTCGACGCCATAACGCTCTTCCAGGTACTTCTTAAAGACGCGGAAGGCGATGGCCGGCTCGGTGGTAGTGCCGGATTTGGAAATGACGTTTACCGAAACATCCCGCCCTTCACATAGGGAAAGGATATCGTTCAGTGCGCTGGAACTGATGGAATTACCGGCAAAATAAATATCCGGCGTATCCTTTTTCAAGTTATTGTAAAGCGGAGAATGCAGAAATTCAATAGCCGCTCGGGCTCCTAAATAAGAACCGCCGATGCCAATGACAATCAGAACATCCGAGTCGGAACGGATCTTTTCCGCCGCTTTTTGGATGCGGGCAAACTCCTCTTTGTCATAATCGTCGGGAAGGGTCAACCACCCTAAAAAATCGTTTCCCAAACCTGTGCCTTGGTGCAACACCTCATGAGCTGCCTCCACCTGGCACTGGATTGCCTCCAGTTCGTGAGGCTGGATAAAGCCACGGACATGCCTATCATCTAGACGAACCGCCATTTGATGACCTCCTTACCTTTGGTTGGATGCTCCATATTTTGCATCCAACGGCTGCGATGGACCCCTTGAAGTCCTACATCCCAAGATTTACCGACATTCCAAGAAAAATTGTTACTATAACCACAGAAATCTTCGATAACTCCTTAGGACTTGTATTTATTGTACATGATAACCCGTGAAATTGCAAGACGCCAAAGTGATTTTTGTGCTGATTTAACGACTAATTCACAATTTCAGGCGTTTGACTACATTTTCCACTTTCTTCTTAGACACTATCTACAACCTATATGGACAATCTTCCAATCTAAAGACTGAGCATCTCCTGGATCAGCAGTTCAAACGCCTTGCCAAAGGATAGTTTATCCACCGCCTTGGCCGCCTTTAACGGGATCTCTGTGATGGTTTCTCCATCGGCCGTTATAACTATCTTGCCCAGAACCTGCCCCTTTTCTACCGGGGCTTCCACATCTTCGGCCAAATCCACGGCGCACTGGAGCTGGCCTTCCTTCCCCTTCTCTAGCAGCACCTTCCCTACGCTGCCGTTCTCCAGATCTACTTGGGCCTCCACGCCGTGGAGTACCTTCACCGGCTTGAGGAGATCCTGCTCTATGGGCGGTTCCACCAGCGAATAATTGGCAAATCCCCATTCCAGTAAGTTCCTCGCCCCGTTAAACTGATCGTTTTTCTGCTCGCCACCCAGCACAACCGCCACCAGATGAAGTCCGTCCTTCATGGCTGACGCTGATACGCATCGTCCCGCATTGTTGGTTGTACCGGTCTTGAGTCCCGTGGCGTACTCATAAAACCGGATGAGGCGATTGGTGTTGGCCAACCCGGTGGCGCCGTTTCGCAGGCTGTCGGTCCAGATGGTGGTGTAATCCACGATCTTCTCGTGGCGGAGGAGTTCCACTGACATGATACCAATGTCATGGGCCGTCGTCTCATGGCCCTCAGCGTCTAGGCCGTGGCAGTTGACAAAATGCGTATCGGTCATGCCCAGTTCCTGAGCCCGCTGGTTCATCATGGCCACAAACGCCTCCTCTGAACCGGCGATGTACTCCCCTAATGCTACGGCAGCGTCGTTGGCGCTGTTGACCATCATCCCCTTGAGCATATCGTTGACCGACATCTGTTCCCCTGCCTCCAAGAAGATGGTGGTTCCTCCTAAAGATTGGGCGTGTTCGCTGACAAGTACCATATCGTCCAAGGAAATACGTCCGCTCTCCACCGCTTCCATCGTCAGAAGAGCTGTCATGATCTTGGTGATGGACGCAGGCGCACGTTTTTCATGGGAATTCATCTCATAAAGCACCTTCCCGGTGGATACCTCCATCAACACCGCTGACTTTG
Organism: uncultured Clostridia bacterium; assembly: GCA_904397895.1. GTDB lineage: Bacteria > Bacillota > Clostridia > Oscillospirales > Acutalibacteraceae > Solibaculum. The sequence goes on from CAJFOZ010000090.1 coordinate 32,884, forward strand.
CGTGGATTTCCACCGGCTGTCCCGAAGCAACTGCCTCGGTCTGTTGCACCTCCGGTTCAGACGATCCATCGGCGCCTACTACCATGGACATGCTGCACAGTACCAACATCAGAGCCGTCAACACCGCGATCCATCGCGCTGACATACTCATTCCCCACACCTCCGTAATTGTAGAATCGTATGGTAAATGAGTATGGCCGGCCCATCCTGATTATACCCACAAAAGCAAAAGAGCAGCCGCGACAAAGGCCCTGTTTTCAGCACTTTATCGCTGCTGCTCGTCTCGTCTTGTATTTTTCCATTAAGCCAAAAACGGTTTAATCTCTTCCCAGAAAGGATCGTCCTTGCCGCACTCGGCCTGCAACAACAGCTTCTGAGAAAGATCCAAACTGAAAATACCCATGATGGATTTGGCATCCACCACGTATTTCCCGCAAATCAGCTCTGCATCAAAGGGATAACGATTTACAATGTTCACAAAGTTTTTGACATCGTTGATGGATGAAAGGGTGATGGTCACATTTGTCATACCACAAACGCCTCCTTAAATCGGTTTATTCTTTGATCGAACAGCCTTATTATACGCCTATTCCACCAAGAATTGCAACATTTGATTTGACTCCCTTGAAAAAAGAGACTAACTATACTATATTTTAATAGATTGGCTCTTGGCCAATGTTTATCTATAGGGTAACGGATATTCTTCCGTTTTTCAAATGAAAAGTGAGGGGATCCTTTTTGACCGTACGATTTTATACCTTGGGCTGCAAAGTCAATCAATATGAAACCGAAGCCATGGCCGGCGCGCTCAAACAAGCGGGATTTTTGCCGGCCGAGGATGGGGAGCATCCTTGTGTCATTGTCATCAATTCCTGCACCGTCACAAGCGAGAGCGACAGCAAGGCCCGCAAATTACTACACCGATGCCGCCGTCAGAATCCTGAGGCCGTGATTGTGTTGACCGGATGTTATCCCCAGGCCCATCCCGGCATCGCCGACGCCCTTCCGGAAGCCGACATCATCCTGGGCGCTAAAAACCGTTCCCGCCTCACCATGCACATCCAGGATTTTTTGCAGCACCGCACCCGTATTGTAGACATTGAACCTCACACCAGCGGCGAGGCGTTTGAAGATATGCGGGCCACTGATTTTTCCGAACGTACCCGCGCTACTGTTAAAATCGAAGATGGATGCAATCGGTACTGTTCCTATTGTATCATCCCCACTGCCCGCGGCCCTGTGCGGTCTAAGGATCTGGATTTGATCCGTCAGGAAGTGGCGGCGCAGGCTGAGGCCGGCTATCGGGAAACGGTTCTCACCGGCATCAATCTTTCTGCCTACGGGGAAGACTGCGGCAAATCTTTGGCCGATGCATTGGAAGCCGCTTGTTCGGTTCCTGAAATGCAACGCATCCGTTTGGGCTCTTTGGAACCGGATTGCTTCACCCCTTCTTTTATCGACCGGATTGCAAAACTTCAAAGACTGTGCCCTCACTTTCATCTCTCCCTGCAAAGCGGCTGTGAGACCACCCTGCGGGATATGAATCGTCACTACACCCCACAACAATACTTAGAGATTGTGACCCATCTGCGCCGGGCATTCCCCCACTGTGCCATCACCACCGATGTCATGGTGGGTTTCCCAGGCGAAACTGGGGAGCATTTTGAAGAATCTTTGGCGTTTGTCAAAAAAGTGGGGTTTGCCCGTGTGCATGTCTTTGCCTACTCCATCCGTCCCGGCACCAAAGCCGCCCTGATGGGTCACCAGGTTCCCAAGGCAGAAAAAGAGCACCGCAGCCATCGCATGATTGAATGTACCAATGAATCCCGCCGCTCTTTCTGGGAAAGCCAGGTGGGATGTGTATTTCCTGTGCTGTTTGAACAGCAGGTGTCGCCTCATGTTTGGGAGGGATATTCTCCCAATTATACCCCGATCCATGTGACTAGTGATGAGCCCTTAGGAGGCCAGATCCGGGAAGTCCTACTGCAAAAAGCAGAGAAAAATTGGTGTGTTGGCATTCTAAAGCGCCCTTAAATATGTAAAGGTATTTTGCTTGTCATCAATTTGAAAGTTCGCGGTTTTACGTGCTTTTCCTCTGTTTTCGCCCCTTATATCGCCTTTTATTCTGTAAAGATAATAGCTTTACAGAATAAAAGGGACTACTGTATCAACATGTAGTCCCTTTTGCGGATTCTCTTAAGGTTAGCAGCAGGATGCAACCTCTGGTTTGAGCATTTCCTTCATGCTACTCAGCTCTATTGGGAATTCCAAAACGCCAAACGAATGAGGGAAATAGGTGATCTCCGGCAGGATGATGACAAGTTGCGTATCGGTCAAATAAAAGGGTTGATCCACATTTATTTTGTCAAAGGGTTCAATCTGCTGATCTTGTATGCCCTGCTCCTGAATGGATTTTTTGATTTCGCCACTGAGATAGGATACATAATCCACGTTCTCTCGGAATAGGTCCCTCAGCTCATAAAGGGTCCCGTCCACAGCCGAGAAGGTGGTTCCTGTTTTGGAAGAACTGCCATTGGCTCCTCCTGTATAGAGGTACTCGTCGAAGAGAATGCTAATCAAGCCGCCGCAGTTGCGTTTTACCTGGAAGTCCATCTGGGCCTCGGTTCGATTGCCTTGATGGGCCGACGTCTGGGCCAGAACCTTAAGTCGACAAGCTGATTCGGCAAATCGAACGTTTAATTTTGCTTGTTGATCGGTATCTTGCAATCCGCTGATCTTTGGCCATGCGGCCGAATACTGCAAAGGATCCTCTTGGATTTTCTCCTCTACCCGGTTGATGTGTACCCGGCTGGCGGCTGCGGCCGAAACACTTGGAACCATTAGAAATACCAATGCCAACATACAAGCTGCTATTTTGATGCATTTCCAATTTTTGAGCAAATAATTCCCTCCTTTTCCATCGTTTTTGTCCCCATTGTAGCAGGACAGATACTAGTATTCCCATATCACAAAAGGATCGGACATCTCAAAGATTGACGGCAGAAAGAGGCAGGATCTTTTGATTTGAAATATCTGTTAAACGGATTGTTTTTTAGCTTATTTTTTTAATTTAAGGTGGTGATGTCATTGTCCGGACAGCAAGCTTTGGTGATCGTGGGCGGAGGAGCCTCCGGACTCATGGCTGCTTTGTCGGCAGCCATCCAATGCCGTGAGATGCATGGGGACCTTCCCATCGTTTTGCTGGAAAAGGGGCCTCGTGTCGGCAAGAAGCTATTGGCTACAGGAAATGGACGATGCAATCTCTCCAACTTAAAGGCATCCCCTGGGAGGTACCATGGGCAGGATCCCGATTTCTGCCGGGCTGCTCTTGCAGCTTTTTCTCCATCGGCCACCATCGACTTTTTTGGCAAGTTGGGACTTTTATGCCGGGTAGAAGGAGATCACCTCGTCTATCCATATTGTGAACAAGCGTCGACTGTGCTGGATTGCCTCCGGTTCGCCTGCGAACGCATGGGTGTCAGCATCCGGTGTGACTGTGATGTGCAGTCCATCCAGAAACTGAGAAAAGGGTTTTGTGTTCTCTCCTCCACCGGACGGATCGATTGTGGCGCCGTGATCCTAGCAACTGGAGGGATAGCATCCCCACAGCTTTCCTCTGGAGAGCACGGCTATCGCTTGGCAAAGTCCTTAGGGCACCGCTGTGTCCCCCTTTTCCCTGCCTTGGTTCCCATCCGGACCGATCCGGCATTGACCCGCCCGCTCAAAGGGATACGGGTAAAGGGTTCCGTATCCCTCGTGGAAGGGGGTACCATATTGCGAGCCGAACGGGGAGAAATCCAGTTTTCCGATGGCTGTCTCTCCGGCATCTCTGTGATGCAGCTTTCCCGTTTGGTATCGATTCATAAACACACCCGTATCCTTCTTGACCTTATGCCAGATTATTCCCAAAAACAGGTACAGTCCCTTCTCGGGAGAATGCACAGCCTGCTGCAATCGGAACCGGCCGAACGTCTTTTAGCCGGTTTAATCAACAAACGGGTGGGACAAACCTTGGTAAAACAAATTGTCCCCCTCAACCGTCCCATTGGAAGCCTATCCTCTGCTGAGTTAGATGAAATTGGACGTCGGATGAAAGCATGGGAGTTTCCCGTATGCGGCGTCGGCGCCTGGAAAAACGCTCAGGTAACGGCGGGTGGACTTAGCACCTCCCAATTTCATCGTCAAACAATGGAATCCCGTTTGGCCCCTGGATTTTATGCCGCCGGAGAGGTGTTGGACGTCGACGGCGATTGTGGTGGATTCAATCTTCAGTGGGCGTGGAGTTCCGGTTACGTGGCCGGACGTTGTGCCGTCCAACATCTTCTAGGGAGGAAACAAACATGATTCGTATTTCCGGGTTATCCCTACCTCTTGGGAAAAGTGAAAAAACTTTGCGGTCCAAGGCAGCCGGTATCCTAGGCATCCCGGTCCAAAATATCCGCAACCTTACCATCGCTAAAAAGTCAGTAGATGCTCGGAAGAAAAACAATGTCCATTTTACATACAGCGTAGATGTAGAAATTATCAATGAGGAACATGGTTTTGTGGGCCGCAAAGGGCCCTATACCATCACCATTCCTCCCCCTTATCGATACCAATTGCCTCAGGCGCCTGCCCCATTACGCCATCGTCCAGTGGTGGTGGGGACAGGTCCTGCCGGACTATTTTCCGCTTTGATTCTAGCTCAATGCGGACTCTCCCCTCTGGTCATCGAACGTGGTATGGATGTGGAAACCCGTCTAAAAGATGTGGAACGGTTCCGTCAAACCGGTTTATTTAACCCTTGTTCCAACATCCAGTTTGGCGAGGGCGGCGCCGGTACCTTTTCGGACGGCAAGTTGACTACCGGCATCAAAGACCCGCGCTGCCGCAAAGTCTTGGAAGAATTTGTGAATGCCGGGGCTCCAGAGGAAATCCTCTACTTGGCAAAACCCCATATCGGAACCGATCTTTTGGTCTCCATCGTCAGGAGATTGAGGGAAACCATCGTCCGGTTGGGAGGAGAGGTCCTTTTCGATACAAAGCTGACGGGGCTTTCTTTTGAAAAGGATAGGCTGAGTGCCATCCAGATCATACAGGGAGGCCAGGATAAAACCATTGCTGCACATTCGCTTATCTTGGCCATTGGGCACAGTGCACGCGATACCTTTGAAATGCTTCATCAGGCCGGTCTTCCCATGGAACAAAAGGCCTTCTCAGCCGGGGTACGCATTGAACATCTCCAGGCCTCCATCAACCAAAGCCAATACGGGAAATTTGCCTTCCATCCTGCTCTGGGCGCTGCGGATTACAAATTATCTGTCCGACTCCCCAATGGACGCGGTGTTTATACGTTCTGTATGTGCCCTGGAGGCGAGGTTGTCGCAGCGGCATCAGAAGAAGGCGGGGTATGCGTCAACGGTATGAGCCATTATCGTCGTGACGGCGTCAATGCCAACAGCGCTCTGCTGGTGGATGTTCGTCCCACTGATTTTCCTTCCTCCCATCCCTTGGCCGGCGTACAGTTTCAGAGGCAGATGGAACGGGCTGCTTACGCGTTAGGAGGTAGTAATTACCATGCTCCCACCCAGTTGGTGGGGGATTTTCTAAACCGCAGGGCCAGCACTGCTTTGGGTGATGTAGAACCTACGTATCGTCCGGGCATAGAGTTGTGTAGCCTAGATGCGTGTCTTCCAGAGTTTGTATCTCAGTCCATCCGTCAGGCCCTCCCCCTACTGGATCAACGGCTGAAAGGGTTTGCCTCACGCGATGCTGTCATGACGGGAGTGGAAACTCGAAGTTCCTCTCCTGTCCGTATCACCCGGGACCAGACCGGACAGTCGGCAATACGGGGAGTCTATCCCTGCGGTGAAGGCGCCGGATATGCCGGCGGCATCATGTCGGCCGCTGTGGATGGAATTCGCTGTGCTGAATATTTGATCGCCAACCAGCAAAGTAATCTAAAGTCAAAACCTCTGGCTTTGCCGGAGGCATGAAGAAACCCTAAAAGGGTGTAATACAAACAATGCCCCTAAAGAGGTTCCGAAAAGGTCTGCCGACTGCATTGCTTTTTTGGGCAACCCCTGGAGGGGTATTGTTTTATGCCTTGGTTTCCTTGCTACCCGTATCTGATCTTCTTCCAATTGCTTTTTATGTATTCC
>CAJFOZ010000091.1 GCA_904397895.1 uncultured Clostridia bacterium
CTCCTGAAATGAAAATGCTCTAAGTGACTGCTTCACTAACCATGACAAAAACCATGATTAAGAAGTCACTTAGAGCATACATCTCCACATGTTGTCACCTCCTTCCTTATACCTGTAACAGCCCGGGTAAACTATCCTTGTCGGTTGCCGCGCGGAACAAGATCCCCTGCGTCATATAGAAAAAGAAGGGGAGGGAGTAGAAACAGCTCGTCCCGCGACCGACGCCCTTGTTAGATCCAAAGGCGAAAGGACACATGCCATCATAGGTGGCACGCAATAGCCAATTGGGATCCTTATGTAAGAATTCCGGTGCCTGCTTGGCGGTTAGTAGGCCGTCCTGTGTCTGATACTCCACCAGGTTATATAGCTGCTCATATTGCCGCATAATTGACGGCGAGATTGTTAGATCTGTACTCATTTGATTTATCTCCTTTCACCGCTCCATTGTGGGGCGGATTTGGTTGAATTTCTTCCTTTCTATTGAATTCTCCGTGACTTTAGGTTATTCTTAAAGAAAAAATAATAGAAGGAGTGAAATTCATGATTGATTTTAAAAACGCTTCGTTTATGAAATTGAAACCGGTGCCACCTGAAAACTTTTCTTCTATGGTTGCACCCTTGTTACTGCCTGATGAAACAATCCTTTCCGCATACCAAACCATCCGTGATGGAGTGCTTTTCACAAGTAAAAGGATTATTGCAATCAATGTGCAGGGAATGACCGGTAAGAAAAAGGATTTTACTTCCCTGCCTTACAGCAAAATCCAAGCCTTTTCGGTTGAAACCGCTGGTGTGATGGATTTGGACAGTGAGCTGGAACTTTGGTTTAGCGGCCTTGGTATGGTAAAGTTCGAGTTTACCAGCAGGGCAGATGTTCCCGCAATTTGTCGGACCATCAGCACATACGTTTTATAAGGATGCCCTGTAGCTGCTCCCTCGTGGGGCGGCTTTTCTTTAGCTGGCTTGGTCAACCCAAATGAATGTGTTTGGAGATTCTTTAAAATAGCGACAGAAAATAATTATGTCGTCTATTCTGATCGGCTTTCTTCCATTCAATAGCATACTGAATGTTTTCGGAGGATACCCCAATTCATTTGGTAGAAATGCTTGCTTTTTGCCAGTATTAACGAGGTATTCTTTGACATACCGCTTAAGAGTATTCGCTACTATTGCCTCTTTCACTTTATTTCACCTCCTTATCTTAGTTGCTATTTATTGGACTACATTTGCATTATGGTCTTTATTTTTTTGGAATATTAAGTGTAAAAATCCAAGTTTTTAAGATTTTTATATTGACACTATTACGGAAATACGGTATCATATGCAACAGAAAGAGGTGAACCGATGGAAGGATTGGGAAATAAATTAAAACAAGCAAGAGAAAATGCTGGATACGGACAAAAAGATGTAGAAATACTGACTGGTATTAACTACAAGACTTTGTCTAATTATGAAAATGATCGGAGCGAGCCAGATGTAGAAAAACTTGCTCTTTTGTGCAAGGTGTATGGAGTATCGGCAGATTACTTTATTACTGTCGATGTAGATACTACCAAATCTAAGGCTTGTATAGACGATGAGCGTACCCAAGACCACATAAAAAAATACCAGTCCCTAAGCGAGACTGGTAAAGACAATGTGGATAAGTATACCGATTATATCCTCAGTAATGAAGCCGCTCAACAGGAAGAATCCCAAGAGGTCGGCAAAAAAGGGGAAAGAACGTGTGAACTAACATCACCACAGAATAAAAACGGTAATAAGGATATCGTACGTGTAGCGGTGTATGATTCTGACGGTAAGATAGTAGATTATGATCTGGTCACAAGAGAGGTCTATGAGAAGTTGGAACAACTAGGTTTCACAGTCGGACAGGAACGAGAGTTAAGGATTGCTCAACCTACTGATGCCGAAGTCAATCGGGCCATTGAGGATTTTTTGAGGGATCAGAAAGATGAGCAATAAAAAAATCCCCGTCTAGAGCTGGTACCTCTAAACAGGGATGCGGAGAGTAGAAAAAATAATGCGTTTATTTCCTCCGAAATCATTATACTTTCTTGACGAAGAAAGTCAATCATAGGAGGAGACAAAATGAGAGGGCAGAACAAAATGTGGTGGAAAGTGCTTCTAGGTATTATAGGAGCATGTATTCTACTGGCAATTGGATGGGTTGTAGCACCCATCGGGATTCTAGTTTATTGGCTTTGGTGCAGAAAGAGCCAGAGGAATGTGGACAAAAAGATACTGGGAGCTGGAGCGGCAGTATTCGTAGTATCACTGGTGATCTTTATTGGAGTCATGACAGACAATAAGGTTGAGCCGGCCTCTACGGTACCGGAGTCTTCAATATCTTCTGAAATAGTGAGTTCAGAGGCATCCTCTAAAGTTTCTAGCCAAATCACTGAATCATCGGTCAGTAAGAAGCCAGAAGCAGAAACTTCTGCAAAGGTGGATGAAATTGCACTTAAAGCAAAAGAAGATGCAAAAACCGCTACAGACGAAGAACTACAGGAAGCATTGATTTGGCTTCAAGAGAATACGACTTCCTATTTCCAAGGCAGCGACAACATGGAAAAAACCATGTACTATGGAGCGTTGCTGGACTATAAGTACAAAGATACCGGAAACGCTTATGAAAAAATAGGATGGCAGGCGTTTAAAACGGTCAAGTATGTATATCGTGGTGAAGAAACGGTCATGGATGATAATACTCACGACAACTTACTTGAACTTAAAGAAATGCTGGAAGAATGTGACCCCATTGTCCAACAAGAAGTATCATCCGAGATACCAGTTGAAGAAGAACCTGTAACACCATCAAAAGCTCCGGCAAAGGTAGAAAGTAAAACAGAGCCTACAAAAGAGGAGCCCCCTAAAACAGAAGATAAAAAATCAGAAATGGTTTGGGTTTCAGGGAATGGAAAGAAATACCATAGTAGCCCCGATTGTAGTAATATGAAAGCACCTTATCAGATACCCTTAGAGCAAGCTATAAGCCAAGGGAGAGGTCCTTGTAGTAAATGCTATTAAAGTACGCAAAAACGTACTTGCACATTGACGTACGTTATTACGTATGATATAATGGAGATAGAAAGGAGGGCGGACAAATGGATAGTATTAATATTACGAACGCCCGAAAAGATCTCTATCATTTAGTTGCGCGGACACAAGATTCTCATGAACCGGTACAGATTGTAGGGAAGAATGCAGCCGCTGTGTTGGTTTCCTCAGAAGACTGGGACGCTATCATGGAGACCCTATATTTGGTCAATATTCCCGGTATGGGGGAAAGTATTCTAGAGGCTGCAAAAGAACCACTGGAAGAGGGAACCAATATGGAGGATCTGGATTGGGATGTATAAAGTAATTTTGTCCAAACAAGCTATGAAGGACTATGAGAAGCTAAAGGTTGCTGGAATGCTTCCCAAAGCCAAAAAGTTATTGGATATTGTCAAAACCGATCCATTCCAGAACCCTCCGCCGTACGAAAAACTGATCGGTAATCTATCAGGTTTCTATTCTCGTCGGATTAATATCCAGCATCGTCTCGTTTATGCTGTAAGGGAAGAAGAACAAGTAGTTCATGTGTTGAGAATGTGGACGCATTACGAATAAAATAAAAGAAAAGCCGTCCTCCTGTTGGTGAACAGGTCCAGTAAAAGTGGACAATAGACAAAACGCCCCCTGTATAGGAAAATAAACCTGTACAGAGGGCGTTCGTATGTTCAAGCGAGAATACACACATATTCAAGAGATAGAGAAGGAAATCCTGGCTATGCGGGAGGAGGGGGCGACACGGCAAGAAATAGCGGACCGGTTTGGGCTGAGCAAGGTACAGATCAAGAATTGGATAAACCGGTATAACCGCAAGCAATCGAAACTGGCAGCAGGGATCCTGCCCAGGCCAAAAGGACGTCCCCCAAAGGACGCAAAGTTAGTCAGCAAGCAGAGCAGGCGTATGAGATCCAGCGGCTGCGGATGGAGAATAGACTGCTGCGGGATTTCTGCAATCCTAAAACTGTACTGCGGATCATGAAGAAATATGATCTACTGTCTGAAATCCGCCGCCAATCTGTATGGATTTAATGCAGGACACGCAATACACGACAACTTTCTCACACGGCATACTGTCAGCCCGGTTTTTCATGGCTGTATGTATTTTCTCCATGTCATAATTCGGATACAGGCTATCTCCACAACAGACAGAATTAGTGCCGATTTTTTCCGCTTCAATCACTTTGATGTTCATTTTTTGCAACAGTCCTCTGACAGCCTCGTGAACAACAGGAGTGTTCCGTACCGGGCAGGGGTCATGAATACTAACCTCCATGCCGTGATAATCGGGGAAAGGAAAATCATCCAGCTTATCGATAATCTCCCATAAAGAAATTGTAGAAATTCCGTCGTAAAGTGTGCGAAAACGTCTGTCGCAACCGGCACATACGTTGATGATAATAGAGCCGTCCGGCAGCTGGGGATTATGTCGGCAGCATACATTGTGCATTTGGATTTGCGGGTAATTACTTTGCAAATACCGGAATATTTCTTCTATATTCTCTGGGCGGTACAAACTTAATGCACATCCGGGATTGAAAAATAAATTTGCGGTATTCTTTGAAAACATTCTTTCCACCGCCAAAACCAGAATACCATCATTTCCCCAAATTTTCTTCTCAAAAACGGACATTCAATTTCTGGCCTATAGTCTTATTCCTCATGCAGCAGTTCCATCTTGCTTATTTTACCGCCAGTTTATAGCTTTCATCAATTCTTTGGCAAAGTTCTTCAAAAGAAACCGATTCATCCAAAACTATCGTGTACCAATTCTTTTTATTCATGTGCCAGCCGGGAAAATAGATCTTCTGGTCAATCAGTGTATCCATCTTTTCGGGCTGAATCCGCAGGTCAATAATTTCGGCCATTTTGCCAGGGGAAATGCCTAATTTACTGGTAGAAACAGACAGCAAAGCTCCGTACCATTTCCCGGTATCCTTACGACGCCAGACGGCATTATCGGGGAATTTTGTCCATAAATATTCCGGTTCATCACCATATGTGTCACGAACATAGCGGATCAGCTCTTTCGCCTGTACGCTTTTGAATACATCCGGCTCAAAACATTTATCAGCTATATCACGCAAAATTTGTTCATATTCTGACCGTATGCCGCCGACAAAGCTGCCGGTAGCATCACTTACAAGGTGCAGCGTATACGGCTCGTTGACAGCCAGATCAATAACAGAAGCTGAAACTCCCCCCTGCGGCGCTATTGTAACCTGCATCTCAAATCCACTGCTCGGCAAGATTGTATGGTAGACGTATACCCCGGAATCGTAAGTGAAACCATAAGCAGGCAATTTATCCCTTACAACGGCTTTTCGCTGAAAGACACTCTTGATAATATCCATCGCTATTCCCCCTCTGAGCTGGTATCACCGTAAAAGTCTTTCTCATACTTATGCCCCCAGTTCATCATCGCATAAAAAATAGGGTATAGATCACGTCCCTTTTCCGTAAAGGAATATTCGGTATGGGGCGGAATTTCGTTGAATTGTTCACGGTGGACGATTCCTTTGGCCTCTAAATCCCTGAGTGTCGCTGTAAGCATGGTGTTGGTAATACCGGGCAGATTCTTTTTCAGTTCTCCGAACCGGATGGAGTCATAAATGCAGAGGACATACAGAACCTGATCCGTCCATTTTCCCTGAAATAATGTCAGTCCAGGCGTAACGGGGCAGTTTCCATTTTCCGTTACGATACCCTCCTTCACTCGTTTTAAAAACTCGTTGTAGCTCATCATCTGTTCCATAGCCACACTCTCCTTATAGTCAGTTTTTTTCATACTATGTACAAAATTTCTGCGTACTTGATTTCATATATAGACATAGTATAATTAAAATACCAGGAATAGTCAACAGGATGTGATGTAGGAATGAGCAGAGAACGAATCAATAAGCACGAATTCAATATAGCGAACAAAAGAATTGAAGTATATCCCAGCTCCGAACCGGACAGCGCCATAGTGTATATGAATACCTTTGCAGGGGAAGGTGAGAAGGTGTACCGGGCATTGTGTGGCATGGGATGTCCCGCTTTTACGCTTGTCGCAATCAGCGGCCTGAAATGGGATCACGATATGGCACCTTGGGATATTCCTCCAATCTCCGAAAAAGATACTCCTTGTACTGGCGGCCCTGATGACTACCTACAACTCCTAATAGAAGAAATTATGCCGCGGGCAGAGAAACTGGTGCATGGCGTTTCGTGGAGAGGGCTGGCAGGGTATTCTCTTGCTGGGCTGTTTGCAGTGTACTCTCTGTATCAGACAGCCCTTTTTTTAAGAATTGCAAGTATGTCCGGCTCCCTATGGTTTCCAGGACTCATGGGATATATCACTTCTCATGAGATGAAAAGGCTCCCGGAATGCGTTTACTTTTCCCTTGGAGACTTGGAGAGCAGGACGAAAAACCCTTATCTGAAAACAGTACAGGAAAATACGGAAAAAATTCAAAGCCTCTATGCAGGCTATGGCATTGATACGTTCTTTCAACTCAATCCGGGCAATCATTATAAAAACGCCGTCCAAAGAACGGCAACAGGTATTTCGTGGATTTTGAACAGATAAACCAAAGAACTGACAGGAGGGCTGTACTATGACAGATACGATTTATGCGCTTTTTGAAAATGTGGTACGCAGCCACAAAAACGAAACTGCTATTATAGAAAACAACAGAACGCTGACTTTCGGGGAGCTTTCCGATCTGGCAGATATAATAGCGGATCGTTTTCCTCAAAAAATCACAAGTGTTGGAATCGTTATGAGCCATCGTGCGGAAATGATTGCATCCATGCTGGCCGTACTAAAATGCGGAGCGAGATATGTCCCGGCAGAGCCGAATTTTCCCGTTGGCAGAATTCGCTACATGATGGAGAAAGCAAATGTTGATTTCATTCTGACGGAAAAAGAAAACGAGAACAAGCTGGAAGGCTTTCCTCTCCGGTTCATCGATTGCGAAATCTGCGGTGCGGAAATGTCTGCTGCGAAAAGAACGTCAGCCTGCACCACGGAAATGCCCGCCTATGTGCTTTATACTTCCGGCACAACCGGGCGGCCAAAGGGAGTATGTGTGACGAACCATAATGTATGCCATTATGTGCGAGCGTTTGAGAATGAGTTTCACCCTGCTGTCGGTGATGTGATGCTCCAATATTCCGTATGCTCTTTTGACATTTTTGTGGAGGAAGTTTTTGCAGGGCTGTTAAATGGGGTGGCTCTCGCCATTCCAACGGAAGAGGATAAATCAGATATTCATTCTCTGATGAATTTTGTGGAAAGACACCATGTTACTATTATCAGCGGTTTCCCCTATCTTTTGGCAGAAATAAACCATTTGGAGAAAATCCCGTCCCGGGTCCGGCTGTTAATCAGCGGCGGGGATGTACTGCGTGGGGTATATGTAAACAACCTGCTGGAACAGGCAGAAGTCTATAATGCCTATGGCCCCTCCGAGACAACGGTCTGTGCCTCCTACTATCGCTGCAATCAGGGAAATATTCTGGCAGACGGAACCTATCCCATTGGGCATCCGGTAAAGGGTACGAGAATCCGTATTTTAGATCAGGATAGAAATGAGCTTCCTGCCGGTGAAACCGGCGAAATCTGTATTTATGGGGACGGTGTATCACTTGGATATATCGGAGCCCATGAAGAAGAGAATAAAGCCTTTGAGGTATCAGAAGATGGAAGTCGGATGTATCGGAGCGGGGATTTTGGGTATATTTTGCCAGATGGAGATATAGCGTTTTTGTATCGAAAAGATACGCAGATCATGATTTACGGAAAGCGGGTAGAAGTGTCCGAGGTGGAGTCTCGCCTTTATCAATGCAAAGGCGTGGGACAAGCTGTTGTCCGGGCTTTTACGGACGAAGATGGGCTTTCTTACATGACGGCCTGTGTTGTGCCGTCGGATCAGAATATGAAGGTGTCCTCGGTCAAAAAGGAGCTTGCGGAAAATCTGACTTCGTTTATGATCCCGGAGTTTATCGTTAAAATGCCGCAGATTCCGTTGAATACCAACGGCAAGCCGGATGTGGCAAAATTGCCCGTTGTGATGAAAGCGGGGAATATCTAATGAAAATAGAAATCCGAAAAGCAGAACTTTCAGACCTCGAACTGCTCTTGAAATGGCGGATGACTGTATTGCGGGAAGTATTTGCCATCCCGGCAGACAGTCCTACAGAAGAATTGGAGCAAGAGAACCGACGATATTATCGGACCGCTATCCCTGCAGGCAGTCATATCGCCTGTTTTGCCTACGCCGATCATCAGATTGTAGGCTGCGGCGGTATGTGCATCTATCGAGAAATGCCTTCGCCGGATAATCCCGACGGCAGATGCGCCTATCTAATGAATATCTATACCCGCCTAGAAGTTAGAAAACAAGGCGTAGGAGAAATAATTATAAACTGGCTTGTAGGCCAGGCAACTACGAGGGGAATTTCAAAAATTTACTTAGAAACCTCTGAAGCGGGAAAATCTCTTTATGAAAAAATAGGTTTTGTTTCTATGCCAGATATGATGAAAATACCTGTTTAATTTCTATATACAGCTTGAAGAATGATAATATTTATTCGTAATGCCCTTCTCCCAACGGAGAAGGGTATTTTTGTATCGCGAAAACCACTCGCTAGGCGAGTGGTTCGAAAGAAGCCTAGTGGCGATGATGAAGAAAGAAAAACTCCCTTTGCTAAAATAGGAGTGCGGTTTGGCAACTGCACAAAAGAAAGCAAAGGGAGGTCATTGAGATGAATGACGTAAATAGTTTATCGCATACAAAATGGAATTGCAAGTATCATATAGTATTCGCCCCAAAGTACCGCCGAAAGGTATTCTGTGGAGAGAAACGTCAAGAGATAGGAGAAATTCTGCGGATGCTGTGTAACTGGAAGAAGGTAAGAATAGTAGAAGCAGAGGTATGTCGAGATCATGTACACATGCCAGTGGAGATCCCACCGAAAGTAGCGGTTTCCAGTTTCATGGGGTACTTGAAGGGAAAGAGCAGTCTGATGATCTACGAGAAGTACCCAGAACTGCGGTACAAGTACCGGAATCGAGAATTCTGGTGTCGAGGGTATTATGTGGACACAGCAGGAAAGAATGCAAAAAAGATTGAGGAGTACATCCGGCATCAGTTGGAAGAAGACAAGGCCGGAGAACAACTGACGATGGGAAATTTCTAAACCCGTTTACGGGTAGCAAGAAGTAGAACTCTCGCGGCTGGCAGATCGTATTTGCGTGACGAGACACGCGTGCTAGTAACAGAGGGCTTTGCC